>JAAEPW010000348.1 GCA_024232355.1 Chloroflexota bacterium | reverse complement strand
TTGGGGACGCTCCGAGTAAATTTTAGCGATATAGCCAACAGTGTGGGTGATGCCAGGATCAGTACACAAATCTTGAAAAAGTTGACGTTTTACCATTTTTGATCGTTTTTCTGACATCTGGATCAACTTTTCCAAGTTGCTGGCAGGTATACGGTTTGGCGTCCCCAGGGACGGATTGGCTCTCCTAGCGACTTTTGCGGTATTGCAAAAAAACATAAAGGGGCTCGTCATAGTTGGTCCATATCGCAAAAAAGACAGATACAACAATTGGTATGGCCACAATGATCACACGCACTGACGTTCGCCAGGTTTTTACAAATGGGGTTTCGGGCAGAGGTTGTTCTACGATCATTCTAGTGCGAAACCACCGGGAGAGCGCAAGAAACAATATAACCAAGCCCAGAACGGTACTGGAATGTTGCAGGACTTTGAAAACATGGATCGGGATACCTTTCACTGTAAAGAGTGTTTGTTTGAGAACGGGAATGTGTTCTACAAAAAAGGAATCAGCGTGAGTGAATGAATCCCAAACCAGATGAGTCAACGCACCGATCAAGACACATATTCCTGAATTTAACAGGTTTGTTCGGGAAAACACATTTGATGATGATCGCCGTATGCGACGTGAAATCGAGTCTGGAAGCAGGAATAAAAAGGGCTTTTTGAAAAAGAAATGAAAAGCGACGTAAAGGGCCATTCCGGCAGGCAAACAAAACAGAAACAACGCAGATATAGAGTGGCCTTCTGGGCGAGACAGTCCGACTGGCAGAAAATACGTTGCGTCGGGCATCATGCTGCCAATCACAAGCGCAGAAAGGACAGTGTGTTTTTTCAGTATCTTGGGTAAAGGAATGATCGCAGCGGGATGAGATAGTGTAAACGGCATAAGCGGATTATAACAAGTTTTGTTCAGGTGACAATCATAACATGTTGACAGAGAAAAGAGAGAACTCGAGTATAGGTCATCTATGCAAGGGATGATATGAAGGTCATTGGAATTAGTGGAAGCCCAAGAGCTAACGGCAATACCGAAATACTGCTCCAACACGCACTAGAGCCGTTTCAAGAAAAGGGGTGGAAGATCGTAGAATTTTTTGCAAGCAGCCAGATCATCACGCCTTGTAATGGATGTGACAGTTGTGCACGCACAGGCCAATGTGTAATCAAAGACGATATGGGCCTGCTGCATGAAGAATACGCTGCCTGCGATGCTATGATTATCGCATCGCCAGTTTACTATCGCAACGTCACTGCCCAGACAAAGGCTATTTTTGATCGGAGCTATGCAACCCGAGACAATCGCCCTCTGGCAAACAAAGTTGGTGGAGCCATAGCCGTTGGCCGAGGGACAGGTGGTGGTCAGAGTTTAGTTTTGACCGTTATCCACAATTTTTTCCTTTCATCAGGTGCAATATGTGTTCCCGGAGAACTGAATGGAGTTTCCGCAGTTGCCGACGAGCCCGGTGACATATTGACGCAACCTAAACGATTGAGACAGGCCCGAATCTTGGGAGAAAATGTACTCAGGTGTGCAGAATCTATGACACGGTCACGACAATGACAAACAAGGAAGAAATTTTGTGACGATACCTATGAAAGCATATACACCTTGGCAATTTCCTGAAAATCCATTCGATTATGGTGGATTAGTCAGCAACTCGAATGGGATCGGCAAAATCCCACAAGAAAAACTGGGCACCAAAATAGCCATCATTGGTGCAGGCTGCTCGGGGTTGAGCGCTGCATACGAACTAATCAAAATCGGGCTGCATCCGGTGATCTATGAATCGGCACAGAATCCTGACGGAACTCGTAGAATTGGTGGACGGACTTTTACCTACCGGTTTCCGGGCGATCCCAACGCATTCGCCGAATTGGGCGCGATGAGGATCCCGCCGGTCAACAAGACCATCACGTATTACATGGATCAATTTAGAATTGATTATAGCCAAACCTTTCCCGATCCATTGATCGTCCCGACAATACTCTATTTTGGAGGAAAGAGACACTTTATTCCCATCGGTGGCCCTCTCCCTCCGGCGATTCAGAAAGCGGCAGATGCATGGGAAAAATTTGTCACGCCGCTGGTGAACAAAATGGCTCAGGTTTGGGACAACCCGGATTTGCGCAGTGAGCAGTGGCAAGCGTTTGTGGACCAGTATGCAAACAAGAGCTTTTACCAGGTTCTCTACGAACATGGCTTGTCCAAAGAAGAGATTCAACTATTTGGTTCTTTAGGTCTAGGCACGGGTGGCTTTGACTCTTTGTATCAGATCAGCTTTGTCGAAATACTCCGAATCGTGACCTGCAAATGGGAGGTGGACCAACGGCTCGTCAAGGGCGGCATCGTACAGATTCCTATGAACTTTTGGACGCAGCCGCGTGAGTGCGTGCATTGGGGAACGCAGAGCGTACAGCAGTTGAACCAAGGCCAGCCGCTCCCCGCCGTCAAAGAAATCTACACTCCCTCTGACCCACAAGACCAAGTGATCATCACCGACGCCGATGGCAACGCAGAAAAGTATGATGCAGTGATCGTGACATGTTCACTGCGGGCGTTAGAGATGGACATCAAGGTAAACCAACGCACCTTTTCGGATGATGTATGGACGGCGATTCAAAACATCCACATGATACACTCGGGCAAAGTCTTTGTACGGACCGAGACCGCATTCTGGAAAGAACAGCCCCCCGAATCTACAATCACGTGCACCATCTCGGACGAAGCGACCAGGGGAACCTATCTGTTCGATTTTGACGATACGCCGTCTGGGGTAATTTGCCTGAGTTATACTTGGGGGGATTCGGCTACAAAATTCAACGCGCTCGACCATCAGGCGCGGGTTCAAAAGTGTGTACGCGCATTGGCCAAAATCTATAACAAAGATTTGATCTCGGACCAGATCGTTGAATCCGTCAGCTTTTACTGGGAACAGGCCAAGGGATATAATGGTGCCTTCAAGCTAACCTATCCAGGACAATACGAACATCAAAAAGCGTTGTTTCGCCAACCAGTCTCCCCCTCCCCAGAATTGCACAATGGCGTGTTCCTATCCGGTGAAACCACATCCTGGGCCGGGGGATGGATCGAGGGAGCACTTCACAGTGGTTTGGATGCCTCAATGGCGATCATTCGTAGACTTGGCGGCGACATATGAACACCTAGTCTACATTCAGGGTAATTTGTGAAACTCGTGACAAAAGAAAAAAAGTATCCATAGGAGGAAAAATGACAGAATCTATTGCTTTTCAAGTTCATCTTGATCAATCTTACGAGGAAGCACTTGAATCAGTCGCCACGGCCCTCAAAACAGAAGGGTTCGGCGTGTTGACCAGGATTGATGTGCGTGCCACATTTCAGGAAAAGTTGGGAGAGGATTTCCGTCCCTATACCATCCTCGGTGCTTGCAACCCACCGCTGGCACATCGCGCTATAGCTCACGATGCCCAAGCGGGCTTGATACTGCCATGCAACCTCACAGTCGAGGCCGACTCTGAGGGCAGCTCCATTGTGCGCATCGCGGACCCGGCAGTGATTTTACAGGTCGGCAGTATGGGCGAGGACCCGGTACTGCGCGAGATCGCCGACGAGGCACGTGTGCGGTTGGAGCGGGTTGCCAAGTTTTTGGAAAGATGAGCTTGAGAATGAAATGATTTCAAAGGGAGAATGACTATGGCGAAAGTTTTGATCGTAGATGACTCGGCATATCAGCGCTACAAAATTCGTCAAGTTGTGGAAACAGCGGGATATGAGCCACTTGAGGTGACCAACGGGCACGAGGGCTTGGAGATAATTACCTCTGCTATGCCCAACTGCATCCTGCTGGACCTTCTTATGCCAGATATGGGGGGGGAGGAGTTTCTCCAGATTTTGCGTGACCAGGGGTTCGATATCCCAGTGATCGTACTTACGGCAGATGTTCAGGAAAGCACCCGCCAACACTGTTTACAACTGGGAGCAGTCGCGTTCACTACCAAGCCTGTGCAAGAAACAGAATTGCTTGACGCGATTAAACAAGCTCTTAATGTCAAAGGCGACAAAGAGGAGATTGTCTAATGAAGTTGACATTCGATCAGGTTGATATCTTGAAAGAATTGATCAACATCGGTGTTGGCCGAGCAGCCAGTATGCTGAATACAATGCTCCATTCACACGTCCTCTTGCGTGTTCCGCTCGTCGAGGTGCTCTCCCCTTTAGCATTGGAAGAAAAACAAAAAGCGTTGGGAAAAGAGACACTAGCCACTGTCCAACTCGCGTTCAGGGGCCCGTTCTCTGGAACCACGTCGTTGGTCTTTCCAGCGGAAAGCGCGGTCAAATTGGTGTCCGTCCTCACAGGGGATGAGTTATTTCTTACTGACTTTGATTCAATTCGAGTTGGGACGCTTACCGAGATAGGGAACATTGTCCTAAGCGGCGTAATGGGCATAATTGGCAACGAGATTGAGCAGCGTATTCACTATTCTGTGCCCAGGTATGTGGAAAATCCCATCCAAACCCTGTTGGCTCCCAACGATCTCAATTTTGATGCTACGATTATATGGGTACAAGCTCAATTTACCATTGAACAGCATCAGATCGATGGTGACATCATCCTAGTCTTTGAAGTGGGTTCATTCGATGTGCTATTGGCAGCCCTTGATCAGCGAATGGAAGCATGACCTTGAAAAACGCAATTGTGAACGAGACTTGTACAATTGAGAATAGACGAGACTTTGATTTCCTGGACCACGTTCCGATAGGCATGTTGGTCTTGCGAAAGGACTTGGGCGTTCTTTTTTGGAATCGCTGCCTTGAGGATTGGACAGGACTCTCTCGGGATGATGTGGTTGGGATGAACCTCAAAGTACTCTTCCCGCATCTGGATAATCCCCAGTACATTGGGCGCTTTGAGGGTATATTTGAGGGCGGCCCTCCGGCTGTCTTTTCCTCTCTACTTCACCAGTACATTATTCCCGCACCTCTGCCGGATGGACAGTTTCGCGTTCAACATACGACGGTCACCGCTATACCGGCATCAGATGAAACCAGTTTCTATGCGCTCTTTGCCATCCAAGATGTCACGGATCTGACCCGGCGCGTCCGCGAATACTGGGTTGTACGCGATCAGGCTTTGGAAGAAGCCGAAGAACGCAAACGGGCAGAGAAGGCGTTGAGGGAGTATTCCGAGCAACTGGAAGATCTAGTATCGGAACGAACGGTCGAGATTCAGGCTCAATATGCTCAACTGGATGCGATCCTGCACAGCGTGGGCGATGCCATCCTCATGGCCGACCAGGAAATGCGGATTCGCTATGTCAACCCTGCATTCGCTGCGCTGACCGGCTATACGCTAAAAGAACTTTTGGGGCAGGATGCGAGGTCGGTAGAAGCAACGACAGGATCAGGACAAGTCTTGCAATCTATAGAATCGACTGCGGCTGAGGACAATGTATGGCAAGGTGAAGTCATTTTCCGACGCAAAGATGGTCGCATGTATGACGCAGCATTGACTGTTGCTCCTATGCGCGACGCTGAGGGGCGCTTGACGGGCTACGTCTCCAGTCATCACGACATCAGTCAAAGCAAGGATCTGGAGCGGGCACGGAGTCAGTTCATCACCAACATATCTCATCAATTCCGCACGCCGATAACGACGCTCCAGCTTTATGCTCATCTGATGTGGCAAGCGGAACTCTCAGAGAAACATCAGCACCATCTGCAGACGATAGAAAATCAGATCGCCTGGTTGGCTCAACTGATTCAGGATGCCCTCGAAATCACGGCATTAGATAGTGGCAAGGCGGTAACTGCTTGGGAAGCTATCCCGTTACCCATACTCGTTGAGGATACCATTACTCGATATCAGGATCGGGCAAAAGCAGCAGGATTAGGCTTGGAGAATATGCCGATTCCGTCTGATCTCCCGGTCATCAAAGGGGATTTGGGACGACTATCTCAAGCGCTGGGAGAGATCATAGAGAATGCGATTATTTTTACACTATCTGGTGGGCAGGTGACGCTAAAAGTGAGAGCCGTCGAGGAAAAAGACCGAGTTTGGGTGACGATCGCTGTGCAAGATACCGGGCCTGGCATTTCGCCAGAAGAACAGGAAAAGGTGTTTGACCGCTTTTTCCGTGGCGAGCTGGCCGATTCAGGCCACGTCCCCGGCACTGGTCTGGGATTGAGTATCGCCGACGAGATCGCACGCGCACAGGGAGGACGAATAACTATAGAGAGCCAAATAGGAGAGGGAAGCACTTTTATCATTTGGTTGCCATCTATTGAGTAATGTGAGGAATTATGAACATGCATCGTCAAATAAGCCTAATCGGTTTGCTGGTACGGGATATTGATAGAACAGTCGAGTTCTACGAACGGGTCTTTGGCTTTCAAGTCATTCAGGAAAAGTCAACAAACCCCAAGGGGGATTCAAGAGCGTTTATCAAAAGTGGCGATATTGTAATAGAATTGACGCAACTCAAAGGGGGGACAGCAAGCGACCCCCAAGGTGTAATTGATCACATCGGTTTCATCGTGGAGGACATTGAGAAGGAGATAGAAAGGTTAAAAGAACTTGGGGTAGAAACAAATTCTTTGATCGAGGGACACATTCCTGTGAACAGAATTCTGAACGTGCGGAATGGTAAAATATTCTATTTCCGCGGGATCAATGGAGAGTCTATCGGATTGATAGAATTGAACAAAGACAGCAACTTTCGGAAATGAGAGGTGATATGGACATAGACAAACGTAGATGGGGCATGGTGATCGATCTGGACCTGTGCACCAGTTGCCAGGCATGCGTAGTAGCCTGCCATGCGGAGAACAATGTACCCACCGTTGGCGAGGAAGAAGTGACCCTGGGACGATCTCTGCACTGGATTCGAATCGAGCGCTACTGGCAGGGCGAATACCCACACGTGCAGGCGAGTTTTATGCCCGTCCTGTGCCAACAGTGCCAAAAAGCACCCTGCGAGCCGGTCTGCCCGATGTATGCCACAATGAATGATCAAAAGGAGAGCATCAACGTCCAGGTCTACAACCGGTGCGTGGGCATTCGTTACTGCGGTGTCAACTGCCCGTACAAGGTGCGGATGTTCAACTGGTTCAATCCATACCTGCCAGAGCCGTTGAACGAGCAACTCAATCCCGACGTCACAGTACGCACGCGCGGCATTATGGAAAAGTGCACCTTTTGCATCCAGCGCATCCGTCGTGCCAGGGAAGAGGCCAACGCCCAGGGACTGGATGGATGGATGGAACACGTGCAGCCCGCGTGCGTGCAGACCTGTCCCACCGACGCGCTCGTCTTTGGCGATCTGAACGACCCCGAGAGCCTAGTGGCACAACTGGCGCACAGTGGGAGGGCGTTCGTCTTGCTAGAAGAAAAGGGCACCGAACCATCAATCACATATCTAAAGCAGGGGGATTCTTATGTCGGTTAAAGCTGCTGCATCAAAACCGTTGAGCCATTCCGAAGCGGAACAAAAGGAGGAATACAGCCACCACCTGCTCCTGGATCCGCGCCCTCAGGAAGAAATGAACCGTATGGTCATCGACTCGATGCAGCGCACCGGGTTGAGCTATTGGGTGGTGGTAGCGATCCTGGCTGTGCTGGCCCTAGGGGGCTTTGTGGGGGCCTGGATCTACCAGATCCGCTGGGGAATGGGCGTAGCGGGCATCAACCGCCCCAACTATTGGGGTGTGTTCATCGTCAACTTTGTCTTTTGGGTCGGCATCAGCCACTCGGGGACTTTTGTCTCGGCCATTCTGCGCGTGTTCAAGGCCGAGTTTCGACGCCCCATCACCCGCGCCGCCGAGATGATGACGACCACGTCCTTGCTGGTGGCCGTCGCCTTTCTCGGCATCCACGTGGGGCGCACGTGGCGGGGATATTGGATCGCCCCCTACCCCAACCAGCGCGGACTGTGGCCCAATTTTCACTCGCCCTTTCTCTTTGACGAAATCGCCATCGCCTCCTACCTGGTGGGCAGCACGTTGTATCTATACTTGCCCCTGATCCCAGACCTGGCGACGGCGCGAGAGTATACGAGCGGGTGGCGGAAAAAACTCTACCACGCGATGTCTTTGGGGTGGAAGGGGACAGAGACGCAGTGGCACACCCTACAAACGGGCATCAATATCTTTGCTGCCATCATCATCCCCGTGATGTTTTCCGTCCACACCATCGTGGCCTGGGACTTTGCACTGTCCAAGGTAACCGGCTGGGGCAGTTCCATCTTTGGGCCATATTTCGTGGTCGGTGCGATCTTTTCTGGCGTGTCGGCAGTGACCAACGTGCTCTTTATCGCCCGCTCCACGATGAAGCTCGAGTATTTCATCCGTAAGGAACACTTTGACGCCCTGGCAAAGTTGATATTGGTCTTTTCTTTTGTGTGGACCTACTTTTTTTTCACCGACTTTTTTGTCGAGTGGTATGGCGGCGACGCGGTTGGGCACCAAATCACGGCCATTCAAGTCGCCGGTCAGATGTCGCCCTTCTTTTTCATCATGCTGTTTTTCAACATTGTCGTGCCCTGCGCCACGTTGTGGAGCAAGGGCATACGCAACTCACCGGTGGCCCTGTTTTTGATCGCGCTGGGCGTCAACGTGGGGATGTATATGGAGCGTTTCATCATTGTCACTGGTTTCCTGCGGCGCAATGACATGCCCTTTAATTGGGGCACTTATGCCCCGTCCTGGGTAGAGGTGTTCATCTCGCTCGGTTCCGTGGCCGCTTTTTTGCTCCTATACGCTCTCGTCTCGCGCTTGTTCCCCATCATCCCGGTGTGGGAAGTACGAGAGGGGCAACTGTCGCATACACTGCGACGGTTTGGGCGGGCTTTGGTGCCGAGTATTGCCGAGTTGGAGGAATAGTATGACAGAATCGACCGTTTTGATGGGATCGTTTCAAGATTTGGAGCGCGCGGCAGACACGCTCGATCAACTTCGAGCCTTGGGCATCTCGGATGGAGACATCACCGTTGTATCCAGCATGCCCTATTCGGCCAAGGCGTTGGGGCGGCCAGAGATCAAGACACCATTATCAGGTATCTCGATGGCGAGCGCGTTGGCGGGCTTGCTCATCGGTCTCTTTTTCACCGTCGTGACGCCGTATCTCTACGTCATCCGAGTGGGCAGCCAGCCCATCGTGCCCGTGCCCACCACGGCGCTGCTCTTGTACGAGTTTATAATGCTGATATTGATTCTTGGCTCGTTCATCGGCGTGGTGGTACTGAATAATCTTCCGACCACCGGCCCCAGCTACGATGGCCCCGCACTGATCGACGACCGGATCGGCCTGCTCTTTCGCTGCTCGGTTGGGGAGAAGGAAAAGGCACACGCGGTATTAGAATCGCAGGGGGCCGTCATTTCACCGACAGATATTCAAGAACCCCAAGTTGAGGGACAGGAGGCATAATGCGCCGATTTTTGATTCCCCTGATCGTGGTCGCCGTCGTCGGATACGCGGCCTTGATGCTCCTTTACGAAGTCGTCGGCGTGGACATTGCCAGCTTTATGGAGGATCAACCCTCGCTTCATCCCCAAGAAGGGCCGCGCCGCCTGCCGCCGGAACACTCGGTGCCGCTCTCCCGCCCCGCTTACCTGGACGAGGGACAAGCGATGGTCAATCCCGTGCCTGCCGACGGGGTCTCGTTGCAGCGGGGAGAGACTTTGTTTGAATTTCACTGCACGGTGTGTCACGGACGGTCAGGCCAAGGAGACGGGCCAGTGGTCGAGTTCTGGCGCGAGGATGCCCGCCCCCCGGCAAACCTGACCGAGGCACGCATCGCCGACTATCCCGACGCAACGCTTTACCGGATTGTCACCCAAGGTTTTGGCACTATGCCGCCCCTGCGGGAGAATCTGACCGAAAGGCAACGCTGGGACGTGATCAACCACGTCCGCACCTTGCAACCCTAACAGTATTGAAAAGGAATTGGATCAATGCACAAACACCTGATTATTCTAATAGCCCTAGCCGTTTTACTCGTAACAGCGTGTAACCCTCAACCACTGCCCGTGGAGCCAACGCCGATCCCGACGCTGCCCCCAGCCACCTTGCCTGCGGAACCAGCTGTCGCTCCACCAGCAAACGAACAAACTGAAACCACCGAGACAACGGAGACCGTCGATGGCGCGCAGGCCTTTGACACCAATTGTTCCGCCTGCCACGACTTGAGTGCCGAAACAAAGATCGGGCCAGGTCTGGCTGGGCTGTTCGACAAAGAGACATTGCCCGACGATCAACCAGTCGATGACGAGAATCTCAAACAGTGGATATTGACCGGGGGCGGTGCAATGCCCGGTATGGCATTGGAGAACGATGAATTGGATGCGCTGGTCGCTTTCTTGAGAGATGCAACGCAGTAAACCAGAAACCAGGAGGACAACAAACTTGAACGAAACCATCTCTGAACAAGACCTGCACGCAAGCGACGGCCAGGAGGATCGCCCGGCGTTCGTCGCTTACAAAGGCAAAGTGTACGACGTGTCACAAAGCCGCCTGTGGCGCAAGGGCGTTCACGTCCGCCGCCACAACGCGGGGCACGATCTGACGGCCGATTTTTCCGCCGCCCCCCACGATGAGAGTGTTCTGGAGCGCGTGCCGCTGGTGGGCACATTGACCGTTGCCCAACAAGAAGATGAGTCAGAAGCGGGATTTCTGACCAAGCTGTTGGATCTCTATTTCGACTTTCATCCCCATCCGGTGGCGGTACATTTTCCCGTCGCGTTGGGGATGGTCGCCGCCGTCTTTTTGGGACTGTATTTGCTGACGAGCAACACGGCGTTCGAGACGAGCGGCTACTATGTGTTGTGGGTATCGCTCGTCATGTCGCCGTTTGCCATACTGACCGGGGCAGTGAGTTGGTGGTTCAACTATGGGCACTCCCTCGACGGACGCTTTAGCGGCAAGATCAGTCTCTCCATCATTCTGCTGATCCTGCAAGCATGTGGCCTGGCGCTGCGAACGGTGAACCCGACATCCCTGATAGACCGCGAGCCGCTGGGTTGGGTGTATACCCTGGCGGTGCTCGGCGGCGTGCCGCTGGTAGCCGGACTGGGCTGGATCGGGGCGCAAATCACGTTCCCGAAACACGGAAAGTAAAGCGTTAGGTGTGAAACGTGACGGTATGAGATTTGGAGATTTGATTCTGCATTTACGGCTGCACTGGCAGGTGCTGTTGTCACCACTCTTTTTGTGGGGGTTTTTGCTTTCCGGCGGCGAGATGAGTACTCGATTATGGGTAGTCCTGCTCATCTTTCACGTCTTGTTCTATGGCGGAGCCACAGCCCTCAACTCGTACTATGATCAGGACGAGGGACCGATCGGCGGGTTATGGAACCCGCCCCAAGTGACCCGTGACTTGCTCGTCTTTTCGGTGACAGTGCAGGCTGTTGGACTGGTGCTGATTTGGTTCATCAGCCGTCCCTTGTTCGTACTGTCGCTGGTGATGGGAGTTGTGGGCAACGCGTATTCACATCCGGCCATACGGCTCAAGTCTCATCCTTGGTCCAGTTTGCTGGCGGTCAGCATCTTTCAGGGAATGGGTGGGACGGCGGCAGGTTGGTTGTGCGGCCAAGCAGATTGGACAACGCTGTTCTCAGTCAAAGCGATGATGGGGATGCTGGCAGCGTCTCTGATCATCACCGGATTCTACCCGCTGACGCAGATTTATCAGAGGGAGGAGGACCGGCGGCGAGGGGATATCACGTTCGCTGTACAATGGGGGGAACGATGTTTTCCTCTGGCAATTTTGTGCTTGTTGCTGACCGCTGTGTTGATGGGGTTCCTGATCTGGCGTGATTTTGGTCCATGGGAATCGTTCACCGTGGTAGGCGGCTTGATAGTCCTGGCGGGCCTGGTCTACTTTTGGTGGCGGCGCTTTGATGCAAGCCGGATGCGAGAGAATTATGTGCAGATGATGCGGATAGGCTACATTATGACCGGAGGGTTTTTGAGTTTCATCGGATTTCAATTGATACGCGGATTTTAAGCGGAGGAGTAAAAGTGACAAAACATTACCAAATCCTAATCATCGGCGGAGGGTTGGCAGGACTGCGAGCCGCTGTCGAGGCCCACGCCGCCGGGTGCAGCGTGGCCATAATGTCCAAAGTTTACCCGATGCGGTCTCACTCTGGCGCGGCTCAGGGTGGCGTCAATGCCGCGCTGGGCAATCATCCCGAGGGCCAGGGCGATTCCTGGGAAAGTCACGCCTTTGACACGATCAAGGGTTCCGACTATTTGGCCGACCAGCCTCGGGCCGAAATCCTGGCCCACGACGCACCAGAACGGGTGTTAGAGATGGAACACTGGGGAGCGTACTTTAGCCGCTTTCCTGATGGACGCATCGCCCAACGACCCTTTGGTGGAGCCGGTTTCCCCCGCACCTGTTACGCCGCCGACCGCACCGGTCACCACCTGCTGCACACGCTGTGGGAGCAGTGCCTCAAGCGCGACATTCCATTTTACGACGAGTGGCTGCTCACGCGGTTGGTAGTTCACGACGGGCGAGCCGTGGGTGCAGTGGCGTTGCATATCCCCAGCGGCCAACTGCAAGCTTTTGGCGCTGACGCCGTCATCGTCGCTGGCGGGGGGCATGGGCGTATCTATGACAAATCTACCAACGCCATCATCAACACCGGCAGTGCCACTGCCGCCGCTTATGTGGCCGGTGCGCCGCTGGAGGACATCGAGTTTGTCCAATTCCATCCCACCACCCTCTATGGCACCAACATCCTCATCAGTGAGGGGGTGCGCGGCGAGGGCGGCATCCTGTACAACACCGAGGGCGAGCGGTTCATGGAACGGTACGCGCCTACAGTCAAGGACCTGGCCCCGCGCGATATAGTCGCCCGCGCCATCCAGACCGAGGTGAACGAGGGGCGCGGCTTTGGGGGTGAACGCATTCCGATGCACGGATACGTCCACCTGGACATTCGCCACCTGGGGGAAGAGGTCATCAAATCCCGCCTGCCGGGGATTCGCCAGATTGCGATGGACTTTGGCGGGGTCGACCCCATCGAAGCGCCAATCCCGGTGCAGCCGGGCCAACATTATTCGATGGGCGGCTTGGCCTGTGACGAGAACGGCGAGACACCGCTGCCGGGCCTGTTCGCCATCGGCGAATGCTCGTGCATCAGTGTGCACGGGGCCAACCGGCTGGGGGGCAATTCGCTGCTAGAGACAATCGTCTTTGGCAAGCGAGCGGGTGAGGTAGCAAGTCAGCAAGTCGGCGACGGGGCAGTTTCAGAAGAGGTGCTGGCTGAGGAGCTGCGTGAACAGTCCGCCGCTATCGAGGCCCTCAAGTCGCGCGCGGATGGGGACCGCCAGGGGGTCATCCGGCGCGAGATGAAAGATGTGATGACGGACAAGGTGGGCGTCTACCGCGAGGCAAAGCCTTTGGCTGAGGCAGTCGAGGCGCTAGGCGAACTCAAAGAGCGATACAAGCACGTGACCGTCGACAACAAGGGAGACGCTTTCAACTATGACCTGGTTGACACATTGGAACTGGAAGGGATGTTAGAATTGGCCGAGGTAACAGCCCTCACCGCCCTAAAGCGACCGGAATGCCGAGGTTCCCACTGGCGCACCGACCATCCCGGTCGGAACGACGAGGAATGGCTCAAGCACAGTATGGCAACCTATAAACCCGATGACCAGCCCCATCTGGAATACACTGACGTGATCATCACGAAATACCAGCCAATGGAGAGAAAGTACTAATGAGCGCAAAACAGATTACGTTCAAGGTTCAACGTTTCGATCCAAAAGCGGATGATGTGCCCCACTATCAGGAATACACTCTCGACATACCCGAGGGGATGACTATCTTGGAGGCCCTGCTGCGCATCCAGGCCGAGCAGGATGGCAGTCTTTCCTTCCGCTACGCCTGCCGGGGGGCGGTGTGTGGCTCCTGCGCGATGGTCATCAACGGCCAAATAGATTTGGCCTGCCGCTCCCAGGTGCGCGGATTGGACACAGAGACAGTCACCGTGGAGCCGCTGCCCAACATGCCGGTACTCAAAGACCTGGTGGTAGATATGGAGCCTTTCTTTGAAAAGAACCGCGCCGTCCAGCCCTGGCTTCAACCAACCGAGCCTGACCCGGAGAAAGAGCGCCTGGTAGACCCGGTGCAGTGGGCCGAGGCCGAACCATACACCAACTGTATCCTGTGCGCCAGTTGCTACGGCGTCTGCCCGGCGGCCGAGCGGGACTCCAATTACCTGGGTCCAGCGGCATTGGCCAAACATTACCGCTTTTTGGCCGACGTGCGTGACGTCGCTGACGATGCACGGGTGGCACTGGTCGACAGCGAGCAGGGCATATGGGGCTGTGATATGGTCTGGAGTTGCGTCGAGGTTTGCCCCAAGGGCGTTTCGCCTACACAGGGCATCGGCAAGACCCGGGCACACATTCGCCGCGCGCAACGGGCGCGCGACAAGCAACAGTCGGGAGACAATACCTGATGCACGATGCACCATCCTCTTACGTCGAGGCAATCGACGAACTGGCCGGCATTTGCCGCCTGATACACCCAGATGCGCCATGGGTGACATTGGACGAGTTTGCACAGCAATGCGAGCAGGAAGAATGGATGATTGTGGACGTTCGCCGTCAGCGTGAGCGGAATATATCCATCATTCCGGGCGCTATGACTATGGCCGAGTTCAAGGCGCGGGTCAAAAAGCGACCCTGGGAATGCGACGAGAAATCGATCTTGGTCTATTGCACGGCGGGTTGTCGGAGCGCCCGGTATGCGAAAAAGCTGCTCAAGAACGAGTTCAAGGTATTCAATCTGTACGGGGGTATCCTGGCCTGGGCGTTGGACGGGAGAACGTTTGTCACTCCCGATGGAGAGGTAACGTGCCGGGCGCACGTCTACAGTGACGATTGGAACGTGCTTCCACCTGGCTACGAGGCAGTTTGTTGAAACATTCAACTTGGACACAGATTTTGAGATTTCATAGCCATTGAGCCACCGAAAACAGAAAAATCTGTGAAACTTGTGTTGATCTGTGTCCTATCAAAAAAGTGTCTGGTAGCAAAAACTGAACTTGATTATGTAGGGGTTAACGAATGAGAATTGAGTGGGATTCGTTGGGAGAGATAGAGATTCCCGACGGCGCGCTGTGGGGAGCGCAAACACAGCGTGCAGTGAAGAATTTCCCCATATCCGGTATTCGGTTTGGACGGCGATTTATCCAAGCGCTAGGGTTGGTAAAACGAACGTGCGCCCAGGCGAACGTGGATATGGACGTCCTGGACGCACGTCTGGGTAAAGCCATCGTCCAAGCCTGCGACGAAGTCATCGAGGGAAAGTGGGACGATCAATTCCCGGTGGATGTCTTTCAGACCGGTTCTGGCACATCCACCAATATGAACGGCAACGAGGTCATCGCCAATCGCGCCATCCAGTTGCTGGGGGGACAAGTGGGCAGCAAGACGCCCGTGCACCCCAACGACCACGTCAACGCGAGCCAATCCAGCAACGACGTGATTCCCACCGCCATCCACGTGGCAGCAAAGCTAGCGATCCACGACGACCTCATCCCGGCGCTAGTGGAGTTGCGCGACGGACTGGTCGAAAAAGCGCGGGCCTTTGATCACATCGTCAAGAGCGGGCGCACACATTTGCAGGACGCGACACCAATCCGGCTGGGCCAAGAGTTTGGTGGCTATGCGTCCCAGATCGAAAAGGGCATCCGGCGGGCCGGGCAAGCGATGGACGCCTTGCGGGAATTACCCTTGGGAGGCACTGCTGTCGGCACGGGCATCAATTGCCCGGTGGGCTTTCCACGACGGGTCATCCGTTATCTCAATCAGATGCTCGTCCCAGACTTTTGTGAGGCGAGTAACCATTTTGAGGCCAACGCTGCCCGCGACGGCATCGTGGAAGCTTCGGGGGCGCTCAAGACGATTGCCGTCAGCCTGACCAAGATCGCCAACGACGTCCGATGGCTGGGTTCCGGCCCACGCAACGGATTGGGAGAGCTGCGCTTGCCCGCCGTTCAGCCCGGCTCGTCCATTATGCCCGGCAAGGTCAACCCTGTGATGGCCGAGGCACTGATTATGGTCGCGGCCCAGGTCGTTGGGCACGACGCGGCCATCGCTTTGGGCGGGATGGGCGGATATTTCGAGTTGAACATGATGATGCCCCTAATGGCTCACAATCTATTGAATACCATCGAGATGCTGGCAAACGCCACCCAAGCCTTTGGCGACCGCTGCATCGCGGGGCTTGAAGCCGACGAGGCCCACTGTCAAGAGTCGGTGGAGCGCAGCCTGGCCATGGCAACCAGTTTGGCCCCGGCCATTAGCTACGACCGCGCGGCACAAATCAGCAAATAAGCGCACCGCAGCGGTCGCACCGTGCGCCAGGTGTCTCAGGAGTGGAGCGTGCTGCCGCCGAAAGAGTTGGAGGCGCTTCTCGACCCGATTCGGATGACGGGGCTGGTGAAAACACATAATGCGGAGACTGATGCCGAATGAAAAAGCTGATCGTTCCCATACTATTTACGATTGTTCTTTCCACTCTGCTGGTTGTGGCGTTTGAGAACGCTGACCTGTTACCACAACTAACCAGCGTCCAAGGGGCGCGCATCGACGCGCTGCTGCGGCTGCTGTTCATCATTTCCTCCATCGCCTTTTCCCTGATCATTTCCTTTCTGCTCTACAGCGTGGTCGCCTTTCGACGCCGCCCGGGGGATATGGAGGACGCCGTGCCCATCCATGGGAACACGGCCCTCGAAATCGCGTGGACGGTGATCCCACTGATCATCGTGTTGAGCCTGGCGGGTTATGCCACAGACATTTTGCTGGACATCACGCGGGCGCCATCCGAGAAGGAGCTGTTGGTAGGAGCCATCGGCCAACAGTGGTCGTGGAGTTTCGATTACGCCGAGTATGGCGTTGTCTCGCCGGAACTGGTGCTGCCGGTTAACCGCCCGGTGATGTTCCACATTCAGTCCACCGACGTCATTCACTCGTTCTGGGTGCCCGAATTTCGGATCAAGATGGACGCCATCCCCGGCATCCTGAACGAGGCGCGGGTCACGCCGACCGAGGTGGGCGATTATACCGCGTATTGCTCCGAGCTGTGCGGCACGGCCCACGCCTATATGACGGCCCCGGTTCGCGTCATCGAGGGCCCCGCCTTTGACGAGTGGATGAGCGAGCAGCAAGCAATTGTACAAGCCGCTGAGGAGGGAGATGCGAGCAGCGCTCAGTATGCCCAAACATTTGGATGCCTGGGCTGTCATTCCACCGACGGGAGCGAATTGGTCGGCCCCACATTCCAGGGGCTTTTTGACAGCCAGCGGACGTTCGATGATGGCACGAGCGGCACAGCCGACGAGACATATTTGCGCGAGTCCATTCTCGATCCAGGGGCTCAGGTCGTGCAAGGTTTCTCCGACGTGATGCGCAAAGATTATGCAGATCAACTTGCCGAGGAGCAGATCGAGGCGCTCGTCGAATTCATCAAGGGGTTAGAATAGTTGTGACAAATTGGGATTACGACATTATCATCGTCGGAGCCGGTATCGCCGGGACAGCCAGCGCCCTCGCACTCGCGCCGGAGGGCTATCGCATTCTCCTGCTCGATCAAGCGACCTTTCCCCGCCACAAGCCCTGCGGCGAGGGGATCATGCCGCAAGGAGTGGCAATCCTGGAATCGCTGGGGATTCTGCCAAAGATACTGGCCCAGGGTGGGATCCAGGTCCGTGGCGTGCGGTTTCGCAGTACAGAGGGCATATGGGCCGGGGGCGATTTTCCGTCGGCTGGCGCCAAAGCTGCCTACGGCGTCGTGATGCAGCGTCACCTCTTGGATCACCTGTTGGTGCAGCAAGTGAAAACTTTTCCCAATGTGACGGTGCGCGAGGGGTTCAAGGTTATGGAAGCCCTCTGGGATGGCTCGACCATCCAGGGCATAGTCGGCCACCCGGTAGGCGAATCCAAACAAAAGGAGACGTTCCGCGCCTCCTTAACGCTCGGCGCTGATGGCATGCTTTCAGTCTTTCACAAGCGGTATGGCATTCAGAGAAACTATTTAACTCGGAAACGGTTCGGCATCACCGGGCACCTGAGCGGGGTCGCCGGGATGGGCGAGTTCATCGAGGTGATGATGCAGACGGACGGCGAAATCTATGCTGCCCCTTGCGATGGGGACGTTACCCTGGTGGCCCTCTTGTTCGAAAAGAAAGAGATGCGGCGTTTTGGCGGCAACCTGGCACAAGGGTACGTGGACTACGTAAAATCGGCACGCGGATTTGGTGAGCGCGCTAGCAAGAGCGAGTTGGTTCCGCCAGTGCTGGCGGTCGGGCCGTTGGGATTCACCGTCGAGCCAATCACCCTGCCGGGGCTGATGCTCATTGGAGATAGCGCCGGATTCCTGGACCCCATCACCGGCGAGGGGATGACGATGGCGCTCAAGAGCGTGGAGGCAGCTGTGCCCGTCATCAAAAAAGCGCTGGCGACGGGCAATTTTGGCACCGAGATTCTGGCCCGTTACACCGAGGAGCGTGCGCGCATTATCAAAGACGTGTTCAAGCTCACGCAGCTCATGCTGGATTTGTCTCGCCTCCCATGGGTGGCCAACCGGGCCATCCGACGATTAAGCGAGGATCAAGCGTTGTACCAAAAAATGTTAGGGGTCGTAACCGGGACCAACCGGTATGAGGACATCAAGCTCCAAGACAAGCTGAATTTGGCGCGAGGATAAAAATGGGCGGGTCGAGCAAAAATGGAGTGGTACAAATGTCTCAAGATAGAAATCTGCGGCTAGCAAAGCGATGGTTCGAAGAACTGTGGAGCAAACCGGACCTGAGCGTGGCGGACGAGATCATTGACCCCGACTATGCGCCCGATTGGATACAGATCGACGCCAAAGGACCCGACCAGATCAAACACGAGATTCGATACTTTCGGTCCATCTTTCCCGACTTGAAATACGATATCGTTGACGCCGTGTCTCAAACCGATCGGGTCTGGATTCGGTACAAGGGTTCGGGAACTCACCAAGGGAATGGATGGAGCTTTGAGGCTACGGGCAAAAAAGTCGAGTTTGAGGGAGTGACCATATTGTTCATCAGCCCAGAGGGCAAGGTCGTTGACCAATGGGGCGCGTTTTGCCTGTATGACATCTTTGCCGATCTGGGCATGGTGCCACCATTCTGGGAATTAAGCAAACATCTTGGAGGATGAAATGCGAAGAATTTTTTCATTGGGTTTAATTCGTGGCCTCATCACCACACCTGTGGGCGTCGGCATTGGTATGGGGTTGACGATGCTGGTACGCCTCTTGATGGGCTTGCCAGCGTGGGAGTCCGCGCCGGTGTCGTTCATCGGAGCGATTGTGGGAGTCGTGGCCTTTTTGGTCGGCGTGGGCGCTTTTACCGACTGGTGGGGCTGGGCCAGAGGGCAACAGGCCCGCGCGCCATCCCACCCATCCCCCGACGTCCCAACCTGGACCCGCTACTTTAATTTCGACCCCGGCCACAAGATCATTGGCATCCAGTACGCGGTAACCGCCATATTGATCTTGTTCTTGGCCGGGTTGATGGCACTGTTGATACGGCTGGAGCTGTTGCAACCTGCAATGCAATTCCTCACACTGGACTCTTACAACCACATCACGGGCATCCACGGCATCGTGATGATTGCGTCGATTTTGGTAGGCATCGCCGGGATGGCAAACTATCTGGTGCCCCTGCTGATCGGCGCGGAAGACATGGTCTTTCCCCGGCTGAATGCCCTTTCCTTCTGGTTGATCCCTCCGGCGGCGACCCTGGTACTGCTCAGTCTGTTTACCGGCGGCTTTGACACTGGCTGGACCGGCTACCCTCCCCTGGGTGTCCGGGCTCCATTAGGCGCGCAGTTCTTTTACTCGGGGGTCTTTGTCCTGGGATTGTCCTCCATCCTGGGTTCGATCAACTTTATTCTCACCATCCTCAAGCTGCGCGCGCCGGGGATGAGCCTCTTTCGCATGCCCATCCTGGCCTGGACGCTTTTGGCTACATCCATCATCCAGTTGATCGCCACCCAGTTCATCGCCACGGCCTTTATGATGGTGGTGGCAGAACGCCTGATCGGGATCGGTTTCTTTGACCCCGCGCGGGGCGGCAGCGCGATACTGTTCCAGCACATCTTTTGGTTCTACTCTCACCCGGTGGTCTATGTCTTTGTCCTGCCAGGGTTCGGCGTCATCAGCGAGTTGCTGCCCGTGTTCGCCCGCAAACCACTCTTTGGCTACCGCTGGGTGGCCCTGTCCAGCATCACCATTGCCTTTGTCGGCTTTTTGGTCTGGGCGCACCACATGTTCACCGTGGGCATCGGGGTGACGCTGCAAATCGTCTTCATGTTCAGCACCCTGCTGGTGGCTGTGCCTACGGGGATCAAAATGTTCAGCTGGCTGGCGACGGTGTGGGGCGGCAAGCTCAGTTTCGAGACGCCAATGCTCTTTGTCATAGGCGCGTTGATCGTCTTTTTGATGGGCGGCTTGACCGGCCCGTTCCTGGCCCTCGTGCCGACGGATATCTTTTTGCACGAAACATATTGGGTCGTTAGCCACTTTCACCAGACGATGTTTGGCGGGTACATCTTTCCCTTTTTGGCTGCGACCTACTTTTGGTTCCCCAAGGTAACCGGATTCAAGTACAACGAAAAGCTGGGCAAGTTGCACTTTTGGCTGCTGCTGGCCGGTTTTCTGACCCTCACCGCCGCCCTGTACCGCGTGGGATTGATGGGGATGCTGCGCCGCGTCGCCGACTATGAGCCAAACCTCGGCTACGAGATATGGAATCTGATCGCCACAGTAGGCGGGTTTGCGATTGGTGCTTCAATGTTGATCTTTGCGATCAATCTGTTGTGGAGCCTGCGGGCGCGGGTTCCGGCCCCAGATAACCCTTGGCGCTCTCGTTCGCCCGAGTGGCAGATATCATCGCCGCCGCCGGAGGAGAATTTCCCATCGCCGCTAGTGGTGACAGGCAGTCCATACGATTACGGTGTACCGGGGTCGGTTTACGTGCACGTCGGAGAACCGGCGAGCGAGTGAGAAGGAGGACGCTATGGAAAACGTAAATACTCGGAAAGCGGTCGCTTTCCGCCTGGGCTTGCAGGCATTTGGCGGCCTGATGGCATTAACCATATTCGAGTTTTGGATTGCGTCGATGGCAAAAGGACCAATACCCTATCCAGTGCTCTTTTGGCCCCTGGCTCCCGTCACCTGGCTTGCGCTGTCGGCATCCGCCAATCCTATGCCCTACCTGGTCTTGATTGCGGCGATCAAAGCAGTGTTGATCCTGCGATTCTTTATGCACATATCCCAGATCTGGCAAGCGGAAGGAGACCATTGATGAGTGACGAAATGACGAACCACAGGCGGCACGACTATTTGAACCTCAACCGGCTGGGGTTGTGGTTGTTCTTTCTCTCTGAAAGTATGATCTTTTTGATCTTGTTGACAACCCGCTTCTTCCTGCTGGGTGCGTCCAGGCCGGAGGGATTAAACCAAGGACTAGCGCTAGCGCTGACCGTTGTCCTCCTGATCAGCAGCCTGACGGCCTACTTGGCCGAGATCTCTATCGCGCACGGGGATCGCAAAGGTTTTCTGCGGAATCTATTGATCACCATCTTGATGGGGACCGTCTTTTTGGTAGGGGTGGTGGGATTCGAATGGCGGGAAGCACCCCACATGGGGATCGTCCCCCAATCCGGGTACGGGATCGCCTTTTTCTCGATGACGGGGATGCACGCGCTGCACGTGTTGAGCGGCGTCGTCCTGCTCGGCATCATCTATCTCAACGGACGTCGGGGTGCGTACTCGCCAGAAAAGCACTGGGGGGTAGAGGCCAGCGTCAAGTATTGGCACTTTGTGGACCTGGTGTGGGTTTTCTTTTATCCAGTGCTGTATTTAATCGGGTAGTTTGGACCCTATGAAAAAACGACTTTTCTTTGGCACGATCAACCAGGCAAAATTGGATTATTTCCGAGAGCTTTTCGAGCCTCTGCCCGTTGAAATTTCGAGTCCGCGTGATCTGAACATCAATCTAGACGTAAAAGAAGACGGAGAATCCGCCCAAGAGAACGCGGAGAAAAAAGCCCGGGCCTACTTTGCCGAGTCCAACATTCCCACCCTGGCCGTTGACGGAGGGTTGCACATTGCCAAGTTCCCCGACGAAAAACAGCCAGGACTCTACGTCAAAAGAATTCACCGCACAGATCAAGACGCGAGTGATCAAGAGATCCTCGATTATTACGTGAAAGAATTGCGCAAAGTCGGTGGAAAAAGTGCGGGTACCTGGCAAGTGTCCATCGTACTGATGGTATCGGAGAATCGAATATTTTCCCAAAACTATTCGCTCGAAACAGTGTTCACCGCTCAGGCCAAAGGCGCAGTGACCTCTGGAGTGCCCCTGAATTCATTGATGATCGACCCGGCAAGTGAAAAGTACTATTCAGAAATGACCTGGACAGATCGCCCGGATGCCCGGTGGATTCTTGAATTCGTAGAGCAACACATCGACGAGTTATAACAATGTATCTAACCTGGAAAGATGTACTGACCCTGTGGATGCCCTGGCCCCAGATCATCCTCATGCTGGTGGTATCAGGCGCTATTTATGGCCGGGGATGGTGGTATCTGCGCCAGCGAGGCGCGCGGCTGGCGAATGGCTGGCGGCTGGTGTCGTTCGTAAGCGGCCTGATCGCGTTGGGGATCGCGATGTTGTCCATCGTCGAAGTGCTACACGATATGCTCTTTACCCTCCACATGGTACAGCACTTGTTGATCATGATGGTCGGTGCTCCCCTGATCATGCTGGCCGACCCGTATCCGTTCATTCTGTGGGGACTTCCGCCCAACCCGCGCCGCGCCCTGATCGATCTTTTGACCCCGTGGGCCACCATCCGCCGCAGGCTACAGCATTTTGCCACGCCCTGGGTAATCTGGGGGGTGTACGTCGGCTCGACGTGGCTCTGGCACATCCCTGCGTACTATGATGCGGCACTGCGTTCCGAACTGCTTCATGTGATCGAGCATATGGCCTTTTTTGGAACGGCCCTGCTTTTTTGGTGGATGGTGACCGGCGCCGCTCCCCGGCTCCACGGGCGGTTGGGCTATGGCTTTCGCATCGGCTACTCTTTGGCAGCGCTGGCCCAGAACGAAGTGTTGGGAGTGGCTATCGCCTTTGCCAGCAAGCCGCTCTATCTCTACTATACCACCGTGCCCCGGCTGTGGGGTATCTCGGTCTTGGATGATCAAGCACTGGGAGCGGCCCTCATGTGGGTTCCTGGTGGGATGATGTACGCGCTGTCCGGCATCATCCTGCTGGCGCGTTTTCTGGATCAAGAGGAAAAACAGGTGGCACAAAAACAGACATCCCTTCAAAATACTCAATGAATTAGCCTATGAACACTCATCCCAAAACCATTACCTCATCTGCACCCCAAAGATCCATCGCTAGTCTGATCCGCGATTTGATCGCCCTATTCAAGCTGCGAGTTGTGCTTCTCTTGCTCTTTGCGTCCGTGGCGGGGGCATTTGTCGGAGCCGGAGAATGGCCCGGCGTCCGCCCCCTCGTTCTGCTCCTGATTGCCGGTGGTGTGACGTCAGCCGGGGCATCAGCCATCAATCAGTATCTAGAAATGGAAAGTGATGCTCGGATGCAGCGCACACAGCAGCGCCCTCTGGTGACGGGCACCGTCGCCCGGCCGGGTTGGATACTGATCGTGGGGAGTGTGATGGCGGTTGCACCTGCCCTGCTAGTCTTGCCCGGCAACCCGTCCCTATCATTCTTTTTGATCCTGGGAGCCGTCATTTACGTGGGCGTCTATACAATTTGGCTCAAGCCACGCACACCGCTGAACATTGTCATTGGCGGCACAGCCGGAAGTTGCACCGTTTTAAGCGGCGGCGCGGCTGTGGGCGCGTGGACAGATCCCGGCGTGTTGACCTTGGCCTTGCTGGTCTTTTTATGGACGCCCATACATTTTTGGAGCCTGGCCCTGGCCTACAAAGATGACTATGAGCGTGCGGGGGTGCCCATGCTCCCGGTCCGCACCACGCCGCGCCGATCCGCTTTATGGAGCGCGTTGCACAGCCTGGTCGGTGGGGTAACGGGACTAGCCCTAAACCTGCACTCATCGCTGGGCCTCCTATACCTGATCCCCACTTTCATCGCGACACTATACCTTTGGGGTGCAAGCGGACGATTGATCGTCCAACCGACGCAACAGAGAGCGTGGCAAACCTTTCATATCTCAAATTTCTACCTGGCACTAATTTTGTTGTTCGCTTGCCTGGATGCAGGCGTTCTGTGATCTTGAGAGGAGGCCAAACGATGCATAGAACAGCGCGCTTTACCTTTACAATCATCATGTTGGGATGCCTACTGCTTGCGGCTTGTTCGCCGCCGCTCTCGTTTCGGGGAAACGAGTTAAGCTCGCCGATTGAGGCCACAGACTTTACACTCACCGATCAACACGGCCAACCCTTTCGTTTGAGCGAACAGCAGGGCCAGGTGGTGCTGCTCTTTTTCGGTTACGCCTCCTGCCCCGACGTCTGCCCCACAACCTTGGGCATCTGGAAACAAGCGTATGCCGAGTTGGGAGACGACGCCGAACGGGTACGTTTTGTCTTTGTCACCGTGGACCCGGAGCGGGACACCCAGGAGCGAATGAAGGTTCACCTGGCACTCTTTAACCCCAACTTTATCGGGCTGACGGGAACGCCGGAAGAATTGGAGCCGGTCTACCAGGTCTATGGCGTCGTTCACGAAAAGCAACCCATGCCGGACAGCGGATTGGGATACCAGGTCACCCACACGGCCTCGGCCTATCTCATTGATGCGGATGGCTATTGGCGCGTACGGCACCTGTTCGGCACACCGGCTGAGGATCTCGCGCACGACATCCGGCAGTTGTTACAATAGGAGAACGAAACTATGAGAAAAATCATCTTGGTATTCCTGGTAGCGATTCTATCGGCCTGTGGGACACGGGCTCCTGATGGTCCACAAATCGAGATCCAAGACGTTTGGTCGCGACCGGCCGTTGTGATAGCAGAGATGATCTCGGAAGAATCATTCGAGGGCGAGATGGAACACGCAATGAGTGGTACCGGCGCCGTCTTTATGACCCTGGTGAACGAGGGGCAAGAGAACGACCGCCTCGTCGCTGCCCAAACAGACGTTGCCGAGACAGTGGAAATCCATCAAACAACGATGGAGAATGACGTGATGAGGATGCAGCAGGTCGCTGCCATCGAGATACCGGCTGGCGGACAAGTGGAACTCGAGCCCGGCGATTACCACATCATGCTAATTGGTCTCCACCAAGACCTGACGGTAGGCGACCGATTTTCGGTAACACTGACGTTTGAAAAGAGCGGCACCTTGGTTGTGGAGGCAAAGGTGCGGCAGCCTTAGAAACCTCGCCGGGTGCTGAACCACCCGGCTAAAAGCCTAACCCTCCTGCGGAGACTCTGGCAAGCCCGCGCAGCGGGGGCGGATGCACTGCATCCGAAACTTTTAGCTCGGCGGTTTAGCGCCGAGCGATTTCGATAACAGAGAGGAGAGTGTGATATGACATCAAGTCAATGGCTCCGCTATCCTAAAGCGGAAGCGTTCGTAAAAGATCATCTGGAACAATTTGCAGCCGATATGCCGCCCGTCCAGGCGTTGCAAGCGGCAATGCTGGCCCTCGCCGACAACCGCCTGGTGGACTGGCTCGATCACCTGGTGCTGGCCGACGGCGACGCGGTCCGAGGGCAATTAGCCAACCTAGGCTTTGAGCCAGAAGACGTGCCCGCCGAGCCAGAGGACACAGTCTTTGTTCATCCGAGCGCGCTCTTCCCGTGGCTGGTGCTGCGAGCAGAGACTAAAGCTGTACCAGGGACAACGGTTGCGGCGGCCATCTCGGTGGAGGATATAAACGCGTTCCTGATGGCACAACGTGTGGCCATGCCGGTTATGGGAACGTCGCTCAGTCCCTACCGTCGAGCCAAGATGTGGCAATCGAACGGGCGCGAATTCTTTGCTGTGGAGCGGCGCGGGCACCGGGGGTTCGTGCCGCTAGAGATGGAACCGGGCTATCCCCAGCGTTATCTGCGCGCTTACGAACAGTGGATTACCCGCCCACGCCAATTCAAAGATGCGCGTGCCGGTATGGAACAGACGCTGTTCTTGGCCCAATCGCTAGTTGACGAGTTGGGGACCGACACGGCGGCGTGGGTCTTTCTCCAGGCCGAGCAAGCCTGCTGGCAGCAGCGCAACTGGGCCGGGCAAGTGCAAAAGAACCGCCAGGATCACCTGGGGCTGGGCCTGGCCAATCGCGACCACGCGGCATTTCGCAGTTCGCGGGAGGTCTTTGCGCTGCTCATTCAAATCCTAGAGACCTTTGGATTCCGGCCTCGCGAGCGATTCTACGCCGGTGCCGAGGCAGGATGGGGCGCGCAGGTAATGGAGCAATCGGCCTGCCGTTTCGCCATCTTTGCCGACGTAGACCTGGCCCCCGACGAGGTGGAGGGCGACTTTGCCCACCGTCCGCTGGCACCCCAGGACCATCTAGGCTCGATCGGGTTGTGGTGCGCTTTGCACGACGAAGCGATGCTGGCCGCCGGGCCACACCATTTCGCCTGCCGCCTGGCCTTTGATGCCGCAATCGAAAGCCTGGACGAGTTGGGCATCAAGACAATGCACCCCTTTAGTGAGTTTGCCTACTTGCAGCAAGCGTTTACCTGGGGGGAGCGATGGTCCGTCCCACCGGAGCGGCTGGAACGATTGGTCGCCGCGAACCTGATTGACGCCGAACAAAGCAAATGCTTTGTTGAACAACAGGCCGTGGGCAGCCACATGGAGAACATCCAGCGGGGGGAGGGGTTCAAGGGGTTCAACCAGCAGACAGTGAGCGACATTATCCGCCGCACGGACCCCCGGGAGAGTTGAGAGTGATACAAAAACGAGTTTCAGAGTGCTTATTGACACTATGCATACTCTTACTGTTGCTGACGGCGTGCGGAGGAGCAGAAGAAAACCTGCCCGACGTATCCGTGGAGCTGACGGTATCACCAGACCCGCCGCAGGTTGGCCCAGCAACAATCATCGTCACCCTACACGACGTGGACGGTGAACCTATTGGTGGAGCCGAAATAAAGCTAGAAGGGACAATGACCCACGCCGGGATGGTCCCCGTCTTTGCCGACGCGACTGAAACAGAGTCAGGCCGATACGAGGCATCGCTAGAGTTCACGATGGGCGGAGATTGGATCATCATTGTGCAAACCACCTTGCCTGACGGACGCTCTCTGGAGCGAGAGATTGACGTGCCGGGGGTGAAATCCTCGTGATGTTCGACCTGCTATCGGTTCCCGGTCTTGGGCGTTTTCTCCGCTGGCGGCATGCATCTACCGTAATGCGCTTGCCCGTGTTTCTGGTCGCTGTGGTCGCAATAGTGCATGGCTTGATCGGCCCCCGGTTGGCACCCAAGAACCTATCTATCGTACTCACCTGGCTCCACTTTCGTGGCCTGCTCATAGTGGGGCTGTTGCTAGTGGGCAATCTCTTTTGTATGGCCTGTCCATTCATCCTGGTGCGCGACTTGGCCCGCCGTCTCATCCCCCCCACTCGAAAGTGGCCCAGTCGATGGCGCAACAAATGGCCTTCTGTGATCTTGACGGTGCTCATCCTCTTTGCCTATGAACTCTTTGACCTGTGGGCCGAGCCTGTCTGGACGGCGGTGCTCATCCTGGTCTATTTCGGTGGGGCGGTGGTGATGGGCGTTCTCTTTGAGCGAGCGCCGTTCTGCAGCCATTTTTGCCCCCTCGGCCAGTTCAGCCTGGTTTTGTCGCTGGTCTCGCCGCTGGAGGTCCAGGTGCGCGATCCGCAGACCTGCACCACCTGCCACACCAAGGATTGCCTCAAGGGACGTAATGGCCAACCGGGCTGCGAACTGGCGATCTTGCAGCAGAAAAAAGTGGGGAATATGAACTGTCACTGGCGGCTAGACTGCCTCCGCGCCTGCCCCCACGATAACGTGGGCATTCTGCCCCGCCTGCCGGGCAGCGAGCTGTGGGTGGACCCTGTCCGCTCTGGTATCGGGCGTCTCTCCCGCCGCACGGACATTGCTTTCCTGGTACTGCTCCTCGTCTTTGGCGCGCTGCTCAACGCCTTTGGCATGATCAGCCCGGTCTACGCGCTGCAAGCGTGGCTGGCCGACTTGCTGTCTACCAACTCCGAGGCATTGGTGCTGGGCATTCTGTTTGTCGTCGGACTGGGCGTGATTCCGGCGTTGCTCCTGGGGCTAACGGCGTGGCTTGCGCGTTGGTGGGCGGACTCACAGGAGCGGTTGGTCTCCCTAGTCATCCGTTATGCCTATGGATTGGTGCCGCTGGGCTTTGGCGTGTGGACGGCGCACTTTTTGTTCCACTTTTTGACCGGTGTCTTGACCATCGTGCCGGTGATGCAAAGCGTGCTGATGGATTTAGAGTGGCTGGTGTTGGACATGCCGCGCTGGGACCTGGGACCGATCGTGCCCACACCCTGGCTGTTCCCACTAGAAGTGGGGTTTATGGGATTGGGCTGGTTCGGCTCTTTGCTGACAACGTATCGCATTGCGGAGAGAGAGAGCCCCGACCGTCCCTGGCGAGCCTTTTTGCCGTGGGCCGGACTGCTGCTACTCTTGTTGTTGACCGGCGTCTGGTTGATGTCGCAGCCGATGGAAATGCGGGGGACTATGTTTGAATGACCAATAGTCACTGGCGAACACTGGCCCGAGTCGGGCTGCTTTTAGTCTGCCTACTAGTTCCGCCACGGTCAACCTATGCCCACGTCGGGGCTCCATACCCGGTGTTGCTAGAGCAACCTGTCGGACCCTACGTTCTGTTCGTGCTAGCCGACCCCGACGTTGGGGTTGGGACGTTCATCGTGCAGACCACGCTGGCGAATGGGACACCTACACCGGCCGACACGGTGGTGATGCTGTGGGTAAGACCTGAGGATAACCACGCGGACGAGACCGGTCACCAGGCAGGATGGCAGATGACGCGCGACGGAGAACGCTTTATCGCCAAGGTACCCTTTGACGCTAAAGGAATGTGGCAGGTGCGATTGACGGTCGAGGGAGTCGATGGTAGCGGAGAAATCACATTTTCAGTAGAGGTAACCCCACCATACCCTGGCGCGCTGACGACGATAATTTGCTTGCTCCCCTTTATGGTCCTGGGTGGTTTGTGGGCGGCAGGCGCTCTTCGCTCCCGCCAATCCCCACCCTCGTCACTGTCGAGAAAGGAGCCAGAATGACCTGAGGACCCTGGTCGTCTTTGTTTGACCGTACTTGCTCCCGCCGGATCATCATATCCGGCGGGATATCTTTGTCAGAAATGCACAGGTTTAACAAGATATTCATTGACTTTATTTGCGGGCCGTAGTAGAATACGGCCCTTGGAGAACAGGTATGCTAAAACAACGAGTAGCAGAACTGGAATGGATGGACGAACCCGATTTTGGTCATAGGGAGGTCATGGGCACCTTTCGTTTCCTTGAACCGGTTAATCGCTGGTTTGGGGGTATTCGGCCTCCCTTGTCATTTTTCCAACGCGAGAGCCGGGCCTGGGATCGTCACAAAACATATCGCGTCCTCGACGTGGGCTGCGGTGCAGGCGACGTCCCGATGGCCTTGGTCCGGTGGAGCCACCAGAGAGGATACCGCCTTCAGGTTGATGCCATTGACCAACACGCCATCACAGTTGAACTGGCACAAAAGAGATGCCAGGGCTGCCCGGAAATCTCTGTCTTTCACCAAGATGTTTTCTGCCTGAACGAGCGCAAGTACGATTACGTCCATGCTTCTCAGTTCCTTCACCACTTTCCTGATGGTAAGGTGGTATCTGTCTTGAAGCATCTGCTAGGGCTGTCCCGGCGTAAATTGGTGATTAACGATCTGGTGCGCGCTCCCTTGCATTACGCGTCGGCGTGGGCGTTCACGCTGTTCGCCTCACCGGTGTTCCGGCACGATGCTCGTCTGTCTATTAGGAAAGGTTTCATCCTGAACGAGTTAGAGCGGCTGTTGCAAGATGGCGGATCTGGTGATTTTCGCTTGGAACGACATTTCTTTTATCGGTTTCTGTTGATCGTGAACAACTAGAAAAATGAGGTGACATTTATGAAGGATGTACGAGTTGTTGGCCTGGGTACGGCCAATCCTCCTTTGCGACTATCTCAAGACGAGATTTACCAAGCTTATGTGGAACTGCTCCCGCTCTCTGACACAGCCAAATCTCTGTTGAAACGAATATTCGTTGACAATCAATCTATCGGCTTTCGCCATCTGGGTATGGATGCGATAACCGACGCACTCCAAGACTCGCAGGACGCCCTCATCACACGCTACCAGAAATTTGCGGTGGCGGCGTCTGTTGAGGCGGCGCGCAAAGCCTTGGACGACGCCGGTCTGGCTCCCAATGACGTGGACGCACTGGTGGTCAATACCTGCACCGGCTACCTGTGTCCTGGCTTGACCAGCTACGTGGCCGAGGCACTGTCCCTGAAAAAGCACGTGCGGCCTTTTGACCTACAAGGTATGGGCTGTGGCGGGGCCATCCCAAACCTAGAGACGGCTTTTAATTTTTTACAGGCGCACCCCAACAGTCACGTGCTGACCGTCACGGTGGAAATTTGCAGTGCGACCCTCTACTTTGACGAAGCCCCGGACATTCTGGTGTCGAATGCGATCTTTGGAGACGGAGCAGCGGCTACCGTGATGACAAACGAGTCGGGGGAAAATGGGCACGTTTTCTTCAAGGGATTCTCAGCAGGTCTATTTCCTCAAGACCGGCAACATTTGCACTATCGAACCGAAAACTCAAAGCTGCGGAACGTGCTCAGCCAGCGGGTGCCCATCGTGGGAGCCCGGCATGGCGAGCACGTCATCGACCACCTGCTGGATGAGAATGACCTGACCTATCAGGATATCACCCACTGGATCGTGCATCCGGGTGGGGAGCGGGTGCTGGACGCCTTTCAACGCACTTTGGACCTCCCCGACGAAGCAGTCGCACCTTCACGGACGGTGCTGTACAATTATGGCAACATGTCGTCTGCCTCGGTGCTGTTTGTGCTGGAGGAGGTGCTGCGGAACCGTGCGCCCCAGCCCGGCGACCTGGGCGTGATATGTAGTTTCGGCGCGGGCTTTAGTACCTTTGCGGGTCTGGTGGAATTTGCGTAAGGAACTCCCGCGCGCTTACAGAGAACGTACCATCCCCGTTTGGTGACAAGGTGGTATGCATACCCTCAAACAGGGAACGCGAACAACACGTCGCTGGGGGCGTCTAACTCGTCCAAGCAATCACTAAAAACTGAGACCCGCCTGAAATACCCAGTAATAAACCAGATACGCTCCGGCCCCGATCAGGAACGTCGCGTTCAACCGGTGGATGTAGGGCCGCAGCAGTCGCAGCCATTTGAACACAGCCCGACGAAACAGGGCCGCACCGATGGATACCACGACGATAATCGTGCCCATACCGAGAGCGTATCCAACGAATTGACCAAAGGAAAAGAGCCAACCCTCGCTCGCCAAACTGCTTCCGACGACCACCAAAAAGATCGGCAGCGTGCAACTCAGGGAACCCACGGCGTAGGTGACACCAAACAGAAACGCATTCCCCAAGGTCCGCTGTCGTTCGACGGTCACCTCTTTGGCTGCCACGATGCCCAGTGTCTTACCCGTCGCCAGGAGCCAGAGTCCCAGCCCGACCATTGCTACGCCGATCAGTAGCCCGGCATAAGGAAAGACCGCGCTGAGCCACCGTCCGCCAGCTGCAATGATACCGCCAGTGATGGCAAAGATCACGACAAAGCCCACTGTCACAGCGGCGGCGATGAGCAGACCCTTGAGCACCCGCCTCACGACCGACGATCCTGTTTCCTCATCCTTCAGCTGGTACAAAAAGTAGGCGGGCAGCATCAGAACCCCACACGGGTTGACGCTGGCGACCATTCCGGCGGCAAAGGCATATCCCACCGGAAGTAAAAGGGATAGATTGGCCACCGCCGCCTCGAGTTCGCCCCGAAAGCGGATCAACAGGAACAACAATCCGCTGACGAGAATGGCTGGCACAATGAATGTGACGATGCCGACCACTTTATCACTGTGAACATTATCGTCGTCGACGTCAAACGATGGCGCTGGTTTCGCAGAAATTATGTTTCTCATCTTGTTTTCCTTTCTCCAGATACTATGAACTGCTGGGAGCTTGCAGTAGCGTCCGTATCGCCTCGTCCAACTGGGATTCAGTCAACCGCCCACTCCATCGGTGGACAAGTTCTCCATCAGATTGAAAAAAGAGCGTGGTTGGCGTCCCCAGGATCTGATAGTCCCGGAGAACGGCGACATCGGACGTGGTGCCAGCGGGGAACGTGATCCCCAGTTCGAATAGCAGCATCTTGGCGTCTACCTCGGAGCCTAGTCCGACGAACGGCCCAATGTCCACTCCGACTATGAGCACGCTCTCCTCATACTTTTCGTACGCCCTCTGCAATCCGGGCATTTCGGCGCGACAGATCGGGCAGAGTCCCGCCCACATGTTAAGTACAACCGGTTTGCCTTGAGCCAACACCTCTGAAAGTTTGACCGATGGCCCTCCCAAGATATTTTCTCCCTGATAGACAATGATCTCTATGTCAGAATCCAGATCCACGTTCGCGGCCTCTGGAACCACAGGGGAAGCTCGAGTCGTTGGTTGTTCAGCCTCATAGATGCGCGTATCCGGCCGAAATGCGGCCCACGAAAACCAAAAATGGTTGATACTGACGACCGGGGCCAGTTGGCTTCCTGCCAGGGGACCGCTCACAGCCTGTCCCAACACATCCCACTCAGTACCGGTCTCTTGGTCAACCAGTCGACCATCTCGAGAGTCAAAAGTCAGCGTCTGGCCATTCAACTCACGGGAAAAAGTGGCGGCTGCGCCAACGTCGCGCCCCCCGGCCACAGACCCTGCGTCCAGAGCCGAAGCAGTACCGGGTGCCCACAGCACGACGATGGGAATTCCCCCGACCGTGTCATCGACAGTGCGCACGTCCGCCAGAACGTCGTATGGATAGCCCACGACTTCTCCATTCAGGTCCACCGTCAACACTCGCGCCATAGGAGGCAACACGCTATCCTCTACTCGCCCATCGAAAAGAAAGGGGTATCCGTTGATGTCATCATAACCGGTGTAGGGATTGCGACCATAGTCACGGGCATAGCCAGTCTCCAGCGAAAGCACCGCTCCCTCTGGATAGACTGCCTTGAAATCATCCCACGAGATGATAGAAGCGGGAACAAAGCCGAGTTGACGACCGGTATATTGCCCCGCAATCGCCTCGCCGGTGGCCTGCTGCCACCAGGTTTCTGTCTGACGGTCGTACATGATGAGATTGCTATTGCGCAGTCGTCCGGTGGTGCCAAAGTCCAGCACTTGGCCATCAAAGGTTCGCTCAAAGGCAATGGCGGTGTTGCAGAGAGGGCAATAGGTCACGGACACGGGTACTTGGCCCACAGTACTGTTGACGATCTCGTGCCACATCAGTATTTGGACGGGATACGCGTGGGCATCATCCCCAACCTGAACCAGAATCACCGGCTCTTGCGGTTCAAGCCAATCGTCGGCTGCATCGACGGAGATGAACTGGGGTTCGTCAATGGCCGGAATACCGTCCTTGGGTGGCCCTCCAGAGAGAATCTCGCTGTAGGGCACGCTATGTTTGCCAAAGTCGGTGGAGAATTGACGCTCGGCTCCCGGCGGAGCATCCTCGGTAGGCAGCAAAACATCCGGTGCAAGAGTCGGCACGGGAGCAGGAGTAATCGACGGTACAAGCGTATCGGTCAATGCTACAGGAGTTGGAGCAGGCGGCGTAGACGTCGAAGCAGCCACCGCACACGCACTTAGGATCAGGGTCAACAGACCAAACCACGGAAACAAACGAAATGTACGCATAACGCACCTCCATCTATCAGTATTTACTCTTCAGATGGAGTTACCAGGCTATATCTTACTTTTTGAGGGAAGATTGCAGGGAAGCTTCAGTCAATTGGTTTAAAGGCCCGCAGCACAGCTAACAGAGCTTCAAATTCCTTGCGGCAGTCGCGGCAGCATCGCAGATGATCCTCCTCTAACGGCATCGCCTCGGCGACATCCTTTCCCGCCAACGTCATCTCGACAAACCCGATGGACATAGCCCAGACAAACGCTGCACTGCAAGAAGACAAGTCAATGCAACCGCCCAGGGTGTGCGATCCTGGGCGGTTGCGTCTGGCTGGCCCATCGGTGACAAACTGGCCCCACGAACCGCTTGACATTGCCCTCTTTTGGGACATAATGACTTTTGATAATCAATATTATCGAAAGCGGCGGTTCAACCACCTTGACCGAGGGCATCCTGACTGATACCTACCAGGTGGTGTTGAATACCCAACCGATAGATGTCGTGACCATCACCATCCATTCGGACAGTCAGGTGAGTGTCTCACAGAGCAGCCTGACCTTTAACACGGGTAACTGGAACATCTCCCGCACCGTCACCGTAACGGCGGTGGACGATAGTTTGTACGAGGGCTTGCACAGCGGCACTATAACCCACACCGCCAGCAGCAACGATAGTGACTATGACAGCATCAGCTCCGACTTGTTCATTGCCGAGGTCACGGCCAGTATCAACGACGACCAGGATTTACCGGCCATAACGGTCAGCGATACCAACGTCCCTGAGAGCATTGGCACGGCCAGCATCTCGGTCACCTTGAGCAGCCAGAGCATGTTCTCGGCCACTGTAGATTACACCATCAGCGATGACACGGCAACGGGGGGTGGGGTGGACTATGGCGCGTCTGACGGCACACTGACCTGGGCGGCCAACGCATCCGGCACACAAACCATCACCGTGACCATTTATGAGGATGACTTGTACGAGTTGGACGAGACGGTCAACATCAACCTGTCCAACGCCATTAGCGCCACCATCGTCAATGCCACCGGGGTATTGACCATCACCAACAATGATCCCGCGCCGGTTCTAACCATTAGCAAGACGGTCGAGCTATCCGGCACGCAGGCTATCCCCGGTGATCCCATCACCTACACCATCGTCATCTCTAACAGCGGCGGCGGCGCCGAGGGCGTAACCGTGCAGGATGCGCTGCCGGCAGGGATCAGTGGCAGCGATCTTGACTGGTCGGGAACAGTGCCGGCTTTTGAACCGCTGACCTTTACTATCAACGCCGTCATTCTCAATATCGCGTCCAACTATGCCGTCACCATCATCAACACGGCCACCTTTATTTATGGTCTTGATATTCACTAGCGTATACCCCCCCTTAGCTCACAGGGATCAGAGATTTTGCCTAGCGGGAGTTCCTAATTTGTCGGTTTTGCGCTCGATAATCCAGGGTATTTCCGA
>JAAEPW010000347.1 GCA_024232355.1 Chloroflexota bacterium | reverse complement strand
TTCAGCGGCGGAAACCCCCGACTTCCAGTCGGGGGAGGAAGCCGCTCCTCCTTTCGTATTACGATTGCCTAAACAGAACGCTTGTGCTATAATCACCATATGGATGTGAAACGAACCAAAGGCGCAGTGTACAACATCAACTACCATCTGGTCTGGTGTCCCAAGTACCGACGACACATCTTGTCCGGGCAGGTAGCCGACCGATTGCGAGAACTGTTGGATGAGATTGCAGTCCAATATGGATTCGAGATTCTTGCTAGTGAGGTGATGCCGGACCACGTCCATTTGTTCGTGTCTGCGCCTCCCAAGTACAGTCCAGCCAATTTGGCAAAGTTGTTCAAGGGTATTACCTCCCGGCGTCTCCGCCAAGAGTTGAGTGAGCCAATCCGTAACCATATCTGGAAGCCTGGCACACTCTGGTCTCCGTCTTACTATGTCGGTACGGCCGGCAATGCCAGCAGTCAAGTGATCAGGCGATATATTGAGGAATGTCAACACATCTAAGGATTGATGATGCAACTGACAGCCAAGATCAAGCTCTTGCCTACATCTGAACAAGCTATCGTACTCGAGCACACGCTGGAGACAGCAAATGTTGCCTGTGACTATATCAGTGAACGAGCCTGGCAGGAACAGACCTTTAGGCAGTTTGACTTGCATCACCTGGTCTACTACGATGTGAGAGAACGGTTTGGCCTGTCGGCTCAAACGACTGTACGGTGCATCTCTAAGGTGGCTGATGCGTACCAACTCGACCACAAGACGAAACGTTCTTTTCGCCACCAGGGTGCTATTGCGTATGACAATCGCATTCTGCGCTGGAAACTGGACAGGCAACAAGTCTCTATCTGGACCCTGGATGGCCGGCAGACAATCCCCTTTGCTTGCGGTGAGCGTCAGCGGGAGCTTTTGCAGTCTCAAAAAGGCGAAAGTGACCTGGCGCTTATCGATGGCGAGTTCTATCTGCTGGCGACGTGCAAAGTAGAGACACCTGAACCAATCGAAATCGAAAAAGCGCTTGGCGTTGATCTGGGTATCGTTAACATTGCTACCGATAGTGACGGTCAAGTCTACTCCGGTGCACGGATCAATGGGATGCGAAAACGCCACGCCAAGTTGAGAACCAAACTTCAAAGCAAGAGTACCAAGTCGGCCAAACGCCTGCTCAAGAAACGCAAGCGCAAGGAACGCCGCTTTGCACAAGACGTCAATCACGTGATCTCCAAGAGTATCGTTGAAAAGGCCAAAGGCACCGGTCGCGCCATTGCCCTGGAAGACCTGACGGGCATTCGCAACCGGACAACGGTTAGAAAGAGCCAACGGAGACAACATCACTCTTGGACCTTTTACGACTTGCGCAAGAAGATCGAATACAAGGCTCAACTGGCAGGTATACCTGTGATTCTGGTTGATCCCAGGAATACATCTCGAACCTGCCCTATGTGCGGTTGTGTTGATAAACGCAATCGCCTCAATCAATCTGCTTTCTCCTGTGTACTGTGTGGGTTCTCCGACCACGCTGATACCATCGCTGCGGTCAATATCGGCCGCAGGGCTGTTGTCAACCCGCCAGACGTCTCGACC
>JAAEPW010000346.1 GCA_024232355.1 Chloroflexota bacterium | reverse complement strand
CCGGTGAGGATCAAACCTATGGTATCACGGTCTGCAACACCGGTTCGGATACTTTGACTGCGCTTACCGTGCGAGATACCCTCGACTCGCGGCTGACCTTTGTGATGGCCGATCCGGACACCGGTTCATCCGTGGGCGATTCGATCTATGTCTGGGACATTGGTCTGATGACGCCGGGACAATGCGTCGAGATTCAACTGTCTGTGCTGATGGACTCCACGGCCACCGACAGCATTCTGATCAATGCCGCCACCACGCAAGGAACCGATGAATCCGGCGACCCAATCAGTGACGTGGATTCGACAGAGGTCATTGTCCACGAACCGCCGTCTGATCTCGATATCGAAAAGATGTTTCTCGGCAACGGCATTCCAGCCGGTGGTGAGGGTTCATATTTGATCATGGTCAGCAATGCCGGTGAGCAAGTTTTGACTGATGTGACCGTGAGGGACAGCCTGCCCAATGGCCTGGTTTTTCTCTCGGCCGATCCGGACACCAGTTCCTCAGTGGGCGACTCGGTTTATGTGTGGTCCATCCCCATCCTGTCGGTGGGTCACAGCCAGGGCATTGTGATGAATGTCTGGGCCGACGCCGGTTTGACTCCCGGTTCGCTTTTGGATAACATTGCAATCGTGGGCGGCACGGATGAACAGGGGGACACACTGACTGTGGTAAACGGCGGTGGCGACGCGGATACAACCTCGACGCTTGTGATTGGTTTTGGCAATGGCATTCAGGTCAACCTGATTGCCACGGATAACGAATTCACGCCGGGTGAGAACCATGTCTATAGCGTCACTGTTTGCAACACTGGCAGCGACACCTTGAACACGGTCACGGTCCGCGACACGTTGGACAACCGGCTGAGCTTTGTGTCGGGTGTGCCGGACACCAGTTCATCCGTGGGCGATTCGGTCTATGTCTGGACATTCTATGACATGCTGCCGGGTTATTGCGAAGAAATTCAACTGACGGTTCATGTGGATCCAACGACCACGGACAGCACGATTTTCAACTCAGTGACTGTGGTGGGCACGACGGACGAAGGCGCCACAGTGACCGATGCCGATACGACAATTGTGTTAGTTTATGAACTGCGGGACGATATCGACATCGAGACCATTGCCACGGAAACGCCGTTTATCAGCGGCGATACCGAGACCTTTAGCATCACGGTCACCAACAGCGGCGCAGACACCTTGACCGGTATCGTGGTTCGGGATACGCTGGACTTTGGCCTGATTTATTATGATTCGGCCAACCCGGCCTATCCGGCCCCGTTCAGCGTGGAAGGCGACAGCGTCATCGTCTGGAATTTGACCGAATTGGCCCCGGGAACCAGCCACGAGATTCAACTGAGCGTGGTGGTTCGGGACAGCGTCGGCGGCCCGACTACTTTGACCCACACGGTCCATGTGACCTCCACAGACAGTCAGGGCGACAGTCATAGCGATAGCGACACGACGCAAGT
>JAAEPW010000345.1 GCA_024232355.1 Chloroflexota bacterium | reverse complement strand
TTTAAAAACATGAATGAATATAGCATATTCTTCTGTCTGTTGCACCGATGGCGCGAAATTTTTTAAAAACATGAAGCAAAGATGGTTCAAAATGCATCAAAATTGTCAGGGGGGTCAAGAATTTTCTGAATTTTCCAAGGGGGGTTTGTCTGCCTAAAAGTCCAGGTAGGGGGTCAGCCAAAATTGAAATGCCAGGGTGGGGTGACCCTATGGTATGGCTGAGTTGCTAGGGGGGTGCACCATATTATGCTCACCCCCCTTGCCCTGGTATGTACTGGGATCGACTAGGCGGGTTCAAACCCCCCGGTAACCCCTCAGTACTCCAAGTTTCAACCAGGGGGTCCACTTAGGGGTCGCCCCTTGTCTACTCTTCTGCCTTTGTAACAATGCAGTTTTTGGACAAAAGGTTACCATGGAGGTACTCTGGGGTGGAACACTAACAGTGCGAGCGTCAGCGTCAGCTTCAGCCGCGGCGTCGGGGTCGGCCTACCTCTGGCGCTGGCGAGGCGGCGCGCAGTTCGCGGCGCCCTTCTGCGGACAGCAATGCCGCCTCTGCTCAGTCTTCTGGCCGCTCCATCCTGCAGCTGCCAGTCGCGTCGTCGCGTTAGGCGGTTCAGTCGCAGCCTGGCGTCCTCGATGCGTCCATTGCGCGTGCCTCGCCCCGTCCATCGAGCGTCCAGGATCTGTCTCGCGTCGGTCACGCGGTTCCCGAACAGCCCTGCCCGCCCGCCGCCTCGGCCTCGACCTCTGCCAGTCCTCGCGATGCCGCCGCGGGTCCTCGCGACCGCACCGAACCGTGCCATCGATCCAACAATAATAGGCCAATCAGCGCTGCAACGAACAAAACTGCCCACCGAATTACGCCCGTTGTGGTAATGTGACATGCATAAGGACCTGGGATGGAATACCCCTTGTCGAGAAACGTTCAGTTGAAGTTGTCGGGGTAATTTCGGTTTTGTGGGTGCCCGCGCAAAACGAATTCGCTTTTGTAAGTCCCTACCTATCTCCGAGGTAACCCGCATACGTAGAAATAAAGCTGATACACAATTTTACTGTCACAGCAACTAACTGGTAAACTTGTAAAGCGTCTCACAATCAGTTACGTGAAATGATAAATTAGAGAGGGTATCAGTAGATCAATGTACAGGGTACCAAATGGCGATGTGCTGCCACAGGTTTTGGAGAAGCACGTAAGGGTCTTTCTTGCCGTGCAACTGCTTCCACATCTACTCATCGAGGTATCATCTCAGCCATCATTCCATTCATCTTCTTCACTACAATGCTTATGGGCAGGCGCCTGGCAGGACATCGAGCGAAGCTGATCAACATCTTCATGAGCTTGTTCTCTGTTGCTAATCCACCTTTACAGGT
>JAAEPW010000344.1 GCA_024232355.1 Chloroflexota bacterium | reverse complement strand
GCTTGCGTCTGATCCGGTCAACCAGCGTCTTGCCGAAAACGTCAAGAAGGATGCCGTCAATATAACGACGATACATATCTTTGGATGATGCCTTCAACAGCCTGAATTCCGAAGATGCAATATACTGGCGGGAAATACTGGCAAATGACATGGGATCAATTCCCTCGCGCCTGCTGTTGCCCTCATAGGTGCTGTGGATCGCAGCATAGTCGCGCATGAAATCAGCGTCCATGTAGCCGCCTTTCAATCTGCCCCAAAGTTTGCCGTCACGCCGATAGTACCAATACGCACGACCCTTGGAGCGCACCCTAACTGCGTATTTAAGTCTTGATCGCATCAATGGTTCCCATCAAATTGTCATCGTTGTCGGCCACCAAACCTGACTTACGATCAAACAACAAGTCAAGCGCCTTGCGGTCCCATACATTGCGTCCGATCCGTCCAAAGTGAACGGGTCTAGGAATTTCTCCTTCATCCACAGCCGTGTCAAAGGCGTTCGGTGAGAGGTCGCAGTATTCCGCTGCTTCCGCGCGGTTCAGGCCCCGTTTCTGGATATTGGCAGGAAGGGCGCGCATGGGTTAGTCCACGGCTAACGGAGCCGTAAAATTCTTCGGCAGGGTCAACACCAGATACTTGTTCTTATTCCTGGCGTCATCCAGGACCTGATGATGTATTTGTTCATTGTCGTAAGATTGTCCTGTCGTCGTGTCAGGGTAGACACTGGTCGAGACCTTCAAAGTGCCGCCACGCCCTTTGCGAAGCAGCCAGCCCTTTGCATCGGTTGTTATTTGCTCGATTTTGGCCTGTCCGGCCTGATTGTCCGTCCCCCAAAAGATTTTCACGGCGTCTTCAATCTCCCATCCCAACTCTTGCACGACGATTCTGCCGAGAACCAGCGTGTAAATCGGCATGTTGTCATTAGACGCCTTGCTTGGTTTCGCCCGACTGGTGATGATTACACTCTTCGGAGGGCACAATTCCTGTCCGTTGGTCTTTTCAATGAGTTCCCAAGCCATTTAATCTCTCCTATCGTTCTTCGATGAGCCATGTTTTTGAGACGCAGTTAGCGTCTCTTCGCATCTCAGACGGACGTTGCGTTCGTTGTCCCTTTCGGCTTTTAGTCGTTGCACTTGTTCTGCGCGTTGTCTCATGTCGCGGTCGTGCTGTGCTTGAAGATCAAATACCCCGTTCTTTTCGTCGTCGTCCCGGCGATTGAGCGCTACCGCGCCCCACGACAGTCCGCCGCGACGGATATAGATACAGGTATTGCCAAACTGATCGCTGATCTTCTGCATATCAGCGATAAAAGTGTCGATCTGAATCATGTGGTCCATGTCGTCGGTGTTGTATGTCATGTATCGTTCCTCGCTCCTAAATGATCCAGTACACGCCCCAAAGAAACGTGTGCGCTAATGATGCTTCTGCGCATGGCAGACAATCCCATCCACCATTGGCGTAATACCAGATAAACCCTGCTTGAAACGCTCCAAGCGTGAGATAGGTAGCTGTAGCGACTATCAGTATTCGGCGTATCATCGTTTCACACTCTAAATCGTTACGTTGTGCGGGATCTCTCCCGCCCGGCTGTTATCGTAGCCGCCCACCGACCACCCCACGCTCAGTTAAGTTTCGCATTCTGAGTATGGCGTTCAGGGCGCTACCCTGAAACCGGCCTAGCTAATGCCGGTAGCCTTGGTTTGAACCTGCAGTCCTGGCGTATCTGGCCGTCACTCATTATTAAACTCCACCCAACCGCCAAACGGCTGTGCAATACCGTGTTCCAGCCAGTATGTAATCCCCCGCCCACTGGCGGATAGGTCGGGCGGCGGCGTCTTGACGGGGTCAGTGATGGTCATGCTGACCAGCGCCGGAATATCGGTGTCAATCAACATTTTCATGAGGCCGTTGCGGCCATGCCGGTCAAGAATGTCGGCGGCGTCCAGGACCACCATGTCGGAGCCGTCAAGGCGGGCCATTGCCAGTTGCAGGACCGCGCGGACTCGGTATTGCTCCGATGCGCTCAACAGCGGATATGGCCTGTCTCCATAGGTCGGACGTAAATCATCGTCCAGGGTGACCTCTTGCCAGCCGGCCTTTTTGCTTAAGGGGGCAAGATGTCTGGCGTGGAAACTCCTGACGGCCTCGGCGAGTTTGCGGGCGCGCAATCCATCCGGTGCCAGGACGTTGATAACGGCCTGATTGATCCCGATATCAGTGTGGATGCGGTCTGCCTCACGTCTGGCAAGGAAAGCACCCAGACGGGCCTCCGCGCGAACGACACGCTCCCTGCATTCTTCGACGTCCCTGTATTCGCCCTCCGGCGGCGGGTTCTTTTCCAACTCGCCCTTCGCTCTGGTGGCGGCGGTCAACTCCTGTTCTGAGGCTTTCCATTTGCCATACGCATGGTCGTGCTCAGCCTCAAGAGACTTGACCTCCTTTTCCTTGTCCGCGATCTCCGCCTTCCTCTCATCGATCTCCTTTTGTGTCGGCAGGTTGTCAGGCGGGCGCGTAATCTTGCAACCATCAACCACCAGTCCTTCCCCGCAATGGGGACAGGTCTGTATCGGCGGCGGTCCCGCATAGGGCATCAGACGCAATTCTTCCCTGGCGGCATATATACTGGAGCGGATTTTTTGCTGTTCCAGGTCGAGGGCGGTAACTTTCTCGGCAATCTCGCCAATATGATCAGCCTGTTCTTCCATCTCGCGGCGTTTGTCGTCGCTTATGGCGTGGGCGGCAATCGCGGCCTCGAGGAACTCCCGCTCCTGGGAAAGTCCGTCCTGCAATGTCTGCTCGCTGGTGGCTTCAAGTTCGTCACCCCAGTCATCCGGCAGCCAGTTGGCTGCTTTTTTTGAACCGTATCGCTCGCCTGTGGCTTGCTCCCATCGGCCCTTGAGATTGACACCCTTGTCCTTGGCCTGTCCGTGTGCACCGTCCCAGCCATTGATTTCAAGGGAGTCCCACAGCTTGTCAATATGCTCGGGCTTGATATCCGGCAAGGCGGCAACAAGATCATCCTTGTCAGGATCGGCTTTGAGGTAGGGCATCAGTGCCTTGGCCCGCTCCACCGGCGTCATTAGGGCCACCGAGTCAAGACCGGCGGCAATAGCACTGGCCTGAGGCGGCGTTCCCTCGGTTGTCATTTTGGCCGCCGGCCAGCGTATTTGCGATACGCCGTCGCCCGAGGCGACGGTAACGCTCCCGTCCGCGGCTCCTGATCGCACGAGGGCTCCGGCTTCGCTCTTGCGCAGTCCGGCCAGGGGCGTGGCGTTTCCCGTGAGGGCGGCGGCGAGGGCTTGTGTCACACTCGTCTTGCCGGCGGCGTTGGTGCCGGCGACAAGGGCGATACCGGAAACATCAATCTCCGCCTTCCTGACGCCCCTGTAATCCGCTACGCTGATTTTGAATGTTTCCATCATCTGCGTTCCTAAAAATAATCACCGTCGGGTTCGCCATCCGACACATCCACCTGCTCATCTTCAATCAGCTGTGACTCGCCCTCGATGACCGGTCCGTCCGGTGGCTCATTCGCCGCGTCCTCGTCGGTTTCAGGGGCTTTTTTAGTTTTAGCAGGCTTCTTGCGCGGCTTTGTTTTTGGCTCAGGCACTGAATCGGGGTCATTGTCCTGCCCTGTGTCCGGCTCGTTGATCACGATCATTTCACGGTCAACGGTGGCGACCCGTCCGGCGT
>JAAEPW010000343.1 GCA_024232355.1 Chloroflexota bacterium | reverse complement strand
GACGGAAAATTTTGTGCAACGATTATCAAGAGAGAGACACCCCATTAGCGCGGGTCGGGCCGAGTCTGCTGTGGAACTGCAACAAAGCATTGAGCAAGGCCACATCTTTATCACCTTTACAGATCGTTGGGGAGGCATAGAACTGGGCATCAGGCTAGACGAGGCCGCCACCGACCTGAGCAACGCTGATTTTGGCCGGTCCTCCGGCGACGCTCACCTGGAGGGCATTTTGCCCTTGAACTATGTGACCGTGCGCTGCGTGGCCGACGTTGACCTTGCGACCCTAGAGGGCGAGGGTCACCTGGAGGTTCTGGAATAAGAAAGCGACTTGAAAAAAAACAAAAAGGCATTATACTTGCCTGAACTGCACGCGTCAGGAAAACAAATGAAAGACATCGAACAAGAGATCGGTACGCGCAACGCGAGGGCTTGAGGGGGCATCCATGGTGTGGCAGCAAACACCTTATATGATCCCACTGACCGTGACAGCGCTTGTCGCGCTCGCATCGGCAATCTATGTATGGTTATATTGTCACATGCCTCCGTCCAGGACGGGGGCATTGCTTTTGTTGGGCAACGCTGTCTGGGCGCTGGGCTGCGCGCTAGAACTGGCGGGCGCGGACGTGCAGACAAAGATATTCTGGAACAAGATGCAATACGTGGGCATCATCACAGTCCCGACGGCGTGGTTGATCTATACGCTGCAATACACGGGCCGTGAAAAGTGGTTGACGCGCCGTGCCCTGGCTCTGGCAGATGTTTTATCTTTTATCTTGTTGCTGGTGGTCTTTACCAACGAGAACCACGGCCTGGTGTGGACTGATGCTACGCTAGATAGGAGCGGCCCGTTCGTGGAATTGGACAAAACGATGAGCCTGGGGTTTTGGGTTCTCTTGATGTATATATACGTCGCGATTCTGTTTGGCGTCGTGCTGCTCGCCCAAACCTTTGCTCGTTCGCATCACACCTACCTTTGGCACGCGCGTGTGTTGCTGGCTGCCAGTACGCTTCCGTGGATTTTTAACGCCGTGGTGAAATTCTATGGTCTGGAACTCTCTCCGCACTATGACTTGTCGCCTATCCCCCTGATGCTGACATCCGCAGCGATAGCCTGGAGTGTGTATCACTGGCAGCGGGCGAACGTCGTGCTGGT
>JAAEPW010000342.1 GCA_024232355.1 Chloroflexota bacterium | reverse complement strand
TTGTGCGCCTCATCCAGCTTGTTCAGCCACGCCTGGGGCAAATGGTCCCTGAGCGAGGCTGATGCAGTGAAGTCCAGAGTGGCCGGATCAAACTTATGATAGGCCTTCGCTGCCATATCATAGAATCGCGTCGAGAACTCCGAAAAATCGTCTTTCCAACGATCGAACTTCATCCCTTTCAGCATGAGCATTGCGTGATTCGGGTTGATCATCTCTTGGAAATGCAACTCGAGCTTCTCCACCAATTCGTCCCATTCGATGGTTTGGCAGCCGCAGCGCGCGCCCATTAGCTCTTCATAAGCATCACGGGCCCTGTCATCCAGATGACTGGCCAACACTGCCACCCAATGGATTCGAGGGATTGCTGCGCCCCTCATAGCAACCTCAAAATCGTGATGCCACCGCTTCCACTTTCGTGTAGCGGCAACGAACGGCCTGATGTTCACTTTGCACATAGCCTGAGCTGTCTTGTCGTCAATCTCCGGCACTTCTATCGCTGGCAGATCCGTGCGCGCTCGCGGTCCCATTTGTGGATGGGAATGTGACAGCGCTTCATTTGTAGCTGAGGCAGCCATCTGTTTCTTTTCCATCAGCGTCGCCGGTGGCACATACATGGTATTGCGGCCGTGCTGCGTCAGTCCAGGTCGAACGCTTCCGCTGCCGATTGCAGTAGAGTTCTGCA
>JAAEPW010000341.1 GCA_024232355.1 Chloroflexota bacterium | reverse complement strand
TCAGAACATATGGTGCTATTGCCCCATCAGGATATGGCTAAAATCACTTTTTTGCCTTATCTCTGCCACTCAAATCAATATTTCGCTTACGACATTCTGCCTGAGCCTACTCAACATGTTTAAAAACTGTCCGAACCATTGCTTCAGGAAGGCCGTGTTCCGTTGTGTAGGTCGTCCAACCGTTTTGTGCGGGCAGATAGCGCCCTACGCCCAGAGAAGTGGCTACCCACACCTCTCCATTGGCGTCAACCGTCAGATCGGTGATGGGAACGTCGGACGGATAGCTGTGCCACGATTCTCCGTCAAAGCGGTTGATGCCCTTTTCCGTACCCACCCACACGACTCGGTCAGAGGCTGCGGCCACGACTCGAACGCTGTTGTGGATCAGTCCATCTGCGGTGCTATAGTTCTTGCATATTGCACCGTCAAAGTGACAAACTCCATAGTCCGTGGCCAACCAGAGCGTCTCATCTGGGGCCACGGCGATATTCCTAGCGTGGATCAGGTGTCGCGTGTAGGTATCGGTGTTCAGATCCCAATGCACCAATCCACCATTGGTAATTGCCCACAATGTATCATCTGGAGCGAACGCCAGATCATAGATATCGTTGATGCTGACGTATTCGGTCCAGCCGGGGCTCGGAGACGTGGATATCGTCGTTGTGGATGGTACCGTGGATGGAGGTGGTACGTCGGGTGTTGCAGTTGCCTCAAACGCCGATGTGGGCCGGGGTGGTGGCACTGGCTGAGACGGGAATGCCAGACCCGGTGATACATCTGATGGGGCCAGTTTGGGCGTGTCTGCCGCACAATTCGTGAGCAAAAAACTGAACAACATCAACGAGATAACCAGGCTTTTGGTTCCCATAATTGGCTTTCCTTTACTCGACCACAAGCTGTATGCCGCGCTGCTCGCAGTGCGCTTTGATCTCGTCAATGACCTCATCCGGTGGCAGGGTCGTGTTCGGTACCCACTGTGTGGACCAAATGACCTGTTCGCCACCCGGTAGTTTATCCAGTTCACGTTTTAGGGCCTCTGACCCTTGCACACTTGCTTCGAGTGACGAAATCTCCTCATAGGTTTTGATGCGATTTGTGCCCACGACCAATGCAAAGTGCCATTCATCCTGTACCTGCCAACTGTACAGTTCGTACCCTTTCATTGATTCGGGTATATCGCTGACGAACCCGGCCAAATCCGGGTCGCCCCGGGCGAAAGCAAGGCAGCTCTCACGGCCTGGTTGAACGTCCGATAGATCACGCTGCAACTGGGTGATCTCTAGCTCTCCATTTCCCACCGTGGCAATGAACAACGCGCCGTCATCCAGGTCATAAGGTACATCGTCAATCCAGAACCGGGCCGTCTTGCCATTGGTGGTGTACGCCTTCCAGTCAAGACGATGGCCATCTTTTGACTCGGCATACCCCTCCCCCCTGTACCATGGGTCTGTCGAGGAAATTGGGCCGTGACTGCCGGCGGAATCGAGAACGAAATCGTGCCAGATCAGGATGTTGATTCCTTGTTTCCAACGCAAAAAGGTATAGCTCGTTTGTTCAAATGCACCACGTTCTACGTCCGCGCCAGGCGGTGAATACTCGGGCGTACAAGCACTGAAAGCGACGAGCAGCACTGTTAGAAAAACGAGCAACTTTTTCCCAAAGTCATTTCGTGTTTGCATACTAGATCCTCCCAGGGCGGCGGTTAGCGAAACCGTCCTACTTTGCCTACCGCTGCAATTGGCGTCGGTGTCAGGTGCGGCGGAGAAGGCGTCGTCGGTATCATGCGACCGCCCAACGCGATGGCAATAACCAGTACGGTCAAGACGGCCAGCAAAACAGCGCCATAGCGCAGTGTTTGTGATGGTGTCTTGAGCCACACCCATATAACGGCCGTGATCAATAGAAAGGCCAGCAAGGCTATGATATAACCCCCAAAATAGATCAAAAGGTTGTCCATCAGGTCCAAGATAGTTGAGCCTTCGGCCATAAAATTTCCCTGGGCGTAGCGAGCAAGATGGTCGCTCAGAAGGCCATTCACCATGAACAGGGCCACAAGCCCGCCGAGGACGAATGCGTCCAGCGTCACGAATATGGAAAGAATTGGTACACGCCGTTGATTTGTCGTTCCTGCGTTTTCGGATTGTCGAGTGTTCATTGGTTCTCCTTTGTTTGTGTTATAGTATAGTGATCTCTACCAGATAATGCTGGCCCTGCCTGGTTCCCCAAAACAGATATTTTCCCTGTCCGAACTGGACAGAATAGAGCGAGGTTTCACAACAATAAGCGATAACTATTTCGCCAAAGTCTGGGCCAACTTTCAAGCCATCGTACATGACAAAGAATTTACCATCCTTCTGGCCGACAAAAATCAACTTGTCAGCCAAGCCATAGGGCCGGTACGCGTTGTCCAAACCGTAGAGGTCTCGAATATCCTGCCCATCGTAAATGATTATCGCTATATTGTGATCTGAGAACTCCCAGGCAGCCTTTCCGCCGACGTTCTGTAGCGATATATTGGGCGAATGTGCGCCAAACACTCCGCGCAGCGTGTGGATATGCTCTCCATTCTCGTAGAGCGCATATCGTTGTGTCGGAAAGAGACCTTGTTTGACATCCGCCTTGTAGACATCTTGGCCAATGACCAAGTGGAGATTCTCTTGGTCAACACGCTCGCCCAAGTTGATCTTTTCATCCTCACCCCAGAGCGGTACCGAATGACCGAAACACGCTTGGACCAGGTTCACGTCCAGATGTTCCTCTTGGATCAGCGGGCACTCTTGCCAGGTTAGCCCGACCTCGTCCGGTGTAGCAGAGCGTAGCGAGGGAGAAGGCTGACGGTATGTATAGCCGATCCATCCCAAAACAATGACAAGGCACAGGCCTACAATCGTCAGTGTAATTCTTTTCATACAAACCTCACTTTGGGTAATTCCTAAAAAGCCTATGGATTAATCCAATCCACCAGCTTACTATACCGGTCAACTCCCAAGTCGAGCGGGTGCGGCGTCCACACTCCTACCTCGACCAACATATAGGCCGGCAATCCATCCTGTCGGAATCCTCCAAAGGCGAGCCATTGTCCATCAGGGCTCCAGACCTGGTTACCGCCCAGGCCTAGATGATATTCTTCCAATGGATCACCAGCCCGCGCGACCCACAAGCCCGCGTTATCAGAGGGGGAACCATCGCCAAAAGCCAGCCATTGCCCATCGGTGCTCCAAACTGGAGCCGACGGCCAGCCCGCGCCCTGTGATTCGTAGGGATGCAGTACCTGCGCGGTGCGCGCTTGCAGGTCGAACAGGGCGACCCCCGCTCGCAGGCTGCCGTCCACGGCGAGGTTACCCTTGACGATCCAGGCCAGTCGTGTGCCATCGGGGGACCAAGCGGGTTGGGCGATCTCTACATCGCTTTGGACGAACAAGCCGTAATCCGCCGGATCGAATATCTCTGCGCCTCCCCACCGATAGAGCCAGCCCGTGCCGTCGCTGCTATAGGCAATCGTCTGACCATCGGGCGATGGCGCGAACTGTCCGGGACCACTGAGGGTGTTGGTGTTGTGCTCGGCGTCCAACACTTGGTATCCCTCTCCATCAGTATTGACCATACTCAAATAGTACGGCGTGTTGGGGCCCGAGTCGGCGCTTTCTGTGGAATAAAAAAGTGTCACGTCGGGCCTCTCTGGCCACCACTGGAAGCAACATTCAACCCGGTCGGGTCGACGGGTCAGGTTCCAGGTCGTGTTGTCGGCCCGGTTCAGCAGCCAGGCATCCTGTCCGGAATGATCGTAACTGATAATTCTGGTGCCGTCGGCAGAGATTACGGCACCAGAATCATTGTGAATCTGCACCGGTCGTTCGTCGCTGCCGACCAGCCAGAGACCGTCAAGCGCGCTGTAGACCAACCCTGGTGGCAGATTCTCCCAGCCGGTTGGCAGCACCGGCCTGGGTGTTTTTTCGATGGGGGGCGAGACCGCGCTGAACTGCAAGGTCTGGGCGATGGTTCGAATATGTGGATAGTCGGCCCAGAGCACAAAATAATGGCACAGAGTGCCTAGGACGTTCACTGGCTGAGGATAGCGGATGATCAAGGCCGCTTGATGGCCCATCCCCTCCGGTTGATCTTCCGAGGGCAAGATCAGGCGTGCCTCCTGGCCTTGAATTTGCAGGCTCTCAATGCTCGGCTGAGAACCGTAGGGTTGCAGGTGGTGTTCGGCTTCGTTGGCTGCGGCATCGTCTATGGTAGCCGCATCCATCGCGTTGACGTGGAAAAAGCCATTGTCCCCGGCAAACCTGGTTTCGCCGGTCTCACCCCCACCGTATCCAGGCTCCGGCTGCCAATTGACGGGATATTCCAAAGAGATCGCGAACGCGGGATTTGAATTAGAGACCCAATAATCCAGATAGGGCGTGGGCGTCGGCACCAGCGCATCTACGATATCAGTGGGGTACAGCACCGTGATCACGATGCGTACAGGGTCCGTCAACTCGTATACCTCGTACGCGGCTGGTTCCTTGAGGCCGATGGAGAAACCCAGGTGCGCGTCAGAAAAGGTCGGGTAGAGGCCGATGCGGGTAACCACAGGGTCGCCCGGCAGTGTGAGAGGCAACTGCTCGATAATGGGAGAGTTGCGAGCGTAGAGATCGCTCACGACCAGGTCTATGCGTGCCTCTCCCCACGAGGGGTCGTGGCCGGTGGGAAAGGGAGATGTGGCGTTTTCTACCTCGACGACCTGGAAAAATGGAACCTGGCTGGCAGGCTCGGCCATCTCCAAGACAACCTGTACGCGGTCCGGGTGCAAACCATAACGCAGATCGGCCAGGGTCCATATACTTCCCAGGCTGCCTCCCTCGCGCGCGTCTGACAGATAACTCGAGGGATCAGGCAACGGTGTGCTCGTAGGGGGCATGGTTGGTTGGGTAGGCAGGGGAGTGACGGTTGGAATAGGTGTTGCCGGATCAAATGGCGTGACTGTAGCAACCGGGTCGGGTACGGCAGTGTGCTCGATGCCTATCTCCAAAGTACCGCAGGCACTCGGGAATAATCCAAGTGCGAGTAGGATGAGCGGGATCATTTGTCTGTTTTTCACGGTCATAACCTCTGGTGATTTAGATTTACACGGGCGGATTTCGGAGCGTTTGCTCACGGGCCGATCAGACCCAAGCGCGCGCTAAAAAGATACACACCCACAAAAACAAAGCCGCCTAGTGCGACCATCCCCGCTGTCACCAGGATGTCCTTTGTCAGGGCACGTTCAGTGCTGCGGTATCGCCACGTCGCCCAATTCGCACTCGAAACGATAATCAGGGTAAATACCCCAAAGAGCAAGATAATGGGCAGTAGGACCTGACCAACTAACTTGAAGAATAACAACAGCACAACGGCCAAGCAGGCAGCCGTGATCTCAGCTATGCCGACGACGGGCAAAAGGCGGCTATAGCTTTGGTTCGCCACAAGTGGTGCACTGATCCAAGCGGCGATGAGTGAAGACAGCAGTGCAACAACCCCCAACAGCAAAGGAAAAAGGATGAATAGCGGCACCATCAGGCCCAATGGCAAGAGAAACACGCACAGGGCACCACCAACAATCAGTGATAGAATGAACGTAACAACTTGAGCAACTCGATTTGGCATAATATCCTCCTTGATCAAACCAGATTCATTCTGGATTCACGGTACTCAGTTTTCTCTTATGACATCCATATTGGTCCTACCTCACCGATCCAACCATCGGCGGTTTTGGTGAACTCGATGGCGAAACCGCCACCGCTCAGGTACGCTGTCTCCGAGTCCTCGGACACCGCCCAGGTGTTGCTCAGGGAAACGGTCACCTTGGTATCCGACTCGATCGTGATGTTGGTGAATTCGATGTAAAGAAAGTCTCCCTCGCGGTTTGCCTGGTCTTGGATTTCCTCTCGCGTCAGCAGGATCAGGTCAATGTCCGGCAACGTCGGTACCAGGTCGGCGTCTATGTTTGCCGTGGATAGGATAATGTTTGTTGGGTCTGGAATCAGGCCGTAATCGGGTATCGCCTGGTCAACCAAGGCGTGCTCCAGGCTCAGACGGATGATGTCGGCTCGATCTTTGCGCGTGACGGACGGATCATTGTTTGCACTAGCACTACAAGCACTCAAGATAACGACTAGCAAACAGAAAAGTTGTAGCTTTTTACGTTTCATTATCGTCCTCCATATTTTTTATTCGACGGGTATTGTCTGTGTCATATACCATTTGGTTAATTCTTTCTTTGCGTGCGCGGATCAGAAATCCACACATTCACCGCGCGCCCGTGTCAATGATCACGTCCAGACGAGTGACCTGTCCGCTGGCGATCTCGACCGTTCGCGGCAGATCGATTCCCCGGTCCACACCCGCGTGGTTAATGTCCACCAGGTATGTCCCCACCGGCAGCTCGATCTCATAGGTCCCGCCCGAGTCGATCTGAGCACGAGCGATCTCTTGCTCTCCATCCTCGGCATAGATCACGATCTGCCGCACGGCATAAGCCTCGGGCGCGGGCGTCGGCTCCACCATCCCTTGTGGCATCGCGGGCAACATCGGCCCAAGGGTGACGTGCCCTTTGAGCGTGTCCATTTCCTGCGGCCCCGCGCTGCAAGCCCCGGCGAACAAAACCAACACCATTGTGAAAAGCAATCGTTTCATCAAACACCCCACAAACTAGTTTCCGGGCGGACTGGGCCAACCCACTAGTCGCGCATCGACCGGCAGACCGGACGAGTGCAAAATCCACGTGTCCACCTCGGCCAGCCAAAGCCCCGACCCCACTCCCTCTGGCGTGGAAGCAAAGGCCAGCCAGCGTCCATCCGGGCTCCAGGTTGGGCTGTAATTCATCCTCATCGCGGTGTCCAGGCGATATTTTTCCTCCTGCTGCCCATCCACTCGCACCACCCACAACCCCGCGTTGTCGGCGCCCATCGTCCAGGGGTCAAAGGCCAACCAATGCCCGTCGGGGCTCCAGACCGGAGCAGGCGGTTGCCCGCCCCTGCCCACCGGACTGTAGGAATGCACAAACTGAACCGTCTGCGCCTCCAGATCGAACACGCCAATATCAGACTGACATTCGCCCTGGGGGCAACCACCAACGATCCAGGCGATTTTCCGACCGTCAGGCGACCAGGCCGGACTGATGACGCGCACTTGCGGGTCGCTCGACAGACCGTAGATCGTCAGATCGAATGGCTCAGGCCCGGTGCCTGGCCTGTACAGCCACGGCTGTCCGGCTTGATCGTAGGCCACCGTCTGACCGTCTGGCGAGGGCGCGGGGAGCGCATAGGCGCTTTGAGTTTCATCCAGGACTTTGTATCCACTCCCGTCAAGTTGTACCATCGTCGGAAAGCCATTGTTCGGTCCTTCGTTGTCCTCGGTCCAGGAATTGAACAGGATGGCGTCCGATTGGCCCGGCCACCACTGAGCGCAGCACTCGACACGGTCCGGCGTCTGAGTTAGGTTGCGCCGCTCGCCAGTGGCAACATCGGCCAGCCAGATGTCATTTTCCTCGGTATACAGAACTTGAGCACCATCCGGAGAAATGGCAGGCCAGGCAATATATTGGTTGGTATCCGGATACTCGAATATCTGCGCGGACTGTCCATCGGCGTTCACGTGCCAAAGCCCGTCGGAATTCTGGTAGACCAGCCCAAACGCGATAAGATCGTCACCATGGTCATTCACGCTGTGCGTTGACACAGGGGCATCCCCGCTCGTAGAGGCAGTGGAATCGTAGGGCGGGGAGGCAAAATCATAGTCCGGAGAAGAGTCAACTATGCCTGTCACACTTTTGACCGGGCCGCCGATCTCTCCCAGCATAACGGCCCAACCCCTGGGATTGTTCGCCAGGAAGAGATAGCGGTTCGCGTCCACCCAGCGCAAGGTCATGATGATCTCTGCGTCATCGTATATGGGAACTGTGTCGCCGCCAAGCTGGCCCACCAGGGCCTGGGATGGAATCTCGGAGCCGCGATAGGTCCGGAACGCAAAATGCTGCGAGTCTGGGGACCATCCGTAAAAGGACGTGACGGCGGGGCGTTCGGTGGTCGTTTCGCCGCTGTCAATTGGATAGTACGTGATGGTCTCCCTATTGTCCAGGTCTGTGATGAGCAAACTCGAGATCGGATTTGCCGTGTGAGTCGTCCGTCCGCCATCCAGATAAGCAGCGTATCTCAGGCCGGGCGACAACATGGTTGCTTCCATATCGCTATCCACATTCCCCACCAGGCTGGCGGACATCCCATCGGTGCGAATGTGCCACACGCTGGTGGGCGGAAGCGGCTGCACCTGGGGATCGGCTGGCGGAATGGCGACCCGCAGCGAGCCGGAATCGGCCGCCCAAACCGGGCGGGCATAATAGCTGACCTCGCTGTACGTAATGATCGGCGTATACGTGAATACCTCGCGCCGGTCGCTCCCATCGATCCGCACCAGGCTGATGGCGCCAGGGGTGACGACGGCGATCTGGCGGCCATCGGGCGAGGGGTAGAATTCGCCGCCTTTGTCGGGCGGGAGCAGGGCTGTGTATTCCAAGGTATCGGCGTTGACCAGGTGCAGATCGTTGTTGAGGAGCCGGCCGATCTGCATCTGCAGCCGCGTGTTGAACGCCAGGATATGCGTGCCCGGAATCCACTCATAGTGATTGAGCACAACCTCGAAATCAAAGGGTTCCCGCACTTGCATAGTGGCGATATCCTCGGCGCTCACCAGTTCGCGCTCTTCCGCCGGATGTCCGTTATCCGCTCCGTCACTCGTGACCATCCACAGACTACCCCCGCGCCTGAACGCCACGATCTCGCCGTCGTCCGATATCCTGACGCCACTCACGCCGCCATCCTTGGTCAGAGGCACGGCTTGTTCATCTCCCTCTGTCCACAACAAGACATTATTGCCGTGTTCGGTGTCTTGCACAAAAGCCACGTGCAGTTTGGTCACCGCCGGGATGGGAGTGGGAATGTCCACAGGGACAGGGGTAGCGATGACCTCACTCGTCGCCAGGTCTGTTTCTTCGGTGGCGAGGGCGACTGGTTCGGTAGCGAGGACGACTGGTTCGGTGGCGAGGACAACCACCGTTGGAACGGTTTCGCTACTAGATACATCCTCCTGCTCAATGTCTATCTCTAGCGTGCTACAAGCGGTGAGAACAAGCATAGTGAGCAAAGTGAACAAGATAAATGGGCTGTGATATTTTTTGTTGATCATTACAATCTCCTACCAGAATTAGAATCCAGATAACGCCTAGTCAGGCAAAAACTTGACCCGCACCACACGGCCGTGCTCAACCATGACCACTCCCCAGTCCGAATTGCCCCACCCTTCGTCCGTG
>JAAEPW010000340.1 GCA_024232355.1 Chloroflexota bacterium | reverse complement strand
TTTCCGAGGCTGAGCGCATCCGGCTCTATCAGTTCCTTTCCCGCCTGCCTGGGGGCTGCAAGGCTGTGGTTACCAGTCGCCGTCGTGACGATATTGATGCCAGGGTCGTTCGCCTTGATCGCCTGGAACGACAGGATGCTCTGGATCTGCTGGCTGCTTTGGCTGAAGATAACCGCCATCTGCACAAGGCTACGGAGGAGGAACAGGATATGTTGTACGGGGTCACCAACGGCAATCCCCTGCTTCTCCAATGGACAGCAGGCCAGCTGGGTCGTCAAGGCAGTAGCTGCCGCACGGTTGCTGATGCCTGTGCCTTTCTGGAGAATGCGCCCAAGGGCAATGACCCGTTGGAATACGTCTTTGGTGATCTCCTGGATACCTTTACTGAGAGTGAGACCGCTGTACTGGCTGCCCTGGCCCATTTCAGCCATCCTGCCCCGGTGGAACAGCTTGCTGCGGTGGCAGGTATTGCCAAGCAGACCGCACTCACCGCCTTGGAGGATCTGCACGACCGGGCCCTGCTGGTAGCGGATGAGGAGAACGAGAAGTTTCTTCTGCCCAAGCTGGCTGCTGGCTTTATCCGCCGGAAGCGAGCAGAGCAGGTTGTCAAGAGCGGCGACCGCTTGATTGAACGCGCCTTTGTCCTGGCCTTGAAGAACGGCTGGGAGCACTATGATCGCTTTCCGGTGCTGAAGGCGGAGTGGTCCCTGCTTGACGCAGCCTTACCACTTTTTATGCGGGGCGAGAATGATAGCCTTCAGCGTGTCTGCGCTGCGCTGGCAAAGTTCCTGCATTTTTCCGGTCGCTGGGATGAGCAGTTGTCCCTCTGTCGACAGGCCGAGGATAAGGCCCTGGCTGTCGGGGATAGTAACAGCGCAGGTTGGCGAACGTACCAAATGGGCTATATTTATTATTGGCGCAGGCAGGTTGATAAAGTTTTACAATGCGCTGACCGTTGCACCGATTATTGGGCCAAGGCCGGGGCGCGGGAGCGGGCCAAAATTATTCGCCTACGCGGTTTTGGGCATCATTTGGTGGAAGACTACCCGGCGGCAATTGTGGCGTTTCAGGAGGAATTTACACTTTTGCAGATAAGTGTTCCAGAAAGCGAGGAGGTCGCCAGAAGCTTGAATAATTTGGCTAAGACGGAGCACTTACAGGGGGGATATCCTTCCGCTGAACGAGATTATCGGGAGGCATTACGGATTGCCAAGAAGGTAGATTGCCGCGAAGTAGTTGTCATCTGTACCAGCAACTTGGCTGAACTGGCCCTTGACCGCGAGAATTGGTCTCGGGCCGAAAACAAGGCCCGGCAGGCCCTTGCCTTGGCGGAAGAGGTCGGACGGCAGGAGTTGGTTGGCGAAGATTGTCGTATCATCGCCCAGGCACTGGCCCGGCAGGGCAGGCCGAATGAGGGGCTGGACTATGCCCGCCGCGCTGTGGACATCTTCACCCAGCTCCGCCAGCCGAAGGAGCTTGAAGAAGCCCAGGCTGCCTTGCAGGAGTGCGGGGGGTAACAAGTCTGCTTTCATGTCATCCATTAGGGCGTATCTACGAGTTAGGGGGAGCCAATTTTATGTACCCAGTGTTGAAACACTGGGCTATTTGCGACAGTCCCTCCGGGACGCTGTTTCCCGGATATCCCCGCCCTGGATGGGCGATTGATAATAGCCCACCGTTTTAACGGTGGGCGGTTAGGGTGGAAAACTCAAATTCTTCTCATGCTGAGTAGACAGCCCCCCAACTGATAGATACGCCCCATCCCTTAACTCTTTGCCCTGCTCCACCCTCACCGAACAGGCACAGGAGCATCGGCGATGCTCCCTCCGACTTTCGGCGACAGTCCTGAAGACCCTCGGCGACACTCCCCGAGACCTTCGGCGATGCTCCCGTCCCTGCAACGTTTCACTTGACAAACCCACTTTACCGCTCTACGGTGAAAACCTCACCTTTTTTCAATCACGCAAAGCAGTTAACCTTCTTCGGAGGAACAGCTATGTCCAAAGTACAATGGCGGCCCCAGCTCAACGCCCTCACCACCCCGCAATCCTACAAAGCACAGCCTGTACCCAACAATTCCCTTGGTTATGACGGAATAGCCAAGCTGATTGCCCTCAAAAATCCGGTCATCAATGCGGGACTGGCCAAGGCCACCCTTGAGCTGGCCCGCGAAGTCGTCAAGGAGGAGCTGATCAACGGCAATCAGGTTTCTTTGGAAAATTTTGCTACCTGGCACCTCTCCATCGCTACCCGCCTGGATGCACCGGACGCACCTCTTCCCCCGGCGGACGAGATCGTCCGTGCCCAGGTCTATGCCTCCAGGACCTTTGCCGACGAGGTGCGTCAATCCGTGGAACTGGAGCGTCTGCCGCCTTCGAAAAAGGTGCCGGTGATTGCCGGGGCCGAGGACACGGTGCTCCGGCTCAGTAATGTGCTCAACCCGGACGGGCTCCTGCGCCTGAGCGGTACGAATCTGTTCTTTGATCCTGATGACGCGGACACCGGTTGCGTGATCGAAGGCACCCGTAACGGCAGTACCGTACAGACCCGTTTCGGTCCGATAGCCAACAGCGAAGTGCTGGTCATGCCGGATGTTCCGGTTCAGAACGATCCGTGGAATAATGAGTACCGGGTATCGGTCAGCACTCGTTATACCGTGCACGGCACCCTGCGCACCGGGTGCGATTAAAAGTGCGGTTTTTGACACCTTACGCCGCCTTTTTTATATTATTCCAATGCCTTTTCCAGTATCCATCCGCACGATCAACTCTCAGGGAAAGCATAATCCGGGCGTTTTCCGGTTTCCACCATGCACCG
>JAAEPW010000339.1 GCA_024232355.1 Chloroflexota bacterium | reverse complement strand
TCAATGGCTTTGATGAGTTTTTCGAAATCTGGCATATTGTTCCTCCTCGCTTGTTCCGTCGCTGCCTACAGCCCATTATATAGCAGGAAGTGTACGAGGGCAAAAGTTTATGGGTCTCTGGAAGTTTGCATGGCGGACGTATCGGACTCGCGAACTTTTCGGGTTTCTTGCGTGATACCCCCAAACAAGGTGTAACCTGCGGTTACATAGGGAGTCCGACACCCTGACCATGCGAAATCCCAAAGAGTCAAGTTTATTTCTACATAGAGTGAGTGTCCTCAAATACGGCTCTGCTGCTGGACCGGCATCTGAGTGACACTACACCGAATTGGGAAACCAACGAATCGGAGAGAAAAGAATCGGGAAACGAAACAGTTTGCATCCCGCGTTCCAATTCGTTCCATTCCCCATTCGCTGTAGTGCTCCGGACTTGCCAACCCTCGTTGGTACCTGGTTCCGAGTCATTCGTACCTGGTCCCGAATGATTTCCGCCCGGTACGGACCGTTTTGTAACGGTACGCAGCCATTCCCGCCCGGTACGGACTGTTGTGTCACGGTACGCAGCCATTCCCGCCCGGTACGGGCCGTTGCGTCAGGGTGCGCAGCCATTTCCGCCCACTCCCCACAGACGCGCCCCTACGACGTACAACGGCCCCCAAAATTCGTTCATTTCCCCATTCGGCATAGTGCTCGCAGGACACCACAACGAATCGGGAAACGAAACAGTTTGCATCCCGCGCTCCAATTCGTTCCTTTCCCCATTCGCTGTAGTATCTCCCGCACTTGGTTTCCCGTTTGTGCAAAGCCGCTATTCGGATATAATTAAAACCTGTCGTGCTCGTGATCGTCAAATGCACATTAAGGTTCTATCGCCAACAATTGCCATCCTTCACCTCATCTCCAACCCGGACGAACCGAAACCACAAGATTCTCAGTGAATTTAGCTGATCAATCCGCTCAATCCGCTGACCAAGTGGACTTGTGACCCAAAAACAAGTCCTGTGCAGATCACGGCACAATCAAACCGTTACATTAACAAAAAAAGGAGAAATCTCATGAACACCCGATGGCAACGCTTTTGGCTCACCTGGTTAGTTGGTCTATTGATGCTGGCAGGGTTGCCCGCCCTGTTGCAAATCTCCCTCGGCGGAACGGTCCCCGTGCTGGCCCAGTCGGGTACGGGAATCATCCGCGTGGCGATGAGCGGTACGGACACGCCCGGATGCGGCAGCGCGGGAGATCCCTGTCGCACGGTGCAATACGCCATCGATGAATCCACTGCTGGCGACGAGATCCACGTCGCTGTTGGGCTGTACACCAGCGTCAGCGCCCGCTACGGCGTCACCCAGGTGGTCTATATCGAAGAGACCATCACCATCCGGGGCGGCTACACCACGACCAATTGGAGCATGCCCGACCCCGATGCCAACCCCACCGTGTTGAGCGCGTTGGGGCAGGGGCGGGTGGTTTACGTCACCGGCAATATCACGCCGACGCTGGCCGGGCTGCGGCTGACCGGCGGCAGCGCGATTGGCCTGGGGGGCTACATTGATCCCAGTACCCTCCAGGAATACGACGGCGGCGGCGCGG
>JAAEPW010000338.1 GCA_024232355.1 Chloroflexota bacterium | reverse complement strand
CCGCCGCACCGTCGTGGCCCAGGACAACGGGGGGCGTATCCTGCTCATCGTCGCGCCGCGCGGCTACCTCAGCCTCCACGAAACGGCGCGCTTTCTGGCCGAGTCGGACCTCGACCTGGACGTGGCGCTCAACCTGGACGGTGGCTACTCGAGCGGCTTGTGGTTGCAGGCGGGTGAGCGATCTGTGGAAATCGACTCTCTCGTCCCGGTGCCCTCGATCATCTCTGTGGAGTTGTCTCAATCCGCTGGTTACTGATTGATAGATCTGTTAGCGGCTGTTGTTCCCACTGGTACACAAAAATGCGCGGCCCGCCCTCACGCGGGCCGCGCTGTTACTTACTCCAACTACTTGTGTATTAGATGGTGTTGCCGGAAGTCAATTGTCTCGTTTCGATCAGTTGCCTCGCAGAACGATGGGCAAGTAGATTTGGTTTCCGCCGACTTGAAGCAGACCGTTGTTTCTCACAATTGTCTTTTGCAAGGCTGATGTGGCAAAGTCACGTCCGTGAATATCGTTGAGTTTGGCCTTGGCAAGGGCCAGAGTGGCACGGCTACCAGAAGGTGCGCCTGGGGTGATCAGGAGCGAGATTATGGCGATTGCACCATTGCCGGAGATTGGTGTGTCGTTGGCAGCCGTGATGTGAAGAATACCTGCACCATTATCGAAAAATGCCAGGGAAAAATCTTTCGCAAGGCCAGTCATAGCAACAGTAGCAGTGCCAGTTACCAGGCTGGTATCATAGATGACGATAAACTCTCCACCAGCAAATTCTGTGAGGTTAGTGGCATGAAGTGTAGCACTCACGGTTTCTCCTGGGTCGCCAACGGCATTGTCCAAACTTGTTATAATAGGCGCGCTAGTGGTTAATGCTAACATATTTCCAGAACCAGGTAGTGGGGGCCAGTTACCGTTAACTGCATAGTACAGGATCATACTCGCGTCTTCGGCATCAAGGGTACCATCACCGTTGACGTCCCCGGCTATCTGCATCTCCCACGTCCAATCCGGGTAAAGACCAGCGGCGATCTGGAGGACGATGTAGGCGTCTACGGCTTCAACGACGCCGTTCCCGTTGACGTCGCCCCGGGTGTAGTTGAGATCGGTGTAGAGTATACCATCGTCGAGGACGAGGGGAATGGGCGTAAATAGATCGTCCAATACGTAGATAGATGAGCCGCTGACGCCATAGATGAACTCTTGCAGGTCGAGCGGAGTGCTCATGCTGGTGGTACCGGTGAGAGCGCCGGCGACCTGGACGGTCAACTCGAACAATGCACCGTCGTCGTAGAGCATAGAGGGGGTCAGGGGCGCGAGGGTCGCAATGCGTACCTGGCTATAGACGCCTGCGCTGGCGATGCTGTAGGTAAAGATATAATCGGCGCTAAGAGCTGTCGGTGAGACAGACAACGGCGTCATCACCGTGGGATCATAATCGAGCCATACACTTCCGGCGGCGATGCGCAGGCCGTGGGCGTTGGCAACGTTGAGAGGTATTATGCCCGTTCCGCCTGGAATGGCGTAAACGTCGGGGATCCACAGTTCGACCTGCCCGATAGTAGCGCACGCGGCGTTAGAGATGGCGGCGACCGTGTTATCGGAACGCACAGCTTCAACGCGGTAGCAGTAGGTTGTTCCGCCTGGCAGCAGGACGGTATCGGTGTCAAAGTAGATGGTATCACTAACCGTGGTGAGGAAGGACATTTCGGCGTCATTGCCCACCGCGCGGTAGAGATGATAGCTCGTCACGTCAGGGTCGTTGGTGGGATTCCATTCTAGTTGGACGCTGGTACGCCCAGCCTCGGCCCACAGGTAGATCGGTTCTGCGCTGAGATTTTCTTCGATGACTAGCCGTGCGTTCACGACCTGGGGCACGCTGCCGCCGTTGATGGCTTCAATGGTGATTCGCCCGGTATAGACGCCTGTGCTCAATCCATCGATGTCTACCCAGACGCTGACGACGGAAGGAGCCACACCAACCACTCGATTTAGGTTCAACCAGGCAATATCCTCAGTCGCCGCCCAGATCAGGTCTGTTTCACCCTGCTTGTCGATGCTCAAGGTTTGGGGATAGGGATTGTCTCCTTCCTCGGTAGCAAAGTTGAGGTTGATGGGGTTCACGTCCAGCATAGCGGGTTGCGTCGGCGTGATGGGAGGGCTGCACTCTAGTTCGTTTTCCATGTGAATGGCCGGCATGGTATAGATTAGATTGACAGATTGCCCACAGGCCGTTTATGTGCCACAATTGGTTTTCTGAAGACCAAGGCACAAGGAGACGACCTATGGGCGCAAGACGAAATGATATCACGAGTAATCAACGAGCACAAATTG
>JAAEPW010000337.1 GCA_024232355.1 Chloroflexota bacterium | reverse complement strand
CAAATTATCAGCATTTTGGAAAAATAAACTATCCCGCTGGTTTTGACTAAGATGAGCACTATTAGCGGCTTCCAAAGGCAATGGCGCAGCACTAGAGCGCGTGTGGTGCCGACGCCACAATGTCATATCCTCTTGCGACATGGCTACCGGCAACACGTCAACAGTTACTCACTGCTTCGTGGGGATTTCCGGTGGAGGTTCCGGCGGCGTCCGAAGTGTCCAATGTGGAGGTGGCGAGCGGAGGCGGTAGCATCCCGTTTGGGCCGAAACGTGGCGGCGTATCCGGCGCCACCACGACTTCAAAGACGCCGACGGCGGCCAGGAGAACAACGGCGAAAAGGAACGCCATCCAGCAGGGAGCGCTCAGCAAACAGCGAGGCCGGGACGGCGCACAGACGACCGAACAGCGGACCGGGACGATGGAGAATGGCAGCGAACAGCGGTCCGCCAAGAGTGCACACTAGTAGCGCACAGGAGCGCAGCGACAAGGAGCCGTCCGAACAGGAGCAGCGCAGCAGCGCAGCTAGACAGCTCAGCAACGATCTGAGCAGGAGCAGACGGTCCGCAAGAAAGCACAGCCGCGCAACCTGTAACGCACAGACACGAAAAATATGGTTAGACAGTTTCTAAATAACCGTTAAATAATCTGAAAAGCATGAGTACACGCCCCAAAATCCAAGGGAATCCCAGGTACAGCCTGGGTGAGCATGACACGTGCAGACATGCACGGCAGT
>JAAEPW010000336.1 GCA_024232355.1 Chloroflexota bacterium | reverse complement strand
CTTCAATCGAGCACGAAAATGAGGATTTCGCTCGTTTGGGCAGTGTGGTGACGAACAATGGCTATTCCGATTGGGCAACCACCGACATTGCTGCGGTCACGTCGATCTGGTACCGCCTGGGTCGGCGTGGCCCTGATTTCCTGATCGAATCTTGCACCGGCGGCCAGGATTTCAGGCAGATGAGAATCTTTCACTTGCACTGCCTGGGTGAAACGACGCAAGAGATGGGCAAGCAAAACCCGCCTTTGCCAGCAGAGCAATCCGTGCGCTTTGGCTTGTACGCTTGCAGTCCTCTGGACTCGTCTTTTAGAGCGCGGTTCTCGGACTTGAAGATGGAGGGTTGTTTGTGGCAGGCGCATGGCGCTTGACGAATTATGCCTGTCGTAGCGTTGTCCACATTGCCACGATCTCACGGTGCGCGACCACGTTTTCTAGGAACGAGTGGCGCAGCTTTGCGTCGTCGATCTTGGCGGCTTGTTGCTGTAGATGATCGTAAGCAGTGTTCAGGACATCTTGGGCGCGCGGGTCCTGAACGGCTTGCAGCACGCGGCAGCAGGTGAGATAGATGCCAAAGGGATCGGTAGTGCCTTCCAGGCCG
>JAAEPW010000335.1 GCA_024232355.1 Chloroflexota bacterium | reverse complement strand
GAGCGACCAGAATGTCCTTCGCTGCCAACTTTTCAAGTATGAGCACGTTTTCACCCATAAAATCGGCCAAAATGATAACTTGGCAAGTCGCCCTGCCTTCTAGCTCTGACAAAGCGGTACGACTTTACGAGATTCGACACTATCTTGTACTCTTCTCATATCGGCACATATTCATTCCAACCGACAAGCCATTCTGTTTGCGGCTTGTCTTTTTGTGTGTTAGAATAGAAAAATGTGCTGCGAGTATACCAGCAATTGATGTCCAATGTCATTGTTTCTTGTTCTTGTGATTGGTTTGCCGCTGTTAGGTGCGGGTGGGGTACTTGGATTGTCTCTTGTACCCCGCGTTCGTTCTTATAGTCGCTATATCGCTCTGGTGGCGGTTGGCCTGACCACTATTCTGATTCTGCTGTTTAGATGGATCGAGTTGGGATCGGTGGTTCGTTCCTTGTGGCAACCCTCATTGCTATTTGGTTCTGTCCTCACGTGGGAAATTGACGCCACTATGGGGCCCTTGTCCTTGGTGTTGGCATTGGTGACCGGTTGTTCTCTACTCGTAGAACTGAGCAGTGGAGATGCTCCTCGTTCTTCACCCATAGCTGCATTGTTGGCTCTGCTCTCCGCCAACCTGATCACTTTGTGGTCGGCCAATATACTGACGATGGCGGTCAGTTGGGCAATCTATGATTTGTTGCAAACCATAGCACATATTGCGGTAGGAGGTTCGACACGAACGGCCATTCGTGGCTTGGTATTGGGTAACGTGGCGACCTTGCTTCTTTGGACAGGATCTGTGCTATCGGGCAGTGGGGCAGATAGCGAGTTGTGGCCATTGATGACCCCTAGTGGAGCAGCACTAACGTTATGGGCGATGGCCGGTATGCTGCGATTGTGGGCGTATCCTTTCCACTTGGCTGTGCCAGATGATCTGGATACTGCTTCTCCGTTCGCCGCCCCGCTCTTTCTAGGACCTATTGTGGGTTGGGGTTTATGGCTCAGGCTCTGTACCATTAATGGTGGGTTTGCTCCTGATGATGCCTGGATATCGACTTTGGCCGTGTGTACCCTGACCCTGGGGAGCTTGCTGGCCTGGTCTTCCGAATCTCCGCGTCGCTCGCTGCCATGGATTGGAGTGAGCGCAAACGGCGCTTTGTTATTGGTCTCGGGGTTTGCGGGAGAAGGTGCTATAGCCGTTATCATCATTGGCAGTGTGGGGTGGGTCTTGGGAATGACCACGTTTTTTCTGAGCGATGGATGGCGACGAAAGGCACTATTGTGGAACATACCCATAGTGATTGCGTTATTGACATTGTTGGGTGTTCCGTTCACCTTGGGGTTTGTGACGGCATCATCTCTGCTGGGAGGGCTTGTACAAGGAGGCCGTGTAGCGTGGGGCATGGCATTTTGGGGAACCTTTTTGGGGTACCTGCTCCTTCTTCCATCGCTGGTGCGGCGAATGTTGGTCTCACCTTTGTCTTCCCTGCCCGAACACTTTGGGATGGCCGTGGCGCGTGGCGTGGGCTTGGGGCTGCCGACGTTGTTTTTGATCGTAGCCGGTTTGTATCCGCCACTTCTTATCGATGCTGATGTAGATCACGTATTGCCCTCACTCAGCTCATTGTTTGTGATGCCAGGGCTTGTAGGGTGGTTGTTGTGCGGGGTAGTGCTCGTTTGTGGATGCGTAATTGCCTGGCAAGAGCGGGTTCTACGTTCCAACCTGGGTTTGTTGCTCAACATTGTTCATGATCTGTTGCGATTAGGGTGGTTCTATGATTCGTTGAATGGTGCGTTGGATCGGGGGTTGACCGTGTTCCGAGTGGCTGATGAACTGGTGGGAGGTGCAGGAGCCTTGTTGTGGTCTCTGGTATTGTTCCTTCTCCTGTTATTGGTGTGGGGTGGGTTATAGTGCCAACTTTGGCGGATTTTCTGGCCCGTGTATCTTTTCTGGCCGCCATGCCTGCTGTGGCTGGTATATTTATCTCGGCTGGAATTTTGGTCGTCAATCGAGAGTGGCGGCTAAATGTGTTTGCTCTCACTGTGCAGTATTTTTTCGTCGTATTGTTGATGACTCGGGTGATCCGGCTCGAAGTTGCTGCTGTCAAGGGATTGATCGGCTGGATGATATGTATGGTGTTTTACCTGACCGAACGGCGGGCCAGCGAGCTTGAACAAAGCACGAGTGATCCAGGCGCAGAAACCTCACAGCGGCTGAACCGTTGGATGATGTCGGCACGCGCGTCATTTTATTTACTGTCTTTTTTGTTGATCTCGGTGGCGGCGTATACGGCCGCTCTACGCATCCCCTTGCCCGAGGTCCCACCAGATATTACGCTGGCCTGTTACCAGATGGTCGGAATGGGGTTGTTATTGATTGGCTTGAGTGATGCACCGATGCAAGCAGGATTTGGTCTGCTCGTTTTTCTGTCGGGATTTGACCTGTTCTACGTGGCCTTGGAACCCAGCCTGGCTGTGGCTGGATTGCTTGGTGCCGTCAGTTTTCTGATTGCATTATCAACCGCTTATCTCAGAGCAGCCCAGATTATTGCTGGTGGGGAGGGTAGCACGTCATGATTGCTGGCTCTCTCTTGTTGCTGATCCTTCCGCTAGCAATGGCGGGTATTGTGTACATTTTGCTTCGATGGCAAACTTTGGCGGCGTTGTTGGCTATAGGCACAGCTTTACTGTTGGGTTTCGCAGTCACAAAGTTGCCGTTGGATCAACCAATGAGCCCGCTCTCTTTTTTGGGCGGGGATTATCAGATTGCGATGGGCGAGGCGGTTACCTTTTTTGGCCGCGAGTTGGTGCTAGATCAATTCGATCGAACAGAGATGGCCTTTCTGTTCTTTACGTCTGCCGGTATTTTCTTCCTGGCCTGGCGAATGTCATCACGCTCGTTGCTTTTCCCCATCGGTTTGGGATTGCTCAGTTTGTTGAGCGGGGCGCTGTTGATTCGACCACTTCTCTACGCGGCTTTGCTGATCGAGATTGCCGCTGCTCTGTCTGTATTTGCGTTACAGGCTGAGGGAGCCCCTCCTTCTCAAGGCGGGATACGCTATCTGGCCTTTATGACCCTGGCCTTGCCCGGATTGTTGGTCACGCACTGGCTGTTGGACCGGTATTTGATCACGCCGGACGAGACACAACTGCTGAGTACATCCGCTGCATTGTTAACTTTTTCATTTGCACTGTGGCTGGGAGTCGTACCTTTTCATACCTGGGTGCCATCTGTTATTGGCGAAAGTGTGCCAATGGCGGGTATCTTTGTTCTCACAGTTGGCAACAATGTGGTTTGGTTCTTGTTGTTGGATTTTCTGGAAACCTATCCTTGGCTCAGCAACCATCCTGATTTTGGATCCTTTGTCTCCACTGCGGGCCTGATTATGATCGTTGTGGGAGGATTGCTTGCGTCGGCTCAACGCCGTCTGGGTTCGTTGATTGGGTATGCGGCATTGGTCGATAGTGGCGCTGCCCTCATTGCTCTGGGGATGAGCAGCAAACTGGGATTAGAGTTGGCTTTGTTGTCTTTGTACGTACGCCCCTTGGGTTTGGTTCTTATGGCTGCAGGTATGAGCGGTTTATGTAAGCAGAATGGCACCGATGACAGTTTTAGCGCACTACGAGGGATGGGATGGAAAGCCCCATGGAGTACGGCCCTATTGATCTTTGGAGGGCTTTCGATTGCGGGATTGCCAGTGAGCGCGGGTTTTGTTTGGCGTTGGGCTCTCTATCGCGCGCTTGCCCCATCCAGCCCGGGCAATGCGTTGATCCTCATCTTGGCAGGTGTGGGGGTGATGATGGGGTTATGGCGAGGTTTATCGATGCTCCTGGATCGCCCGCGTTCGCCGGAGAATCGGAGTGTGATACCTTTGGGTGCTTCTGAGGATTGGTTGACGGCGGCAGTTGTGATCGTGGTCATATTGTGTTGTGTTGGAGTCGGAATCTTTCCACAGGTTCTGGCACCGTATGCGGTCCGTCTAGCGGACGCTTATACTTTTTTTATCCCCTGAGCAAGATCAATGGACTTGTTTGAGCACAGCCGGCAAGAACAGATCCACCGCGAGGCTCCCCTGGCGGCCCGTATGCGCCCACGTACCCTGGACGAGTTTGTTGGTCAGGAGCACATTGTGGGCCAAGGACGATTGTTGCGCCGCGCCATCGAGGCTGATCGGCTATTTTCTTCCCTGATTTTCTGGGGACCTCCGGGCATTGGAAAAACGACTCTGGCGATGATCGTCGCCAATACAACCGCCACCCATTTTGAGACCATCAGTGCAGTGCTGGCGGGTGTGGCCGACCTACGCCGGGTCATCAAGGAAGCCAAGGACCGGCGCGGGATGTACGGGCGGCGTACCATTCTGCTGGTAGACGAGATCCATCGCTGGAACCGGGCCCAACAAGACGCATTGCTGCCTCACGTCGAGGATGGCACCGTCATACTCATCGGCGCGACGACCGAAAATCCCTATTTCCAAGTTATTGCCCCCCTGGTCTCTCGCTCTCGTGTGTTCCAGTTCAAACCACTCACCGATCAAGATATGGTGACGCTTTTACATAATGCACTGGCTGATTCTGATCGTGGCTATGGGGCTCGCCAGGTTCAACTGGATGATGATGCCGCCGATCACCTGGTGCGCATCGCCGGTGGTGACGCTCGAGCTGTGCTCAACGCGCTGGAATTGGCCGTCGAGAGCACACCGCCGAACGATAACGGCGTGATCCATATCGAACTAGACGTGGCCGAGGACTCGATCCAGCAGCGTGCGCTGCGCTACGACAAGGCTGGTGACAAGCATTATGACACGGTCTCTGCCTTTATCAAGTCGGTGCGCGGGAGCGATCCTGACGCGGCGCTGTATTGGCTGACCAAGATGGTGGCCGCCGGTGAAGCCCCTCGTTTCATCCTGCGCCGGCTCTACATCCTGGCGGCGGAGGACATTGGATTGGCTGATCCGAATGGGATCGTGGTCGTCAATGCCTGCGCCCAGGCGTTCGAGTGGGTGGGGCTGCCAGAGGGACAGTATCACCTGTCTTTGGCAACCCTCTACCTGGCTACCGCCCCCAAGTCCAACTCGGCGGGTGCTTATTGGGGGGCGTTGGCAGAGATCGAGGCGCGCGGAGCTGGCCCGGTGCCGATCTATCTGCGTGACAAGAGCGACACCTTTCGCGGTTCACTGCGCGAGCATTACAAGCAGACGATCGGTGAGCACGAGGGATACAAGTACCCGCATGCCTCTCCTGAGGGGTGGGTGGAGCAGCGTTATCTGCCAGAGGGCATTGAGGGTGGGTGGTTCCAGCCCAAAGGGCATGGATATGAACAAACCATCATCGAGCGATTGGAACAATGGCGGCATAAGAACGAGAAGGATTAGGCGCTCCGTAGCACCCGTTCATCCCCCACGCGTTTTGTCAGCCCAATTTCATCCAAGTGTTCCAGCAGTGCCTGCGCGTACTTGCGACTGGTCTTGAGTATGTCGCGCGTCTGTCCCAAGGTGATGTTACCTTCCTGCTTGATATGTCCACGAATGCGAGACACCAACTGTGCGTAGGTTTCGGGCAAGTATAGTACCCCCAACGAGACCTGCACTAGATCACCCCGGGAAACCATCACGCCCAATACCTCTTCTCCCACTATAGCAACGCTTTCCTTGAATGAGGGCGTGGTGTAGGGTTGCTGACGAAAACGAGTCAGCAATGCGTCTACTTGACGCTGTTGATCGGGAGTAAATTCCACGGTGTGAGATGGCAGTCGAACGATGGCACCTTTGTCTGCGATGCGTTCCTCGGCGACGGCACGGCCCATTACGGCGTTAAAGACCTTGGCGTTCAGTCGAAGCCCGCTGCGCAGGGCCTCACGGCCCATTCCGGCTCGCAGTGGAAACTTTTGATGGTAGGCAGAGAGTTCGCCAGAGAACTGCTCGACCAAGGCTGACCACCAAGAGCGTGCGGCAAGTAATTGATTGCCGGGCACCGGATGCTGGGCGTGAGTCTGAGAGCCGAGAAGAACCGCTTGGCCATCGTCGAGTAGCTGGGCCAATGCATCTGGGGCGACTTTACCCAGATTGCTGGCGGGGAGCAGGTCGCGGGCAGTGATGGGACCACTCCGTTCGAGGGCTTGCAGCAATATCTCGGATGGGCTTCCCTGGGCCAGGGTTTCCAGGCGTGTCAATACCTCGGGGCGGAAACGGCGGTGCTTGCGCCCGGGGTGAGGGTCCACGGCGATGCCTCCACCCACGGTCGCGGGCGGGGAGGGGAGGCGAACGATAAAGCGATCTCCTTTGACCAATGCTACGGGGTCCTGGAGCCGCAATTGTGCCCATCCGGACTCCCCAGGCTGCAATGTGTCTTGTCCCAAGATACGCACGTGAGCCATCGTCTCGGCCGCGCCAGAGAAGAACTTGAGCTGGGTGTTGTGACGCAGTGGGCGTTGTGCGTCTGAAAGGTAGTGCAATTGCACATCAACTAAAACCGTAGGGTGCAGCCAGCCGGGGATGGTAACAATGTCGCCGCGCTTGACGTCGGTTTTGCTGATGCCGCTGAGGTTCATTGCCACACGACTGCCCGGCACGGCTCGTTCGTTCTTTTGTTTGTGGGTCTGAAGACCCCGGATGCGGGCCTTTGTCCCTCGGGGCAATATCTCGACCTCGTGTCCTATCTCGAAACATCCGTCGGTCAGTGTCCCGGTGACGACAGTGCCAAAACCACTGATGCTAAAGACGCGGTCTATTGGTAATCGTGGTCGCCCTCGATCTCGGCGGGGTTCGACCTGGGCAAGCATATCCTGTAATGCGATCACTAATTCGTCGAGGCCCTCTCCGGTGCGAGCAGAGACGGGGATGATAGGAGCGCCCTCCAGCACCGTTCCATCTAGTGTCTCGGATACGTCGGTAGAGATCAACTCGATCCATTCCTCACTTTCGGTCATACTTTCGAGCGCGTCCACTTTGGTTAATGCCACGATTCCCTTGTCGATCCCCAACAGGTCGAGGATAGCTAGGTGTTCTTTGGTTTGTGGCATTATACCCTCGTCAGCAGCAATGACAAAGAGAGCGGCATCGATGCCGCCCACGCCTGCCAGCATATTTTCGATAAAGTCCCTGTGACCGGGAACGTCTACGATGCCGACCGGTTGGTCGTTGGGAAGTGTGATCCAGGCAAAGCCCAAGTCTATGGTCATTTCCCGTTCCTGTTCCTCTCGCAGACGGTCAGGGTTGATGCCGGTAAGGGCATGAACAAGAGTGGATTTGCCGTGATCCACGTGACCGGCAGTGCCAATGACTTGCATAGTTTATTGTCCTTGTTCGCTGCGCAGAATGGCCAGTTGCTCATCAATCGGCGCGATGATAGATTCGTGTATATCCTGTGCAGCCTTGAGTAGACTGGTAGCATCTTCTCGTAGAGATTCCCACAGCGTGCTCAACTGAGCGCCATAAACCTTATCAACAGCCTCTAACGCGGCCATACGTTTTGGGTAACTGTCATTGATTTGTTCCTGCTGCCGCCATCTCTCTTCGATGATTACCTGACGTTTCTTGTGATCTTTGGCTTGCCCTGTTTGCCATTCTTCCCATTTCTGTCGTATTTGCTCATCAGCCAGGCGCTGCTTTTCGGCCATTTCATCCTGGCGTCTTTCAATGCGGACCTTGAACTTTTCCAAAGCGTTTAGACCTCGTTTGACCTCTTGCTGTTGTTCGATAAAGCCCTGTGTCTGTGAGCGTATCTTTTCCATCTCTTGGGTCACGAGTGCGCCTTGATCCAGATATTGATTCATCTTTTGTTCGCGTTGAAAGTCAGAGACGCGCAGTTCTTCGATTGGTTGTTCGTATTTCTTTGTTTCCTCAACGGCCGCGTCAATTCGAACTCGTTGCTTTTGAATTGATTCTTCAAGTAGTGGAAACTTTTTATCCAGAGTATCAATCTTGTTACGCAAAGGGGGTAGGTCTTGACTTAACTCGATGATACGACGGTTATCGGCACGGCGTTGTTCCTCCAGATAGGAAACGGCGCGTGTTGGCTCTTCGAGGCGCTTGCTGACATCGGTTACGTCAACTTGGATAGTTTGAACGATTTGGCTCACTCGCTGGCTCTCAATCCGGATGGTGTTGATGTCCTCATCGTATTTGGGAAGGACGCGCAACTCGCGTTCCAGGCGGCTCAGGTGGGTGGTCAGTCCCTCGTATTCGATTCGGCGCAGCCGTTCCGACTCGGCCTGTTCCTTTCGTCGTGTCTGGTCGCGGTTGTCCATCTGGAGGACCATTTCGGTTTTATAGTTTGTGACCATTTGTCCGAATTCGGTTACTTTGGATAGTACACCATGGATTCCACCTACCGTGGTTTGCAGGTCTTGAATTTGTGTTGCCTGTTGTGATAGTTGTTGCTCTTGGTTCTGTATCCGTTCTTCCAGAGCGGTAATTGAGGCTTTGTCCTTGATGCGCTCCTCGTCCATCCATTTGAGCGTCTGCATCGCCTGGGTCAAATCCATTGATTGTGCTATATTCGTCGCCATTTCAAGCTCCCTAAATCAGTGTAAGGTGACTCTCTGTAACCAGCCACTGGGGTTGATTATATCATCATTCTACCTCACAGGCAACGCTTTGTTCGTCTTTTGATTTGAATCAGTAGCCGATATTTCACCGTTCTTTTCAACGCAACCCGCAGTGTGTATTATTTACATAAAAACCTTAAAATTGAGATGATGTTTTCCAATATATTTTTATGATATTATTTATAACGCCGTCGCCATATACAGGGGACTTACCGCATCCAACCCCCGCATATAGGGGTGCGACTGCGCGTTTTGTCGCTTGCGGCGTACTGCCAAAATTTACGTCGTTTTTGTGAACCTATTGACTCGGCGCGTGAAACATGGTATATTAATGACAGTCAAGTCCCAAGAGATCGAAAAGCAGAAACAGAAAAGAACCGAATCTTAAAAGTCTGATAGCCAATGAGAGTCTGGAAAGATTTTATACTCTAACCAGAAAGGAGGCTAACAGGAAAAAGAAGAGGAACTGATCTGAAGAAGCAAAGTAAGTCACTTGGGGCTTGATGCTGTATATTGCCTGTAGATTAAACCCCCAATCATATTGATTGGGGGTTTGGCGTTTCTCACGTCTGCGAGCCTACAGGCAATCGCCGTTGGGTGATGGCTTTGTCCTTTAACACACCCACAAATGGCAGGTTCCGGTATCGCTCGTCATAGTCTAGTCCATAGCCAACGACAAACTTGTCGGGCAACATGAAACCAGTATAAGCGATCTCTGGATCAAAGAGGCGTGTCCGGGGTTTGTCGAACAAGGTGCAGATCTGAAGACTGATTGGTTCACGGGTTTTAAGGTTGCGCAGAATATAGTGTATCGAAAGACCGGTGTCTATCACATCCTCAACAAAAAGTACGTGTCGTCCCTCGATAGAAAACTCTAGATCCTTGGTAAAGCGTACCGCGCCTCGCGTCTGCGTGCTAGACCCATAACGAGTGATGCCGATAAAATCTACGTCAATAGGAATCGTGATGGCGCGCACTAGATCAGCCATAAAGACAAAAACGCCGCGCAGCACACCTACCAGCAGAGGATTCTTGCCTGTATAATCCGCCGAAATCTGTGCTCCTAACTCGGCAACGCGGGTCTGGAGTTTTTCTGGTGTGATCAATATCTCGTCGATGTCATCCATCAAGCCATTATCCACCAAGCTGTTGTCGTTCATTCTGTCTCCGTTTCGTCAATATCCTCGTCAACGAGCCCTGGGTCAAAGCACATATCGGGTAATGGACCATCTTCAAACAGCCGGTATTTGATGCCCAAATTCTCTATATCTTTGCGATACATGAGTTTGCAGTTGACGTTGGGGTAAAGTTCGCGCAGCAGTCGCAATTTGCGATTCTTTTTCGTGACGTGACGCTGTTGCATCGTGGTTAACTCGACGTACAGATCGTCTTCTACCAGGTAAAAGTCGGGCGCAAAGGCTGTGACCACACGCCCATTCTCGTCCCATTCCAAGGGAAATGTTGTTGGCTCATATTTCCATTCGATCATGTAAAAATCAAGCATTTTGGCAAATGCTTCTTCCGCCGGATGGGAGAAACATACCGGTCCATCGTGCTGATTAGGTATCGGTTCCGGGCGCGGTTGATTTGACTTGGGTGAATTGGCGCTCATTTTCAGTAACACATCCTCTTTTTGTATTTTATCACACTTGATAACAAAGAACCAACATCACCGATTGTGAAATTCGTGCTTTGCGTTTGGCAAGTGACAGCATTTCGAGTACAATGATATCGTCAGCGTTGCAAAGGAGGAGGGCCAATGCTCCAGAAGCGCAAGCCACGCGTTGTGGTTGAAGATCGCATCGAAATCGCTGCCTCACCTGAAGTGCTGTGGACTTGTTTCGGGGATCTCAGCAAGTGGCCTCAATGGTTCCCAGGTCTAGTTGCTGCTGAGTGGGGTGCTGGCACTCCTTGGGCCTTGGGGGCACAGTTTCGTCAAACTGTGAAATTTGGCTTTCCTCTTGGCCAAGTGACGGGAGTCGGCACCGTCATTGAAATCAGTGCCGCTCCGTACATAGCCTGGGAAGGAAAAATAGTGGGGATGGAGGCTATCCACGGGTTTCGTTTTAATGCCACCATCAGGGGAACACAGGTGCTCAGCCGTCACGAGTTCTACGGCTATCCGGCCCTGTTAGCGCGTTTTCTTTTTCTGACTCGTCGCGTGCATAGGATTTACCAGGCCGCTCTGCAAGGTCTCAAGGCTTATATCGAGACAGGGATGATACAATTAAAGATGTCAATGTAGAGATGTGGAAAAGAATGAGGATGCAACGGAAAGGATCGAATAATGCGCAGGATTGGAGTGATTTTGAATCTGGCGCTCATCTTGCTCGTCGCTTGTACAACGATGCCTGCGACCCCTACAGCGCCACCGGCTACGACTGTTCCTACTCTGACGCAGTCCCCCGGCGATGAGGTGATTTTTTCACAACAAAGGGAGTGGATGGTGATCGAGACGATTGAGAAACGAGGTGTTGTTGACCAGGATGTGTTGGACGCTATGCGTGCGGTTCCCCGACATCTTTTTGTGCCTGATGAGCAGCAGAGTCGCGCATATGGTGACTATCCCCTGCCCATCGGTTACGGTCAAACCATCTCCCAGCCCTACATCGTTGCACTGATGACCGAGCTGCTCGAACTGAAGGAAGGGGACAAAGTATTGGAAATTGGCACAGGCTCTGGATACCAGGCTGCTGTTCTGGCCGAGATTCAGGGTATTGAGATCTATACCATCGAGATCGTTCCTGAACTGGCCGAGCGCGCCCGCGAACGGCTGGAAGGTCAGAACTATGACAATCTCCAGTGCAAGCAGGGGGACGGTTACTATGGTTGGGTAGCGCACGCCCCCTTTGATGCCATCATCGTCACCGCTGCCCCCGACCATGTGCCGCAACTGTTGGTGGACCAGATGGCCGATGGTGGGAGGATGGTAATTCCTATCGGGCCGCCAGGTGGCTACCAGACGTTGTGGAAGTTTGTCAAAGGGGCAGAAGGGGAACTGCAAGCTCTCAACAAGGGCGGTGTTGCCTTTGTCCCGTTCACGGGGACAGGGGTGGATGCGCACGATGGCGAGGGTGGATTCGAATGGCCATGATCCAGGCTCCCACGTAACAGACTGCTCCCACCGTCAACACAGCCGAGAAACCAAAAGAGAGCGCCAGCAGCGCTGCCAGAATCGAGGCCACGACCGAGACCGCTCCGTTTACTCCCCAGGCCCAGGCAATGAGGACGGAGGTAGACTCGGTTTCTTCTTGCCCCAACAACGCCAATCCCTTGGGAAAGGGCATTCCCATCAATAGGCCGGGTGGGGCCAACGTCACCACTGCGATCACCAGCCGGATACTGAGCGGCGCTGCCAATGTTGCTTTGATAAGAGTTGGCAAGCTCAATGCGTACACCACAACAAGCAACGGAAGCATGAGCAGAACCAGCCGCAACGACACCCGGTGCGATAGCAGGCTTCCCAGACCAGAAAAGAGCAATAGTGTAAAGAGAACCGTCGCCATCGCATAAGCTGGGTGCCCTAGGAATAGGATGAACTGCTGCAACAATGGGATTTCTATGCACAGGTATCCCAATCCTAGCAGGGCAAAGTATCCCAACGTTGGGATCAGCGATTTTTCTCGCCTTACTTTTTTTCGCTTGCGTGCTGCCAGTGGCAATAGAATCAAAATTCCAGCTGTGGTCATTGCCATTGCGAGCAGTGCCAACAGTACAAAGTACCCCGCGCCGCCAAAGGGCTGCCAGGTATGACCGGCCATCGCCAGGATATCTGGAGCCTGCTGCCACTTGAAAAAATGGCCAAAGAAAGGCCGGTCGTCATCTGGAGGGGTGACGTCAAAGGGGTATGCTCGGTACCAGTTTTCTCTATTTTTTGCTTCTAGCAACCCAATGCAGGCATTGTAATAGTCTGGTGCTGTTGGGAGTACGTTGTAGCGGTTGACCTCATCGGGACGGATTCCGGGAAGGTAGACGAGGTCAAAGGCCCGCGACGTGGCAAAGGCGCGAACGGCCTCCAATTCACCCTCGGTGAATTGGCTGCTATGGACCAAAATGAGTATCTGCTGGTAGCTGCGCAGCGCGACGATGCTAGATTGTGGGTCCCCTCCGGCTTGCTCAACCGCCTCCACTGCCAGCGCAAAGGCTCGGATCGCCTCGGACGGTGGCACTTGCAGCCAGCGTGTCACCACCAGCAGGCCGTCCTCGTCCAGCCGCGCCAAATAGTCGGCAAAGGCTTGCACGGTGTAGCCATAATCCTCGGCCAAGCTGTACGCGCCGGAAGTGACCTGGCGTTGCGGAGTAGTCAGTGAGAGGGTTACCACGTCGTATCGTTCCTGCGTTCGTCTTGCGTAGGCCCGCCCTTCTTCCACCACGACCGTCACGCGCGGATCGTCGTATAAGTTGCCTGCCCATTCCCCCTGCGCGCGCACCGCCTCCACGATGAGCCGGTTCGCTTCCACTGCCGTGACTGCTTGCGCTCCCTCCGCCAATGCGACCAGCATGTCAAAGCCGCCGCGAGGTTCCAGGACCAACGCGCGAGCGCCGGGGCGCAATTGATACGGGAGCGCGGTCAGCAGGCAGTCAGTGAGGTTTGAACTGCCTGGCCCCTCCAGGGACGTAAAGCCGGGCCGGACGCGACTGATTGAGTTCAAATTGTCGCCATCCACCGTGAGTCCCAATTGGGGCGGCGGCTGCCCGGGACAAGTGAACCCGCGACCGGGCAAGCTGCGGATGGCGGTCGATTGCACGACGTCCACCCGCGAAAAACCGTTCCAGCGTTGAAATATCAATTCAACATCGGGATAGAGAAGCGCGTAACTGAGGCTCTTGTACGGTGAAAGCCGGATGTCGAAGAAGGAAGGTGACCACAGAGTAGTAACCAGGAAAACAAGGATGAGAGCCGCTTGTATCACCGTAGACTTGCAAACCTGCATTTGAAAGATGAGAGCAGCCAAGAGGCCCAAGGCAGCAGAAAGTAGGACAGTGCCCTCGCCTCCTACCAGCGATGGGACGGCGACGGCGAGAAGGCAACCGGTAGCGGATCCGGTCAGATTGGCCGCATAGATGCGGTTGGCGCTTTCGGGTCGTGCGGTCAGCAGCAAGCCGACTGCGGTGCCGCTGCAAAAGAAGGGGGCCGCCAGCGCAACGTAGTGCAGGGCCAGCACGGCTCCTTGCTGCCACTCGTGCGCAACGCGGAAAGAGTCAAAGGGGACGTAGAGGGTGAGGGTGTAGGAACCGATGGCCGTGAGCGTGAATCCCCAACTCAAGCGGGTCAAGATGCGAGCGGGGTCGTGTTCCTTCAGACGTGGAAAAAGCGTAAGAAAGGTCCCACTGGCACCAAAGCCCAGCAGCGCTAGGCTGACGATCATAAAGGCAAAGTGGTAGAATTGCGCGACGGAAAAGATGCGCGTCAGGTTGATCTCAAAGATGAGAGTGGCTGCCGAAAGGAGAAAAAGTCCTGCGTATATGATCATTCGCTTGCTCCCGCCTATATTTTACCCGAAAGAGTAAAACCCTGCCACAATGGGCAGGGTTTTGTTTTCTTATCGCAGGGATGATTGTACTATGATGATGTGCGCAGTCGCACAGTCTTGACTTCAAAGGGACGGAACTCGAGCGTCAATTGACCATCCTCGCACGGCAGTGCCGTCTGGACGTTTTCCAGCATATTGGTCTGGAACGCTTCAGCGACCGACAGAGATGTGGACAAAGTGCAGCGTGTCGCCGTTCGCTTGGCCTCGTACAACCGCACGACAATGTCCCCGGAACCATCTTCCGCCGGTTTGACCGTCTCGACGATCACGTTTGGCGCATCCACAGAGAACAGCGATCCCTCGTCTGCCGCGCCGGACGCCGTCGTCACGGGGCAGTTGAGCTCGTATGCCTCGCGCACGAGATCGCTCTCGGCAAAGCTGCCGTTCCAGGCGTAAAAGGCATAGGTGAACGTTTGGCGGCCCTTGTCAGCGACCATGTCGGGGGCGAGGGCCGACTTGAGCAGCGTCAGGTTAATACTGTTGTTCAGCACGTTGACGCCGTACTTGCAGTCGTTGAGGACCGCGCATCCCCGGTTCTCCTCCATCAGGGCGGTCCATTTCTGGTTGGGCACCTCGAAACGGTCCGCGTCAAAGGGCCTGGACTTGTGATTCGGGCGGCGGATGTGCCCGAACTGAATCTCGTGCACGGCCTCGTGGGCATAGACCTGGACGGGAAAGTTGACCTTTAGTAGCTTGTGGTGCTCCTGCCAGTCGATGACGGTGTGGAAATCGACGCGGCGGCTGTCGCGGCGCAGGTGGATTTCTTGCGTCATTGTCGAGTGGTGGAGGGTCCGAGTCACGCGCAGGATGGCGACCAGTGGCCCGCTGGCTACAACCTCGACCTGGGCCGGTTCGTCCAACGCGACCGGGGTGAGTTCATACATGCTGTCCAGGTCCCAGGCGTCCCAGGCGGTGGGTACGTCTTTGTACATTTTCAAGCTGTTGCACATTCCGTCGGACAGTTCGCGCCCGGTTTCCTTGTCCAGGATGCTGGTGATCTCTCCCCTGTTGTTGAGTTCGACGCGCAACAGGGAATTCTCTAACAGTTGTTCTGTGACGGTCAGGGTGTTGTCGGTTTCTTGGGCACTGGCGGGGCGTAGGGATGTCCATCCACACGAAGGGATGGTTGCCTCGACAAAGGTCTTGCCGTCCAAAACTTGAGTGGGTAGCGTGTTGTCTGCCTCGTCCACAGTGCCTTCAAAGCCCTCAGGCACAGTCAGTAGGGCTGTTCGCTCCCAGGAGAGCGAGTTAAAGGCGGTCACCGCTTGGGCGTCGTCTGTCAGGGCGGACATCGCCTGCTGTGCTACATCCTGCGCCGTACTGGTGACGGCGGCATAGTCGGCCTCGGCCTCCTCGTACACCCGCTGGATGGACGAGCCGGGGATGATGTCGTGAAAGTGGTTCAGCAGGATCAGTTTCCACGCCTCGTCTATTTTCTCGGTGGGGAACTCAAAGCTCTCTTTCCCAAGCGCCTGAGCCGCCGCGCCCCACATCTCGGCCTCACGGAGGGCAAATTCGCTCTTGCGGTTGCCGCGCTTTGTTTTGGCCTGCGAGGTATAGGTCCCCCGGTGGGCTTGAAAGTACAGCTCGCCCACGTAGCGGGCGTCGGGGATTCCTCGTGTTTCCAGGTCTTGGAAATACTCGGTCAGGGTCCCGGTTTGGACCCGTGGCATACCTTCGAGGTCCTGGATGCGACGGAGGTGCTCCAGGTGCGTGCGGGTTGGCCCACCGCCGCCGTCACCCCAGCCAAAGGGGAACGGGCGTGTGGAAAAGCCGTCCTTTTGGACGCGCGTGTTCCAATAGTTGATGACGTATGCCGGGTCGGTTTGGCAACTGTAATAGTTGCACAGGTGCACCAGCACCTCGGAACCGTCGATGCCCTCCCAGGTAAAGGTGTTGTAGGGAAAAGGGTCGTGGTTGTTATAGGCCCAAAAGATCTTGGCCGACGAGAAATACTTGACCCCACAGCCGCGCATGATCTGCGGCAGCGCGCCCGAATAACCAAAGACGTCCGGCAGCCAGAGAGTCTCGCACTCGATGCCGAACTCGTCCCGGAAAAAGCGCTTGCCGTGGATGAATTGGCGGATGAGGCTTTCGCCGCTGGGGACGTTGGTGTCCGGCTCGATCCACGTACTGCCGTCGGGGATGAACTGGCCTTTTTTGACCGCCTCTTTGACCCGCGCGTACAATTCGGGGTAGCGGGTCTTGACCATCCAGAACAGGTGCGGCTGGCTCTGGAGGTATTTGTGTTCGGGGTACTCGGCCATCAGGGCCAACTGGTTGGCGCAGGTTCGGGCGGCCTTGCGTTCTGTTTCGGCCAGGGGCCACAACCAGGCGACGTCCAGGTGCGCGTGACCAAAAGCGAATAGCGTGGGCGCGGTAGAGCCGTTGACGCACGCCAAGATGGGTTTGAAGCGTTCCCGGCAGGCGCGCATCGTTTCCAACATCTCATCGTGGGGCAATTCGAAATCGACGATGGTGGTGAAATCCCGCAGTGCCTGGTCGATCTCGGCCACGCGCAGAGAATCCTGGTCGATGCTCTCGCGGAGCTGGTAGAGGGTTTCGACGTCTATCCAGAGCTGGAAGGCCAACTCTTCCCAGATGCCAAAAGTGCTCTCACCGACGACGGCCTGGGTCGGTCCCGGTTCGGGCACAGTCTCGCGATCCAGCGGGGTGGGGCCAGCGCGGACGGCACGCCTGCCGTGCCCGGCGTACCCCTCGATCAGGACCGCGTACCGCGTGCCGGGAACACCGTCGTGGGATAGGGTTAGGTGTTCGTGTTTATAGTCCCGCGCTCCGGCGATCTGGCCGTCGATAAAGACCGCGCACTCGACGCCGCCATAGATTGTGCTGGGGACGCCTACCTCGATTTTGAGGACGATCCGTTGGCCGGTGGCGGCCTCAGGCAGCACGACCTCGCCCTGGAACCAGCCATATTCCCATTTGGCTCCCCATTCGGTGCCGGGCGGCATCGGATGAAAGTTGCCCTGGAGGGCTTGCTCGGCGGTCAGTTGTTCTGTGGTAACAAAACCATTCAGAGCGACGGTCCCCAGCGGGCGGTAAAAGTGATTGGGCAGTTCCTTGCGCCAGTTGTCGACCCGGCGCTTCCATTCGGTGGTTAGTGTCATTTTGCAATCTCCTCGAGTAGATCAAGTGTGTGTTTAAATTATACCAATTGCGCTGAATCTTTACAATTAGCGGGGTATGAGCCCAGCGATCAAGATGAGAACCAGGCACACGACGAAAACCCCCACTTGTAACGCGGTAACGAGACTAAATCGTTTCTTTAGCATCCCCTTGGCGGCAGCGGTACGGTAGACGTATTCCAGGGCAATTACCAGTATCAATGCGATGACGCCAAACACGAGGGTCGCGATTTGGTCGATGGCGGGAATGATCAGTTGTGGGAACAATAGTTTTTCTACGCGCTGCTCTGTCGGCATGGTCACGAGAACGGTGGTCACGATAGCGCGAACGAGACTGCGCAAGGCCATCCAGTCAAATAGGGTCAGGGCGAACGAGACGATCCATGCCAGGTAAGACGAGACGGCGGTGAGAGCTTTTTGGAGTTTGGTTTTCATTGTGGTCTTGTGCATTAGCCGGGCAATTCATTGCTCACTGCGAGTATTCGCGGCCTCACCACGAATATTCGCGACCTTATTCGTACATCTCCAGCCCAACAAGCTCCAGCTCGTCGGCGCGATGACACGCCACCCAGTGTTCGTTACCTACGTCTCGAAGAAGCGGTAGTTTCTGGGTGCATATTTCTTGGGCGTAACGGCATCGCGGGTGAAAGTAGCATCCCGACGGTGGATTGGCCGGATTGGCGACTTCTCCTGTCGACGAATACAATTTTCTCGATCGTGCCCGTGGATCTGGTTTGGGCACGGCGGCCATTAATGCTTCGGTGTATGGATGTTTGGGGTTGGTGTACAGGGCTTCAGTCTCGGCCATTTCTGCCAGCTTGCCCACGTACATTACTGCCACCCGGTCACTGATGTGTTTGACCACGCTCAGGTCGTGCGCGACGAATAGGTAGGTCAGGTTCATGTCCTGCTGCAAGTCCTCCAACAGGTTCAGCACTTGTGCCTGGACTGATACGTCCAATGCGGAAACGGGTTCGTCACAAACGATGAGCCGGGGGTTCAGCGCCAATGCGCGGGCGATGCCGATGCGCTGCCGCTGCCCGCCGCTCAGGGCGTGGGGATAACGATCCATTACGTCGGGCGGCATGCCGACAGCCTGGAGTAAATCTGCGACCCTACGGGTCAGTTCTCCGTTGTCGGTGATCCCATTCACCACCAGCGGCTCGCCGACGATGCGTTTGAGGGTCAGGCGGGGGTTCAACGATGAGTATGGGTCTTGAAAGACGATCTGCATATGCCGCCGCAGTTCTCGCATTTGATTCTTGTCCAGTTTTTCGACGTGCAAACGTCCGGCAGCGTCGTCGTTGAATACGATCTCTCCACTGGTGGATTCCAAAAGACGGACGATACAGCGACCGGTGGTGGTCTTGCCGCATCCACTTTCTCCCACCAATCCAAAGGTTTCTCCTTTTTTGATATCAAAGCTGACGCCGTCTACAGCTTTGACGTGGCCTACTGTCTTTTTGAGAAATCCCCGTTGGATAGGAAAGTGCTTTTTCAGGTCCTTGACCTCTAGCAATATCTCGTCTTGATTCAGGTGCTTGTCGCTCTGAGCTCTGTCCTCAGGGCGACGCCCCTGAGACTGGGGCTGTGAGCGAGCCGAGGTTTTCTCGTTTTGGTTCAAGTGTTCAGTCATTGGTGGTCTCTCCACTGTGAAAACCCCATTGTGAAAATCGGGGTCTGCGAATGCTCAAGCTGGGGTTTTCATAAGGAAAAGCCGTGCCAAGCATTGGTATAGACATGGTATTTCTGCTTTTCATTTCCCTAGTGAACCAGGGGAGCTTTTCTGGCTTTTCCCATAGAGGTGGCATCGGACGCGGTGGCCCGGCGCGACGGTGACGTTGGCTGGTTCGCTGACGTTGCACGTCTCTGGCATAAAGTTTGGGCAGCGGGGCCAGAACGCGCACCCGGTGGGGATCGAGTAGGAATCGGGCACGCTGCCCGTGATCGGCTCCAGCCGCTGCCGGGTTTTGCTCGAAATCTGCGGAATCGACCGCAACAATGCCTGGGTGTAGGGATGTTTGGGATCGTGGAATAGGGAATCCACGTCAGTTTCCTCGACTATTTTGCCCATGTACATCACAATGACATCGTCACACATTTCGGCGACGACGCCCAGGTCGTGGGTGATGTACAGGATGGCCATGCCCATCTGCTGCTGCAAATCGCGCATCAGATCGAGGATCTGCGCTTCGGTGGTTACGTCGAGGGCTGTGGTCGGCTCGTCGGCGATGAGCAGGCTGGGATAGCAGCTCAGTCCTATGGCGATCATGGCGCGTTGTCGCATCCCTCCGCTGAGTTGATGGGGGTAGCTGTCCACAACTTGACCTGGCTGAGGCATCTTTACACGGCCCAATATCTCGATGGCTCGTTCCCGTGCTTTATGCTTATCTACTCCCTGGTGTAAGGTGACGGCTTCCATAATCTGATTCCCAATGGTATAGAGGGGGTCGAGGGACGTCATAGGTTCCTGAAAGACCATCGAGATTTCGCCGCCTCGTATCTCTCGCATCTCTCTACCTCGCGGGGACAACTGAGTGAGGTCGATCTGGTCGGTCAGGCGACCGGTCTTTTCGTTGCCGTTCAACCGGCGATGATAGACGATTTTCCCTCCCACGATCTTGCCCGGACGGGGCACAATTCTCAGGATAGACTGGGCCGTAATGCTCTT
>JAAEPW010000334.1 GCA_024232355.1 Chloroflexota bacterium | reverse complement strand
TCCGCGACAGCGGCGCGCTGTGGGGCAGCTTTGAGCTGGACGTCGGCCAGGCGGACGTGCGTTTGACCAAGAGCGTCACCCCGCAGATAGCCGCGCCCGGCGCGCGCGTGACCTATACGCTCAGTTTCTCCAACGTGGGCGGCCTCACGGTCAGCGGCGTGCTCATCAGCGACACCATCCCGGTCAGCGTGACCAGCAGCAGCGTGGTCAGCAGTGGCGTGGGTGGCACAGTTATCCTGCCCGGCACGATTATCCTGCCCGGCCCGACCTATATGTGGACTATGCAAAACCTCGCGCCTGGTGAGGGCGGCGTCATCACCATCACCGGTGTGCTCAGCAGCCCGCTGGCCGCAGGCGCGTTTGCCAACACGGCGTCCATCGCGGTCGGCGAGGTGGAGAGCGACACGCTCGACAACACATCCACCGCGACCGTGACCGTGACCAACGTCGCACCAGTGGCCGACGATGATGGGTTCGAGGTGCCCCAAGACAGCAGCGGCAATCCGCTCGACGTGCTCGACGGCGACAGTGACGCGAATGGCAACACACTGACTGTGTTTGCCGTCGGCCTGCCCGACCACGGCGGCGCGGCGGCGGACAATGACACCAACATCCTCTACACGCCCGCCCTTGGCTTTGCGGGCGTCGAGGTCTTTACGTACACCGTCTCGGACGGCAACGACGGCTATGCGAGCGCAACCGTCACCGTCACCATCACACCGGCCAACAACGCGCCGCTGGCCGTGGACGATGGCTATGCCACAGACTATGAGACCACGCTGGTGGTGAGTGCGACAAATGGCGTGTTGGACAACGACACCGATCCTGACGGCGATCCGCTGACGGCGACGCTGTCCAGCGGCCCGAGCAACGGCACGCTGGCCTTGAGCCTGGATGGCTCCTTCACCTACACGCCCACGGCCAGCTTTACCGGCCTGGACGGCTTTAGCTACGTCGCCTGGGACGGAGCGCCATTCGCCAGCGACGCGTTGAGTGATACGGCCACCGTGGTCATCGGCGTGGGCGTCATCCCCTCCGTTACGCTGACGGTCGCCGTCGACGGCACGGGCAGCGGCACGGTGGAGCCGGGCGTGGGGTCGCACGTCTACGAGTTGAACACGGTCGTCACGCTGACGGCTACGGCTGACATCGGCTCCGAGTTTGTGGGCTGGAGCGATGACGTGATCAGCACGAGCAATCCGGTCACCATCACGATGACGCGGAGCATGACAGTCACGGCTACTTTTGACCAGAGCGGGTACGGTATCTATCTTCCGTTGGTGCTCAGGAACCAGTAGTGTAGCGGCATCAGGTGCGTTGCACCTGGACGGGGTGTCGCCGCGCAAACGGCCAAATATTATGGTCCGGGAGTAAGACGATGAACGAAAAATCAAAAGACCAAGTGCCGCTCTGACTGCTTATGCAAAGTACAGTCTTGCGAGAAAGCAAGACTGTACTTTTTTTGCACTAAAGTACAGTGACACAGCCCTGGTTTTTTGGTATATTTAGGGAGCGAGAGTTCACGGCGACGTCCACAGAATCATCTAACGTATAGGAGGTTCACAATGTTAAACCGCAACCATGTTACTAATGTTTCTCGAAAACTGGCCGCCGCACTGGGACTGGCAGTGGTCTCGATGCTGATCCTGGCAACAGTGATCGGCGCGACGCGCGTCGTGGCGACCAACGCGAACAACCCCAAACAGCAGATCGCCCGCGCCTGGGATCAGGCCATCGACATCGGGCGCTATGAATTCCACACCACCGTCTTGCAAACATTGCATCCCACCTTGCGGTTGGAGAACGTGGGGCGCACGGCGCGCACCGAAAAATACACGATCAACGGCGAGATGGACCAACCCGCCGAGCGCATGCTGCTGCAAATGCAGATTCCCAACCAGCCGCCATTGGACCTCAAAGTCGAGGCCGGGCAGGCATTTGGACGGCGAGACACCACATCCGAATGGTCAGCGTTGGACGCCGACACTGACATCTTTGCCCCCGGCGGCGACCCACTGGGCTTTTTGGTCGCTGCCAGGAACGTAACAATCGTGGTGAATACGCCAGGGCAGAACGCCGCCGCCGATGAATTCTTCCCTGCCGGTCTGATCCCGCCAGAAATGGCCGACGGGATCACCCGCTACCAGTTCGACCTGAGCGGCCTGGAATACGCCAGATACATGCGGACGCAAGCGGAAACGCACCTGCGCGAGCGCGGCGAACTGCCTGACGGCGTCACACTACAAAACACCCAACTGTATGTGGACATGCAGGGGCGTGGCGAACTGTGGGTCAGCGAAAGCGGCTTGCCCGTGCGCCAGATCGTACGCATGGAATTCCCGCCAGAAGCTGGGGCCAGGGATTGGATCGAAGCCGAAATCACCACCAGCTACGCGAATTGGGATCAGCGCGCGGTGGAACAGCTCTCCTTCGACTGGGGGCGGCCGGTGGCATCCCTCGGCAACTGGCTGGCGGCCAACGTCTCGCCTAAAGATCTGAAACGAGCGAGCGCCAACCTCACAATGTTCCTGATCGTCGCCTGCTTTGCGGCCTAGATCGCGACCCACAGCCGCAACTCACGACTGCGCGTGGCACTGAACCTCGCCATCATCACTTCAATGCTGATCGCGCCCCTGATGCATAGCCAGCGGGTCAGCGCCTTTTACGAGACGCAAAATGCCCGCCAGCGGCAAATCCAGGCAGACCGCGAGCGTCGAGAAAACGAACAAGCCGCAGTCACTGAACTCTTGGGCCGTGACTTTGACCCATTGGCGGAGCCAGGAATTAGGGAGCCGGAATCAGTAGACAGTATCGTCAATACTCCAATCCAACATCCAACAGCCGCTACCGCCTACACCATGACCACCAGCAGCGACTATGACGGCGACGGCCTGACCGACGCGGTCGAGGTCTATGAACTGGGTACCTGGTACAACGATGTGGACAGCGACAACGACGGTATCAGCGACCGGGCCGAAGTCCTCGGCTTTGACCTCGGCGGGCGCACCTGGTATCTCGACCCACGCAACCCCGACTCGAACGGCGATACGCTGATCGACCGGGTGGAATGTACCGCCCGCAACGACGTCTACACTTCAACCATCGCCATCACCGACACCCTGGGCCTGGGTAGTTGCGCGGATACCGACGGCGACCAAATCCCCGATGTCTTTGACTATGACAACGATGGTGACGGCGTGCCAGATAACGCCGATGCTTCGCCCAATGCCAGCCAGGCAGTGGCGAATAACGAGTACTTTGGCCTGGAATTGACCGGCATAGAGAACGGCAAGTCGCTCTTTGTGGACGTGCAACTGCGCTCCGTGAATGAAGAACACCTGTGGTGGACCAACAATGTCCTCGATTGGCCGGCGAATGACAAGTCCGGCCAAATCCAGCGCGTCTTTACCAACACTCTGCAAAACCTCGATGGCGATATGTTACTCAGCCCCGTGTTAGAGGTCAGCATCCCTTACTCATCTACAAACCCCACCCGTGGCTTGCCGATCACCGATACAGCGAGTGCGGCCACCATCACCGCGACCACGCCCGTTACCACCTGGGTCAACCTCCCGCTCTTGAAAGAATATGGTCTATCGGTCAGCCAGGACGTGACCGGGACCGTCTACCTGTACGCGCCGCTGAACGTGGTCGAAGACGAGATCAGCAAATCGCCGGTGGCCTGGGGCGCGCGCTTGCTCTACGAACTCGATCCGATCGCCGGTGGTTGGGGCAATGCCCACCAGATGCGCCTGTTGTGGACTGTCACGGCTCTGGTAGACTCGTGCAACGCCCCTGCAGGGCAGACTTATGACACCTATTGCGCCGACCTCAGCCATTGGCACAGCGAAAAGCAAATCATCCAAACCTACCCCGACGATTTTGTCGTCACCGCCCTCTCTGTCCAAGAGAACCATGGCCTTGATGCGGCGCTCTTTGCGCAACCCCCCACCGCCGGGGGCAGTTCAGACTATGAAAGCCGCCTGTGGCACCTGGCCGACACCCTGCAATCGGTCTTTTTAGAGGCCCAAACGTTGAGCGGCAACCGTTTCCAAGTCAGCGACATCGCCAGCGCCTATACCAGTTGGGGCATTCCCGCCGGTGACCTGGCGGTGCAAGAATTTACCAACCTGGAAAACAAGACGGAATTGCTCAAGGCCACCAACCAGACCGTGGTGAGCGATTTCTTTAGCAACACAGTCTACAGCACATCACCCGCCGTCGGCACAATAGCCAATGCACTCTATGTCTATGAAGAAACCTACCGCAGCCGCAGCCTGGGCGAGGTCGAGTCTGTGGAGGATGGCGGCAGTTACACCCTCACCTACCCCGTGAACTTTAGCAACAATACCTTTACGTTTGATTTCACCAACGCACTCAGCGACACCGTTGGCTCGCTGGGCTGGAAACCCCACAAATACAACGGTCTCACCTGGGAAGCGGGCGATGTGTGGGCCTATATGGATCAATTGGGCCGCAATCTCCGCGCTGCCAGCGGCCCCTTTACCGATGCCGCGCTGGAGGCTATGGCAGATGGCAACGCTAGTACAAACTTGGAACGCACGCGCCTGGGCGCGGCTAAACTGACCCTGGACTTTTACTTGAGCGGCTTTACCAGCGCCAGCATGATGCTCGCTCACGGCGCTGACCTCTTGGGAGACCAGGTTCTGGACAATGGCGCGCACCAACTGCCCGCCGAACCGGTGGTGGACATCGTTGATCGGATGACGACGGACATCACTCACCTGTATAGCCAACTCAACCTGGATGGGCTGACCATCCCCACGCCCCGCTCGTATGAGGCCCAAGCCGGCGGTTCCTGGGCCAAACTATCCAAATCACGCGCCGCCATATTAGAGGCTTTTGGAGATGTTATATCGGGCGATACCGCCTCCGGTTCCAGCGAGGCCCTCGCCGCGCTAGAGTACCTGGGACACACCACAGAAAGATCTGGCTTTCTCGATAGCAGCGCGTTCGTCTATGCCAAAGCATCCACGGTGAGCAGTTTTAATCTCAAATTGGACACCATCACCATCGGCCCTGGCGAATATGCCATGATCAATCTACACGCCCGCGCTCTGCTGCTCACCTATTACGCCGTTCAAGCGATGCGATTGAACGCGATCAATACCGCCGTCCTCAACGCCCCTTCTATTTTGGCCGCTGTGTCGTCCAAGTCTATCACTACACACTTCAAACTCGTCAAGAGCTTCAAAGGGAACGGGTATCTCACCATTATCCTTGCTGTAGTTGCTGCGGGCATCTCACTGGGCATCATGTTGGGCACCGGCGCTATCGATCGCGACTCGCCCGCCGCCAATTTCTTTTACGCTAACCTGATCGCCAGCGTTATCGTCGCGGTCATTCAGGCGGCCATCATCATCGCCCTGGCCGCGTCCGGCATCGGATCGGTGATCTTTGCCGTTCTGGCCATCGTTGACGCAATCATCATCGCGGTCTGCGCCATCGCCGGGGTAGAGGCCGGCTCGGATGTGGATGTGTGGCTCTGTAATGGGCTGACCGCCGGGCTGGCGCGGGCACTCGCCTACGTGATCAACGATTCCACGCCCCTGGTGGACCTGGATCACTCCAAGCGCACCACGACTGTCCTGGGCGCGCCAACATATACCCAACTCACCGAGGTAGAAGGCGCGGTGGTGGGCAATCAGGTCACCGTCAGTGGAACCGTAACCAACACCCTCTATATGGACTCGCCCAACTGGATGGGCTATATCTATTCCTGGCAGTTGGCGGACGATTACCTGGATGACGCGACCTTTGACTATCAAGTTCAATTATCCGAAACTGACATTTCCCCGGATCTCAACAACAGCACCTGGACAGATTATCCGAACAAGGACGACGAACGGCCTGGTGTTGATGAAGGCGCCCGTTTCGAAGGCTCCACACCGTTCCAGGGCGACTATACATTCCCCAAGGCGGGCATCAACTATGGGCTGCCCATTTATCTATCTGAGGGCTATGCTACCCAGATGCAGAACTGCTGGCTGATTCTCGCCCCGGTCTGTTGGCTGGCGGAATTTGATCACACCAACCACCAATCGCTCAAAACCACCTTTATTTTTGATGTCTTGCCGGCCACCTTGGATGGTTTCCGCAGCCTGACCCAGGCCGCAGTCACCGCCAAGGGGGAGACCAGCTACCGGCTATCCTGGGATAACAAGTTCCCCACCCTGGCCGATATTGACGGCGACGGCTTGCGCAGCAAAGCCGTAAACGGCAACGACCCCGACGACTCTACCCCCGATGCCGACGGCGACGGCTTGAACGACTATTATGAAGTCAAAAACAAGAATTTGGGCTTTGATCCCTTAAAGGTGGATAGTGACTGCGACGGCCTGACCGACTATTGGGAGGCCTTTTACGGCACGCGCCCCAATGTGCGCGATACGGATAACGACGGCCTGCTCGATAGCGAAGAAGTCTTTCATCTCAACCGGGCTAACCCTTACGAAAACAGCGCGTGGACCAATACCACTCCCACCAGTTGTGATATCGGCCTCGGTCAGACAAAGACCTACGAAGGTGGATGGGACATCGTCTACGGCTTTGATGGCGGCGCTCCCCTGGCCTTCCGCGTGACCTCAAACCCTCAAGACCCCGACAGTGACGACGACGGCCTGAGCGACAAACAGGAACAAGTCTACGGCTATCACCCCGGCGTGGCCTCCAGCCTCAAAGTTCTGGGCCTCGACTCACGTATCGAGACCAACAGCAACAGCTATCCTTACGTCGCGCCCACCGGCGCCCTCACCTACACCGCCAACATCACCAACGAACTCACGGCCCGCTACGCTCGCGGCTTGTTGCAGGCCGAATTGCCCCTCGACACGGTGCGCCACACCCTATCTACGGGCGTTATTCCGCCCCAGGTTTCGATCACAATGACCGGCGCACTCAGCATGAGCGTGACCGGCATCCAAACCAGCCAAGACCTGCAAATGGGCATCCGCGCGGGGGCCATCATCGCCGAGGATACCGAGCGCGTGCTGTGGTTGCACATGAACGAACCCCTCAACAGCACTACCTTTTTAGATTCTTCCTACCACGCCCACGACGCTATATGCACCGGAAACGAGTGTCCGGTGGCTGACGGCCATGCGGTGGCGTTCGTCGATCACCAGCAGTCCGGTCAACTGGTAATCCCCCATCACAATGACTTTGATTTTGATCGTTTTACGATTGCTTTTTATGTTAATCCAAAGGGTATTCGATCTGTCCCCCAACCGCTGATCACCAGGGAAGATGCTACAGCTGTTTGGGATTTTGGCATATCCATCAAAGGCGAGTCAATGCAGCTCGAATACGTCATTCAAAAAAGTAACTGCTTGGAATATGTGAGAGGGACAAGCACCAGCTCCCTGGAGGCAGGCCAATGGAACCACGTGGCGCTGACCTACGATGGCACCGAAATAGCGGTGTACATCAATGGTTATCAAAAAGGCACAACAGCCACTACCACGGCACTCTGTAAAAATTCGGCCCCCATCGTAATTGGCAGCCAGTACGATCAATACTCCATTCCTGCTTGGCTCACTTTTTTGGGAAGCATCGACGAAGTGGAAATTTACCCGCAGGCCCTGACCGCCACCACCATCCAACAACGTTACGGTGTCCCCGCCTTGCAGGTAGACCTGCAAGACAGCAGCACCTGGAGTGGAGCCGGCATCACTTGCCCCACCGCTCGCTGCCCCACAGTAGACGTGGATGGCACGCACTTTGACCAGAAACAACACTTGGAGGTCAATGCTGTCGATCTCACTGGCGATGCCTTTACTTTTGCCGCCTGGATAAAGCCCCTCGCCCGCACCAATCCCTTTGCGCTGGCGACCTCTACCTATTACAGCGTGACCGCCCCCGACAAGTGGAACGATGCCGATTACCAGGGTGTTTTTGGCTATAAGGACCCGAGCGACGATAAAACGCTCTACCCTTCGCTCTTTGTGGGCAGTAACGGCAGATTACGTTTTGTGATGGGCGATGGCACTAATAGCTGCGCGGTTTCTTCTCAAGCCACCGGATTGATAACGAACGACAACTGGCAGCATGTGGCCGTCACCCACGATGGCACGAGTACAAAATTCTATGTGGATGGACTAGAAATCACCGGCGGCACGAGCGGCAGTTGCGCCAATGTCACGCCGCCGAGTGTGCAAAAGTTCTATATCGGACGGCCCAATGAAACTGGCTACGTCTGGCTTGAAAAAGCTACCTTTACCAAAGTATTTGATAAAGATAGCCGTGGAAAAACGGGGGAATTGGAACTCCGGCTCAATTGGTGGGGTGATTGGGATTATGGTAATATCTACGGGTACCAGAGTTCTGATCTAGTGGCCCAGGGCGCTACCATCAACAAGTTCAGGACCGTGGAGACGGACGGCGCAAAATACTTTCGTCTCTACGAGCATGATCCCTGTGGCTGGTTTACCAGTTGTACAGATGGGGGCTATGATGGAAAGGACGATAATCTTCTTCATGTCACGGGGATAACCAACATCAGTCATCTGAGTAACTCTAGCAACAGTATCTATGGTACGGATGGCAATGAACTCACCGATACAAGAGGCTATTTGTACTGGGACCTCTCTAACGACTTTTTCCAGGGTGCTGTGGATGACTTGCAGATTTACCAATATACCCTGGACGCGGATGCGGTCGCCGACCTTTTCAAAGCGACCGCCACCACCCTGGAACTAGACTTTGACGAACCGCCCGGCGCCACTGTTTTTGACGATACTTCTGGTCACAGTGTGTCCGTCACGTGCAGCGGCGACACCTGCCCCACCAGCGGCATCGCCGGACGGCACAACCAGGCCCTGGATTTCGACGGTGTCGATGATTTCCTGACCCTCTCGGCCACCGGAGATGACCTGGGCTTTAATCAAGGTAGTCTCACTGCCATGATGTGGGTCCGGCCGCGTTTCTACGGGAGGGATGGTAACGACCGGGTCAGCCTGCTCGGAGATAGCACGGGTAGTGTCCTCGGTTGGTATCGGTACGGCCATCTTGATATGGGGTCTAGGGGAGCGGGTTCCATCTGGAACCATTATCGCTGGATCCACCTGGCGTATGTCTATGAAAAAACCCCCGGCGGCAGCGGAGAGCACAGCGGTCGCTACCGTTTCTTTATAGATGGCGTCGAGCAACAGCATGAAGCTTATGAATACGTCCCTATCATGTACGGCTGGCCGCCCGGGGCAGGGGACCAGTTGACGATCGGCAAAGATGGGTCTGGGTCGCCCTATAGCTTGCATTTCAACGGGCTGCTGGATGATTTCACCATCTACCGGCAGGCATTAAGTCCGGCGCAGATTCAGGCAGCTATGAATCAAGCCCCGGTGGTCAACCTGCACCTGGATGAAGATTTCACCAGCGGCACTTTTGTGGATACCACCGAGAATCGTAACCATGCCACCTGTACCGGCAACCAGTGCCCCAAACCCGGCGATAAAGGACAGATCCGGGAATCGTCGGTGTTCAGCGATAGCTTGCTCACCGTAGCCAACTCTGATGCTATGCCCTTTCCCCAATTCACCGTTGGCCTGTGGGTCAAGCCCACCGACGTGATCAACGATTGGCAACCGCTGATCACCAAGCAAGCGGATAATGGCGACGACCGCAATTTCGGCCTGTTCATCAGCCCCAACAGTATGCAGGTGCATTACAGCATCCAGCAAAGCAACTGTGCCACGTATATCAGTGCCGACAGCAGCGGCAGCCTGTTGGAAGACCAGTGGAACCACGTGCTGATGACCTACGACGGTACACAAACGGCCCTGTACATCAATGGCGCGCTGCAAGGCACACAACCCTACACGGGCATGCCCTGTTTGGCGGCCAATCCTATCAAGATTGGGGGCGAGAACAGCGCCTTTGTCCCCTTTAGCGGGGCCTTGGACGAAGTGGTGGTCTATGCCAATGCGCTTAACAGCGACGAAATCGCCGATATGTACGACTATCAGGCGGCCTGGTTTGACGTACTCGACCGCCACGACATAATAGTAGATGCCGACACCCCCACCGTGGATTTGGGAGACATCCCCGATATCATCAGCCCCCACGAAACCGTGATGGTCATCGGCGCAAAGGACGCGACATCCCTGGCGGCGATCATCGAATACCGCATAGATGGCGGCCTGTGGGCCACGAGCACCATCACCGGCACAGAAAGCGACCTGGGCGTGTTTGCTTTCCCGGCCAGCGCGCCGGGCGCGCACACCGTCGCCGCGCGCGTCACCGACATGGTGGGCCACGTCTCGGAAATTATGACGGTCACCGTCGTCGTGGACGGCGCTCCGCCCGCACTCACCATCACAGATCAACCCGCCGTCCAGCAAATCACAACCGAACTGGCCGTGAGCGGCACCGTCAGCGATAGTGTCAGCGGTGTAGACCCCGCATCGTTGTACGTCACCGTGCGCGACCATAACGGCGCGGCGCTAAGCGAGAACGTGTTGGGCAGTATCGCCGCCGACAAGTCGTGGCAGGCCGTCCAGCCCTTTGTCGCGCCGCCTTATGGCGTCTATACCATCACCGCCGTCGCCGCCGACCAGGCGCAAGAGATCGCCAATACCTCCACAACCAGCAGCGTCGTGACCCTCGATGGCCTCGGCCCCTACGCCGATGTGCTCACGAATGTGGTCTATCTCAACCCAGTCATCCCGGCCACCTTTGCTGGCATCGTCAGCGACGTGCCCTATCCCGCCGATAGTCGTCAATTGCACCTGCATTTTGAGGATGGGCCGGGCGTATTCAACGATACCTCCAAAAACCTATTGACCCTTACCTGTAGTCAATGTCCCACCACCGGCGTGAGCGGCATGCACGGCGATGCCGCGACCTTTGACGGCAACGACTATTTGGATTTGCAAAACAACGGTATGATCACCGCTACCGCCACCGAACAACTGAATCTCACGAACAGCAGCTTTACCGTACTGGCCTGGGTCAAAGCCAGCGATTGGAACGGCGACCACGCCATTCTAGGAACTGTGCCCATCACCGGGCTATATCTCGGCATCCAGAACGGCAGCCCTATCCTGGGTTACGATGGCGATGACAGCGTCATGACCGGTACGATTCCCACCGACGAATGGGTTCATCTTGCCTGGCGCTATGACGCGACCACCGGCGAACGCGCTTTCTTTGTCGCTGGATCCAAGACCTCCACCGCCACCCTGGGCCACGCGCCCTATACCAGCACCGCGACCATTCAGATAGGCCAGGCACGCGGCGGCAATGGCTATAGCGGCGCGTTGGACGAACTGGTCGTCTATGCCCAACCCCTGGACGATGAAATCATCTACGACATCGCCAACCCCCTGGACGTAGGTATCGCCAATATGCAGGCCCGCTTCCGCCGCTTTAACGGCGTGGTGGGTCAGGCGGAAATCGTCACCCAATATGGCGGCGACTGGACCACGGCGACACTGGCATCCAACAGCAGCAACTACACTACTTGGCAGGTGCCAATGCCGAGCGATCCGGAACTGGGCGCTTACAAGTTGGACCTGTTAGTGACCGACAATGTCAGCAACAGCACCTTTGTACAAGGGGCCTGGAGCGGGAGTATGATCTCCCCCAATCTGAGCATCACTAAAACCACCCCCGTGACCCAGACGGCAACCAACGAAAACATCACCTACACCCTCACCTACACCAACGTGGGGGCGGTGGCGGCCACTGCCGTTGTCATCACCGAGACCATCCCCGCCGACACCCGCTTTAACGCGGCAGCCAGTGCCGCCGGTTGGAGTTGCACGCCAGTCGCGGGGACGCCCGGTGCCACCTGTACCTACGCGGTGGGCGACCTGCTCCCCGGAGCAGGCGGCGTGCTCTCCTTTGCCCTGACCGTCACCGACACCCTGACCCCCGGCACCGTAGCTGTGGTCAACACCGCCGAAATTGATTCCGACCACGGCCATATCAATACTACCTGGTCAGGTTGGCTCGGAATCTGTATCTCAGGTGGTTGGGTTGATTGTCGCTATGCTGTCATCCCTCACTACTTTGACAGCGACGAATCCGACAATACGCCCAGTGCTACGGCCTCAATGTATGGCGCACCTGATCTGCAAATCAGCCAGACGGATGGCGGGGTCACCGCCGAGGTTATGGGCGGGAACTTTACCTACACTCTTAGCTACTCGAATACCGGCAGCCAGGCGGCGGTGGTCAGACTCATTGAGACCATCCCCCCGTATGTGCAATCGACGTATGAAGCCTATCTCGCGGGTTGGGTGTGCCCCGATACCCATCGTGGGGAGTGTACGTATGATGTCGGTTACGTGGGGATCAATGAAAGCGGTTCGGTGCCCTTTGTGGCCGCGATGTGGACGCAAATGCCGGATGTGCCGTTCTTGACCAATACCGTCACCATCAGCGATGTGGCCGGGGCCGGCGACCTCAACTACCTAGACAACACTACCACCATCACCACCTCCTGGACGTTCGACTTTGGCGCCGCTCCAGACAATGTTGTGATAACGGTAACCGAAGGCAACACCGTGACCAACACCGGCGAATTCCTGTACTCTGGTGGAGGAACGGGCTGGTGGATGGAGACGGCTGTGGGTACGCTGGATTTTGACCCTGAAGCTAATAATAACTGGACCTGGACCTATACCAGCACCGACGGCCTGGATGAAACCCAGGTGATCTCCATCACTGGTATGGACGATGTAATGAATTTTATCACCACCACTTTCCAACTCATCGTGGCGAATGTGGCCCCGACCATTGTCATCACTGGTGCTAACTCGGCCACCAGCGGCAGCAGCTACAGCATAACCTTGGGCAGCGTGGTCGACCCGGGGACCGACACAATTACCACCACCAATGGCTGCATCGTGTATTGGGATGATGGTGGCAGCAGCGCGTGCTACGACAACCTCGGCGGGGTCGGCAGCCTGACCCACGTCTATACCACGCCGCTGGTGACCCGCGCCCTCACCGTGGCCTTGACCGATGAAGACGGCACGCACACGGCGGCGGCCAAGTCTGTCTATGTCGAGGCCGCCAGCGCGACGATCACGGTCATCACCACCACGGTCGCGGTGGATGAGGGAACGGGACTGCCGGAAGGGTATTGGTCCTTTGAGAATCCGGGCCTGCCAGCCGCCGATGACAGTGGCAACGGGCATCACGGCACGCCGGTGAACGGCGCGAGTCTGACCACGACCATTCCAAGCACGCTCACCGCTGCGAGCACCTATGCCCTCGATCTGGACGGCACAAATGATTACGTGTCCATTGGTGGCGATGATGCCGATTTCGACCTGAATGTGCTTTCCATCGCCTTTTGGGTTCAAGTTGATCAGTTCAACAGAGATTGGCAGGCAATGGTCACCAAAGGAGATTCCGCCTGGCGCGTACATCGTTGCGGCAGTGAGATCACTGGCACAGTTGCGTTTGGCACAAGTGGATTGACAAATACCGACCTGTGCAGTAATGCGGGCATAGATGATGGCCAATGGCATCACGTAGCGATGGTGTTTGATGGATCGACCAAATACATTTACATCGACGGCCTGCTGGATAATTCAATCGCTGCCCAAGGAACGATTGATCAAAACAATTACTCTGTTCTGATCGGTGAAAACGCGCAGATGCAGGGCCGGTACTTTGATGGACAAATGGATGACGTGCGGATCTACGGTGTTGCCCTGTCCACCACAGAGATACGGCACGTCATGCGGGGTGGGCAGCCGAATGTGTTCATGAACGGCCGTTACGGCCCGGTGAACGGCTCGGTGTCCTTGTCCGCTTCAGAGGGCAGCGTCATCGCCCACGGCGACGGCACCTGGACCTGGGGCTATGACAGCAGCCTGGGCGCAGAAATCACCCGGACGGTGACCATCACCACCACCGATGGCGCAATCACCACCACCATCGCCTTCACCCTCACCGTCACCGGCGATGGCGTGGATGGTCCCGTCGAAGATGGCGCGCCCAACAGCGGCGACGGCAACAGCGATGGCATGCCAGACCGCCGCCAGCTTAACGTGACCTCCATCCCCTTGGGCGGCGCGGGCTATGCCACACTGGCCGTCACCGAGTCCCTGGCCCTGCGCAATGTCGTCCACAGCACCACCCCGCCCGGCCCCTTGCCGGCGGGCACAACATCGCCTCTCGGCTTCCTCAACTATCAAGTCACTGGCGTCAGCGCCAATCAGCAAATCAGTGTGACCATGTGGCTGCCAGAGAGCGGCGCCTTTAACTCTTACTTTCAATACGGCCCCACGCCGGATAATGACACCCCGCACTGGTACAAATTCCTCTATGACAGCACCACCGACACCGGCGCGCGGCTCTTTGCGGACCGCATTGTGCTCTACTTTGTAGACGGGCAGCGCGGCGACTACGACCTCAGCGTCAATGGCATCATCGAGGACCCTGGCGCTATCGTCTACCAGCTCCCCGACCACGAATTGAAAACAGAGATCGCCGGTTGGGGATCCGTCAGTCCTGGCAGCAGCTACCTTTCCGGGACGGTCGTACCCGTCACCGCCACGGCGGGCGTCGGCTGGACCTTTACCGGCTGGTCGGGCGACCTGAGCGGGATTACCGCCACCCAAACGATTACGCTGAACAGCGACCAACACATCATCGCCAACTTTACGCTGAACAAATATACCCTGGAAACCCACGTCGTGGGGCTGGGCAATCTCGCAATGAGTACCCTCCAGGACGAGTATTTTCACGGGGACGTTGTGACCATGTCTGTAACCCCCGCCATAGGGTGGGTCTTTGCGGGCTGGTCGGGCGACCTGAGCGGCACGAACGCCACGGAAAGCCTGACGATGACGGCCAACACCGCCTTCACTGCCACCTTTGAAGCTATCCCCTACACCGTCAACACCAGCGTGATCGGCGGCAATGGCGCTATCAGCCGTGCCCCGGATCAGGCCAGCTACATCTACGACGACATCGTGATGCTCACCGCCAACCCCGACCCCGGTTATGAACTGAGCACTTGGGGGGGCGATGTAAGCGGCAATGATGACCAGAGCGCCATCCTCGTTGATGGGAACAAAACCGTCACCGCCCAATTCATCCCCGGCGTTTATACCATCACTCTCGCAACGGAGGGCGATGGACAAATCAGCGTCACCCCCCAACAAACTAGCTACGCTTATGAGGACGTGATCACCCTGACGGCAATCGCCGACCTGGGCTGGAGCTTTGATGCCTGGAGTGGCGTGCCGATCAGCAACACCGTCGTGCAGACGATGACGATGGGCAGCGATGTAGAAATCCTGGCGCTATTTACTCAAGACCAGTACCGTCTGAATCTCTCCTGGGAAGGCGCGGGCGACGTCAGCCTGATGCCGAATAAGGGAACCTATACCTACGGCGAGGTCGTGACGGCGACCGCTGTCCCCACGACGAACTTTGAATTCGTCCACTGGAGCGGCGCGGTGCCCAGCACAACACTCACGACCACGGTGACGGTGACAATGACGGAGGAACGCGACCTCGTCGCCCACTTTAGCCAAATTCCCTACACACTGACCTTGAATATAGTTGGCAGTGGCGGCATCACCCTCACTGCGAACATTATTGGAGTTTGGACAACCGCAACAGAGCGAACCGAGTGAGGTTCGCTGAAAAGCAACAAAAATGGGCAAAAAGTGGCGTCAGGTAGCGTCGGAGGCCTGTTTCTGGCCTTTGTAGACTA
>JAAEPW010000333.1 GCA_024232355.1 Chloroflexota bacterium | reverse complement strand
GAAGGACTCGCAACGGGACCACGCTAAAACCGCTGGTCCAGTGCAGGAAGTTCAGGTTGAATCGGCCGCCTCTGTTAAAGGGCGCAGGCAAAAGGACAAGAAGGATGGTGCTGACAATGTGGTGAATGAACCACAGCTTCAGATCGACAATGTCTCTTATCATCAGGCATTTCAGGGCAGGCAGAGTGGGCCGCAGCAGCAGCGCTATAATCCGCTGCCGCCGCCGCCACTGCCACCGCCGTCGTATTACTATCAGGACATGCCCAGATGAAACCTGTGTCCGTGGGCACCCGATCGAAACACTTATACGAACTTTAGACCGCCCATTTATTCGGGGTCAAACAATTATCCGGTCTATTCACTGAATAATCGCTTGTCGTTCCCACCGAACTATACGTCCAGTTCGAGTGAACGTCCCCAGAGTAGCATACTGCCACATCGTTTGCTTTTGTCGGATTTGGAGTGTTACAATTGTCATCAGAAGGGTCATATTTCGAGGAGTTGTCCACAGCCACGTGCTTTGCGCCGGAATAACCCGGTTGATTCGGCGAGTCAAACTGCACCAGCCGCGACCATTGGTCCACAGGCTACGGTAGCTGAGACATTGACCGCGACTGGAACCACCCCGCCGAGTGGGAATGTCACTGTTCTAAGTGTGCAGGAAGGCGGTCCG
>JAAEPW010000332.1 GCA_024232355.1 Chloroflexota bacterium | reverse complement strand
TGGTGCCGAGCAGGATCTGTTCTATGTCAAAAGCGGTGACGACGAAGCGGCGAATTGCGCCGGGCCGTTCGGCGGGGAGCCTCCCCCGCTTTTTGGGGGAGAGCGGAGCCGCCGAACGGAAAAATTCACCCGCCGGGCGGCTCTAGCGTGAGAGACTTTGCCAGAAACCACCTTCTCAGACCACGGAACCGCTGATTTGTACGCGCACAGCGCGGTCGGGTGGAATGAGGGTTAGCCCGCTACCTTGACCCTTGTAAGCAGGCATAGCCACCAGCAATAGTAGAACTAGAACCAGGTACCTCCATAGCCTCAATGACTCAACTCTAACTGTGCTTCTTGCTTACGAATACCACAGTTGCCAAGCTGTTCCAATGCTCTGGCTACTTCTATCGCGATGACGGGATCGTTCAATCTGGCTGTCAGGGGAGCAACAGCGCGACAATCGCCTAGCGTGCCCAGGGCACGGGCGGCGGCCCAGCGCACTATCCAACTCTCGTGCTCCAAACAATGGATGAGAGCTGGGACCGCTAGTTGTCCCCCTATCCATCCCAACGTCTCGATTATACACTCGCACACCTCAAAGTCGTGTTCCTGTTCCAGACAAGCTAACAGCGGCTCTACGGCACGCTTATCGCCGATGTTCCCCAGAGCTACAGCCGCAGCCTCGCGCGTCCGTCGTGACGGGTCACTGCGCAAGTGCTCCAGCAGCGGTTCAACAGCGCGAGTGTCCCGCAGTATCCCCAAGGCAGTAGCAGCACAACTGCGTACTCCCGAATGTTCATGGTTTAGACGGGTCAATAGAAATTCCAGTCTATTCCGGTCCTTCTTCATCAGGATTTTCCCTTATCTTAGGTTCTGTCAGTCTCCTACCGTGTTTTGTGCGTTGGGCGGGCTAACGGCCCGGCGGATAACCCGCTTTGCGGTTCTAGCGGACGAACAATGGGAGGTTGGTGAATTTTGTTATCCACAGAATATTAGCCAATTATACCATAGCAAGGTCGGGTTCATTCGCCTGTTCGGCGACGGAGCAGG
>JAAEPW010000331.1 GCA_024232355.1 Chloroflexota bacterium | reverse complement strand
GGGACTGGGGCTAGTCTGCTCGCAGCCAAAATGTCTTTTTTGTAGGATTGGGCGGCATCATGCGATGCGCGCATCATGCTACTTCTTGTTCACTCCGGCGTCGTCGCTTGGTGCCGGGCGGCAACGCCTTCTCCTCCAACAGGCGGATGAACGCACAAACGTAGGCCTATCTATTCAACAACAAACAGACATTAGGCCCTATACTTTTTGATGAGGGACTGGACTGGTCCTCCCTTGGCCCCTCTAACTGAAGTAGCCGGTGACTGGCAAGGCGTGACTAAGCAGACTGACAGGCCACAGCAGTTTCAAAGGGGTGAGGACTGTGGTCCTTCATCAAGTACATTGTCCGTTGATTAGATATTGCGCGTTTCCGCCTGTGGGCGTCGTGCCCCGGAGGCCGGAGTGCCATGCTGCTATGCTGCAGCTCCTGGAAGTTAAGTTTGTGCCTCCTTCCTGCGATGAGCGGACTGCTTTCTTTGCCCCGCTTATTTTTTGTAGAGTTTTGGTGTTAAATATAATTGGGTGCCAACGTGCGCGCGTTACGCCGGCGGCTGGCTCCTCCTCAACAACGCCAGCGGCTCCTCTTATGGATGGTTTTGGGATGAGAGACGGGTGATTCGACGGGGGTCGGGAGACAAAACGGATGGGGAACTTGGAGCGGAGCCAAGCAGTCAAGGCAAACACCCAGGTAGGCAGG
>JAAEPW010000330.1 GCA_024232355.1 Chloroflexota bacterium | reverse complement strand
TGGGGGTATACTCGAGGCCCGTCGGGCAGGGACGGCGGACGCGGCGGTGTCCTTGGATTTGGGTTTGACCGTGACCGAGGTTGTGCTGGGAGGACAGGGGGTGTGTTTCCCGGATGGGCAGGTCGTGACCTGGGAGGATGTCGAGGCAATTGGGCAGTCTGAACGGGGTTGCTTTGTGATCGAGGATGGCGTCCCGCACAAGATCCAGTTCTTTTCCGAGGCGATGAATCAACTCTACAGCCTGATGCCGACCGAGAGCGCGCCCACGATGCTCATCTCTGGGATCCCGATGCACCGCGTCAAGGGGACGGACCCGCGCCGTGACACGCTGCAAAAGATCAAGGCTATCGCCCCCGTGCGCGGAGTCGTGCTGGACACGGCGACCGGGCTGGGCTATACGGCCATCAAGGCGGCCAAAACTGCCGAGCGCGTCGTCACGGTCGAGATCGAGCCGTGCGCGTTAGAGGTGGCGCGGCTCAATCCCTGGTCGCGGGCGCTGTTTGGAGACCCCACGATCACACAGATCGTCGGCGATATTTTTGACGAGATCGAGAGTTTCGAGGACCAGGCATTCACGTGCATCATCCACGACCCTCCGGCGTTCAACCTGGCGGGCGATCTCTACTCTGGTATGTTCTACCGCCAACTGTTCCGAGTGCTGCGGCGTGGCGCTCGTCTGTTCCACTATATCGGCAACCTGGAGAGCAAGTCGGGGCGCACGGTCTCGCGGGGCGCGGCACGCCGCTTGCAGGAAGCGGGTTTTTCGCGGGTCGTGCGGCGTCCCCAGGCGTTTGGACTGCTCGCTTACAAGTGAGACAGAGGTGGTGTAAATAGTGTGAGTACAGAGTCCGTATATCTCTTTGTGGACGAGTCGGGAGTGCCCAAGTTGACGGCTCGCAACCAGGGTATATTTTTGACTGCTGCCATCCGGCTGGACGATTTTAACCCGCTGCGCCGTCTCTTTCGGCGCGTCCGTCGTCATTCGTTGTCCGGACAGTCACGGTCTTTGAGTGAGATCAAGGCAGTTGCGGCTAGTAACCATTTCCGTCGTTCTCTTTATGCGGGACTGGCTGCATTAGAGGGACTGGCAATCAGTGCGTTAATTGTGCCGGTGACCAGGTTGCCTTACCCGCTTTGTCAGCATGAAGATATTCTGTACGCTCACATGGTCACGGGTGTTGCGGCTCAGTGTTTGAAAGGTATATCTTCGCCCGCCGTTTATCTGGCTCTTGATCAACGCGACACGCCTGGTTTAACGTCGGCGCAACTGACATCTCATTTGCAAGCAGGTTTGGGTGCGTATTTGCCGTCCGGTGGTCATTTGGAGATTTACTACCGTGACTCTACAACGGACGTTGGTATCCAGGCAGTGGATTTTGTTTCGTGGGCGCTGTATCAAAAATACCAGCGCAATGATGCACGCTGGTATGACATTATAGCGTCACAAATCGTCAGTGAACAAGTACTTTTTTATTCATGAAATCAAAAAACGGCGCCTATCGGGATACCCCCTTGCCTTAACCCCTCTCCGCAGAGGGAAACAGCAAGGAACCCACGATAGGCCTTACCCGTTCCGATAATATTGTACCATATCCTTGAGGTGACGTCAATGACTCGACATAAAATTGTTGAACGCATCGCGCAACTACGGCGCGAGATCAATTATCACGTTCATCGCTACTATGTGTTGAACGACCCCACCATCAGCGACGCCGGATACGACGCGCTGGTGGACGAGTTGTGCGAGTTGGAGGCACAGCATCCGGACCT
>JAAEPW010000329.1 GCA_024232355.1 Chloroflexota bacterium | reverse complement strand
GCAGAACCCGTTAAAGCCGGGCGCGAGGGAACTTCCGATCCCGAGCGGCCCGGCCAGCAAGTCCGTCATGGAGAGGGAAACCGAACCGATGGCTGACGCCTCGTCATGAGGCTCTTCACCGACTCGGAGGTGGGTGGAGTGGTCGCAAGACCTGTGAAGCGCTGGTGCGTTTTCTAGAGGTGCGCATCGGGGATGTCGGGGCAACCCGATGTCAGTTGCCGGGAAAGCCTGTAAGGCCCGGAGGCCAGAATTCACACGGGGTATAGTCGGTTCCTAAAGCGGACACAGGGATATTCATCGGAACTTGGGAACCTCATTCGTGCTTCTTCTTGCCATTGGTAATGGAGATGACCAAAGCGACTGGTGATCGCGCAAATGAGGGGCGGAGCCTGCGTAGTAGTCAGAGGGCGGGAAAGCCGTCCACATCAACATTCTGCAAAGAATGGGCGAAGGCAGGCAGTGGATACAAATTGCAAGCAGGAGATAGACAATATGTCTGACACGGTGAATACCGGGTTTATTTTCGACATGCAGCGCAAGCTGTATCGGTGGAGTGCCGCAAACCCTGAAAAGAAGTTTGCGGATTTGTTTAATATCGTATGCGACCGCAGAACACTGAACGCGGCTTGGCAGAGGCTTGCCCGTAACAAGGGCAGCCAAACACCGGGCACGGATGGCGTGACGCGGGCCAAAGTTCAGGAGCGTCCTGATGGCATCAATGGTTTTGTGGAAGAAATTCTTAAAGACCTGCGAGACGGAACCTACCAACCACAACCCGTCCGGCAACGGCTTATCCCGAAGCCGGGCAAACCGGGAAAGTTCCGGCCATTGGGTATTCCCACGCTAGGGGACAGACTGATCCAGATGGCGCTTAAAATGGTGCTGGAGCCAATATTCGAGGCTGATTTTTATCCGACCTCCTACGGCTTCCGGCCCCATCGAAGCACCCATGACGCACTGGCCCGAAGCCAGTTTCGTCTACATCCGACGAGGGGTGGCGCATCAAGTACGCGCTATGTCATCGAAGGGGATATCAAGGGCTGCTTTGATGCCATCGACCATCATGTGCTGATGGAACGAGTACGCCGCCGCATTAAGGACCGCAAGGTTCTGCGACTCGTCCTCGCCTTCCTGAAAGCGGATATCATGATCGAAGGCAACCGAAAGCATCCGGTGACAGGTACCCCGCAAGGGGGTGTCATCTCGCCATTTCTGGCCAATATCTATCTAACGGCCATTGATGAGCGATACAAACGCTGGATTCCCAATCCACAGGAAGAATCGGCAGCTAAAGCAAATGCCCGTGCAAAGCACGATCGCAAATGCGGCTACCCGGTCTTCTACATGGTGCGATACGCGGACGATTTTGTCGTCTTCGTACAGGGAACCCGCGAGGATGCTGAAGGTGAGCGTCATGCGTTGGCACAATTTCTCAGAGAAGAATTGCGTATGGAATTGTCGATGGAAAAGACCAGAATCACCAATGTTCGGGAGGGCATTGACTTTCTCGGATATCGGGTCGCGCAGAAGCGGGCGGTTATAACCAAGCGTCACGCTGGCAAGCTCTTCATACCGAAGAGCAAGCTAAAACTTCTGCGTCACAAGATTAAGGTCAAGGTGAAGGAAACGCCAACTGGCCGATCCCTGACCGACCTCATCAACAGTCTCAATTCACTCATCATCGGATGGCGTAACTACTACCGATATGCCACACGGGCATGGAAGGAGTTCGCCAAACTCGATTGGTGGCTGGATCGGCGCATCATGCTCTGGGTTCGTAGAAAACACAACAAAGCGTCGTGGGCGGATATACGCCGCCTCTACGGTGAATCCAGAAGCGGAAAACGGAAACGTTGGCGGAAAGGGAGCAAGAAAATAGCCTTGTTCGCCGAAGCCAAATACAAACGTTTCCCGGATCGGGGTGTACGAATACCGAACGGATGGAATGCCGAACCGAACGAATGGTTCCATAAAGGAGCCGATAAGTTCTGGGAGGCAACCAGCACCCTTGCCAAATTGTAAGGGCTACCCGTGGCTACCGCCACGCATGGAGAGCCGGATGCCTGGAAACTCGCACGTCCGGTTCGGAGAGAGGGATGAAGAAACCTACCCCGGAAACGGGGCAAGGCGCTTCATTCCTACTCTACAACGGCGGCAACAGATGCGATCTTGCAAACGGGAACTTCGCCCCCTCAACCGGCCCCGGCCAATGGGTAACGGTCCAGCACTTTTGCCAGAATAGCCGGACCTTGTG
>JAAEPW010000328.1 GCA_024232355.1 Chloroflexota bacterium | reverse complement strand
GCGCATATTTGACGGCAGCAAACGTTTTGAATATCGAAAGGCGATTTTCAAGCGCCCCGTTGAAAACGTAATCATCTATGCAACGCTACCAGTTGGCAAGGTGGTCGGAGAGTTCCGTATAGTGCAGGTGCTGCGTGAGGACGTGGCGACGCTTTGGAGCCTGACCAAAGACCATGCCGGAATAACTGCGGACTTCTTCAACGCCTACTTCTCTGGCAGGCAATTCGGGCACGCTATCGAGATAGGCAAAACAACGGAATACCCTGAGCCGTATTCGATAGCGGAGCGGTACGGGGTGCGCCCGCCACAGTCGTTTGTGTACGTATTCGAGGAGGATTGATGTTAAAAGCGCCTTTCCCGTGGTTCGGAGGAAAATCGAAGGCCGCACGGCTTGTATGGTCTGCGCTCGGTGACGTTCACAATTACGTTGAGCCATTCGCGGGCTCGTTGGCGGCGCTGTTGCTACGACCCCACGCGCCACGAGTTGAAACGGTAAATGACCTGGATCATTACATTGTGAATTTCTGGCGCGCATTACAGCACGACCCGGAGGGCGTAGCTTATCACGCTAATAACCCGGTGAACGAGGCCGACCTGACAGCGCGCCACATTTGGCTAGTGAATCAGGGGCGCGACCGCATTGCCCGCACGCTGGGCGATCCTGATTACTACGATGCAAAAGTTGCGGGGTGGTGGGTGTGGGGAATATCCTGTTGGATTGGCGGTGGGTGGTGTTCGGGCAAAGGTCTGTGGGGGAGTGATGCCGGACGACTGGTGAGGAAGGGGAAGGGGTGCGGGGTATGGCGACAGAAAGCGCATTTGGGCAACAACGGGCAAGGCGTGAACCGCAAGCGCGTGCATTTGGGTGGTAGTAGTTTGGGTATGGGAACACACAAGTCAGCTATTCATAAAGATGCCCTGCCGCAAGGCGTGAACACGGGTGCGGCTGAGATAGGCGCATATCTCAACACGTTGGCCGCACGTTTGCGATATGTGCGCGTGTGCTGTGGTGATTGGCAGCGCGTCGTAACGCGGGGGGCACTATCGAACGGCACGACCGTGGGCGTGTTCCTTGATCCTCCGTATGATGTCAGTATGCGCGATCCAGGCTGCTACAACACCGACGCGGAGCACGGCAACGTCTCGGATGCGGTGCGCGAATGGTGCATCGAGAACCAGGACAACCCGCGCTATAGAATTGTGTTAGCCGGCTATGAGGGTGAGCACGACCTACCCGGCTGGCGCGTAGTCGAATGGACAGCGGGGCGCGCTTACGGCACGGCGAACGGCGCGGATAACGAAAACCGCAAACTAGAGCGACTGTGGTTATCGCCGCACTGCTTAGGCAATGACGACCCGCGACAAGTGCGGATGTTTGGGGAGGATTGATGGAGCCACATTACAGCGCACCAGGTGTGACTGTGTACCACGGGGGAGCTATTGACAACGTTAATTTTTTTTGGTATACTGTAATAAACACAAATGCGCTTTTCGGGTGTAGCCCCGTAGGGGTGATCCTCTAGACCTTTGAATAGGTTGGGGCTATACCCGAAAGGCGCATTTTTATTTGGACGTCGCTATTTTCTTGACAACCGCCAGGGCGTGTGCTATTATTGTAGGTAGGCGGGGAAGCGGCGACACTCGAACCGGTACGCCTGGATGCTGCAAAGAGGTGTGTCAATAATAGCCGCTCATTCGGTGCATCCTAGAAAATCAAACCCGGTATAGAGAATTAGGAGGCATAATGACCAAAAAGTGGTATACGTCTAAAATGGTGTGGCTAGGTATTATCGAATTCGTGATGGGCGTCCTGGGCCTGCTTGCGCCGTTTTTCGACGCGGGCAATTTTACCGCCGGGGCTATCGTCTCGTTGCTGATGGGCGTCCTGACTATTGTTTTGCGCGTGTGGTTCACCGATACCAAACTGGTGAAATGACCACGCCCGCCAACGATGGCATAGACTTTCGATGGTTGCCAATCGTGGATGCGGCAGCGTATCGTGTGCAGTATTCAGTCGGGGCGTTTATGATCCGCGTTTTCTGTTGGCTTTTCAAGTTATGAACGCGATTTCGGCGGGCTCCTCGACCCGCCTATATCCTCCTAGCGGCAAGGGCTTTTCACCCTTGCCGCTGTTTTTAGGTT
>JAAEPW010000327.1 GCA_024232355.1 Chloroflexota bacterium | reverse complement strand
TGTTAATGGTCTCTAGTGCCCGTTGCCGAAGGACTTGGGTAGTTTCGAAACCAGCCGGCGCAGCAGTGAGAGTGTGTGAACTAGCTTCACTGCTGGCGGCAGTGCGCTGGCCATCAGCTTGAAGAAACATGCGCCTTCGGCGCTCGGTTGCAGTCGGTCGAGGACGCTGCTGCAAAGAGGCGTCATCACCCCAGTAGTCAGTGCGACGATTAAAGCCGATGGCGCATCTGACAGTTTGATGCTCGCGAATTGGCGGAGTCATATCGGATTGTGGGTTAACCAAATATGGGATGGGTGTACCATTGCCCGTTGGCTCAGCCGAAGCAAACGTAGCTGCATCTTCTCTCAATTCGCATTGGCCTCATGCAATTTCTCGGCGAGACTCGCATTGGGTCTGCTCAGTCGGGCGATGCCCCAGCACTGTAGACGTGGGCGGGGTCATCACAAATGCAGTGTGTGGTGGCCTACCAAGGTTGGGTTCTCCGGCGCGGCGGGCTATCCCCAGCATGTGCTGAAGGTGTCGGTCCTGAATCCATGGCCTGTCGTTTAGCGGCGCCTCCAGTGGGCGGCTGGGTAGGAGACACATGGATCGGGATATTAGTCTTTGACTTAGCCCCCAGGCTACGCGTCGACATCACCTGCTGCGGGTACTGACAAGTAGAAATACCCGGTGGCGCAAACATCGGCGCTTGCTGTCCAAATGGGCCACCTCGCCTCTGACTACGCGGTCAGTGACTGCGATGGCGTGGATCACGCCTAGGAGTAGAGACACTCTCATGCTGACTGCTCGACTCACTATCGGAGCGGCGTCACAGAGGACCAGCAGCTGGACGATGCCAAGTCCAATAGCCAGTGGCGGCCATCAGTCCCTGCAACCTTTGCTCCCGGCTGATCCAGCAATTGATTCAGCATCTGACCCTCGTGGAGCCAGCACTCCTGGTTGTTGAGCAGCCCAGCCATGTGTGGCAGGCGGACTCATCTTCAACACTGGAGGCGGCAGCTGAGGGCCCATCGGGACTCCAGCAAATGGCATTCCAGTGGCCAACTGTCCTGCAGATCTGCTTGATCTCGGCAGTTGGCTCGGCATCCATGACCGATAACGAAATGGCAACTGACTCGGCGGCCCTCACAG
>JAAEPW010000326.1 GCA_024232355.1 Chloroflexota bacterium | reverse complement strand
GTCGCCAGGAAGGCGACGGTTAGGATCAATGATATTCTAAACAATGGTTTGATGTTCATTTTTTGCTCCTTTTCTATTGTTAGTTATGGGTTGAAAAACACAAAACTGGTGCGAGGTTTTTGGTTGCTTGACGTGCTGTATCTAGGGTAATAGACTCGTCTCCTTTCACGCTCATAAAGCCACATTATCGTGGCAAACTCTTCCCGCCAGCGGGAGAGTGACCAGCTCCCCCGCCAGCGGGCACCAAAAGGAGGAATTCGAGCCCTCCGGTCTGTCTCAAGACCAAGAAGCTTGATTCTGATTAAAATCAGGCATTCGTTACTGTCTGACAATAGTGTACCACATCGACCTTCCAAACGCCTTACAAAATGGGTCACAAACCTTCCAAAAACCTTCCAAATTTTATGCGCTTCTGCCAAGTGTCCGGTCTTGCCAGCGCGCTAGCCCGTTCGAGATCAAGCGCCAGATGGAACTGTGACCTTGGGACGCAAACCGAGACCGCCCCGATTGTAAGGGGCTGTCTCATTTTTGGTGCATATTGACATCGCCCCCCGGTCTCGAAAGAGGCCGGGGGGCTTGAAGTTTACGTCATACCACGATCAATCGTTCCGCATCACGATCCTGCGTTCCGCAGTATCAACGGCAAGTAGATGTACGATTCTCCGCCTTCGATCCTAAAGCTGACCGAGTCAGAGTCGAGGTCGGCATTGTCGGCGATGACGTAGGCGGTATTGACGACAGTGTCCCCAGCGAACTGGGTGTCGGTGATGACGTTGGCCGTGAAGGACAGCGTATACGCTGTGCCTGCGGCAATGTCGCCCGGTGACCACTCGACGGTGACGGGCGGCAGGTTTACCGTTCCCGGCGGTGGCAGCATTGCCGATCCGCCGTACATCACCCAATCGTCAAAGGTCACGGCAGAGGGCAGAGGATCGGTCAGCACCACGCTGCTGGCAACGGCGTCGGTGCGGTTGTCGATGACCAGGGTATAGGTAACCACGCTGCCCAGCGGCACCGGGTCCAGCCCGCCGGTGTCTACTGATTTGTAGACGTAGAGCGCGGGCTCTGGCTGTGCAAAGAGAGCGAACAGCGTCAAGTGCCCCACCCGGGAGGTATGACGACGCGCGACTGGGTCGAGGCTTTCCCGCGTGATACCATCGGTGGACCACACGTCGCTATCCTCATCCTGCGCAAAGAGCCGCATACTGTCCACGTCCAACCCGACGATGCTGGGATCTTCGTACGTCAGGGTGACAGAGATAGGCACGTCAAAGTCGAGATCATCCTGGGGCACACCGTCCTGGTATGCGTTCAGCGTGAATGCACAGCCGACAAATTCGTGATTGGGCGGCCAGATGACAGGTGCTGGTACTGGGTTGTAAAGCACGTCCATATCTATGGGCACTGCTCCGACAGTGGCTTGAATATCTGTGCTACAAGCGCCGGGCAGATCGAGGCTGACGTCCGTCGGATCGTCGGCGTCGATGACAAAGTGTGCCTGGGCCACGGTGACCGTGACGAGGGCCGTGTCACTGTCCTCCCCGTCGCTGATGGTATAGCTAAAGCTATCCGTCCCCGTAAAGCCCACATCAGACGTATAGGTGACGACAGGGTTCGAGTACGCCGTCGTGCCGTTCGCAGCTGCGCCCACGGCGATGACGGAGATTGTGTCACTGTCTGGGTCGCTGTCATTATCGAGCACGGTAACGGTGACCGGCGTTGCCCAGGCAGTGACGGCGGTATCGTCCACGGCCACCGGCGGATTATTGCCCACAGCGCCTTGCTCGACTATGACGCTGACGACGCCAGTGTCAAAGCCACCGTTGCCATCGCCAATGGTGTACGTAAAGGTCTCAACGCCATAAAAGTCCGCCAGCGGCGTGTAGGTGATGACCGTGCCGCCGTTGACCGCCGTGCCGCCGCCGCTGTATACCGGACCAACGGCAGAGATCGTCAGCGTGTCGCCGTCTCTATCAAAGTCATTGAGCAACACGTCGAGCGAGTTGTCGATGCTATCCTCATCGACGGTGAAGGTGTCGTCCAAGGTCAACGGCGAGTCGTTGACCCCGTTGATCGTGATGCTCACGGTGGCCGTGCCGGTCAGAGCACCGTCGCTGACGACGTAGGCGAACGTATCAAAAGCCTGCTCGCCTACCGCCAGGCTCTCGAATTGACCGTTGGGGTCATACTCAAAGGTGCCGTCGCCATTGTCCGTCACTTGCCCCTGCGTGCCGGTGGTGTCGATGCTGTCCACCGACAGCGTGTCGCCATTCGAGTCAGAGTCGTTGCTCAAGGCATCCCCGGTAGTAAAGGCCGTGTCTTCGTCGGTGGTGTAATTCGCCCCGCCGTCGTCACGAGCCACGGGTGCGACGTTCTGCACCGTCACGCTCACCGTACTGCTGTTGTTGAGCGCGTCGCTATCCCCCTCCGCGCTGGCGATGGTGGCGGTGTTGCTAAACGGGCCTGCAGACAGGCCTTGGCTGAGCACACCGGTGACGGTGATCACACCCCACTCGCCCGCGCTCAACGCCTCCACGTTCCAGACGTAGCTGATGCTGCCCGTGGCAGTGACGGCCGCGCCAGTGCTGACATAGCTGAGGCTGCCCGCCGTCACGCTGACGGGGATGTTGTCGGTGATGGTGATGGGGCCACTGGCCGTGTCGCTGCCGCTGCTCGCATTGGAGAAAGTGAGGGTATAGGTGATGGGCTGTCCGAGCATAGCGCTGGTTGGGATAACGGCTTTGCTAATTGCAAGATCAGGCACATTCGGGTAGACCACGTTTTGTCCGTTATAGCTCCCCACTGCCGCGTCCAGGTCGCCGTCACCGTCCACGTCTCCCAGTGCCACACTAACCGTCCCGTCACTCCCCGTCCCAAAGTTGTTGCCACTGCCAAAGGTCCCGTTGCCGTCGTTCAGGTAGACCACGTTCTGTTGGCTTTCGTTCCCGACAGCAAGGTCGAGGTCGCCATCCCCGTCCACGTCTCCCAGAGCCACACTATACGTACTGTCATTCCCCGTCCCAAAGTTGTTGCCACTGCCAAAGGTCCCGTCGCCGTCGTTCAGGTAGACCACGTTCTGCCCACTGTTCCCCACGGCCGCGTCCAGGTCGCCGTCGCCGTCCACGTCTCCCAGCGCCACACTCCGAGTCCAGTCATTCTCCGGCCCAAAGTTGTTGCCACTGCCAAAGCTCCCGTCGCCGTCGTTTAGGTAGACCATGTTCTGAGACACAAAATATCTGTTCCCCCCGCCCGCGTCCAGCTCGCCGTCGCCCTCCACGTCTCCCAGCGCCACACTCACAGTCCAATCACTCCCCGGCCCCAAGTTGTTGCCACTGCCAAAGCTCCCGTCGCCGTCGTTCAGGTAGACCACGTTCTGCTGTCCAGTAAAGTTCCCCACGGCCGCGTCCAGGTCGCCATCGCCGTCCACGTCTCCCAGCGCCACACTAGACGTATTGTCACTCCCCGTCCCAAAGGTGGTGCTAATAGGAAAGGTCCCGTCGCCGTCGTTCAGGTAGACCACGTTCTGCTGACCTGCGTTCCCCACGGCCACGTCCAGGTCGCCGTCGCCGTCCATGTCTCCCAGCACCACACTCCAAGTAGCGTCACTCCCCGTCCCAAAGTTGTTGCCACTGCCAAAGGTCCCGTCGCCGCCGTGCAGAACGCCCACGTTCTGTCCGTCCCTGTTCCCGACAGCGGGGTCGAGGTCGCCATCCCCATCCACGTCTCCCAGCGCCACACTCCAAGTAGCATCACTCCCTATCCCAAAGTTGTTGCCGCTGGCGGCAAACTGGCCCCAACCGCCATCCACTGCGGTCCAGAACTGCCACACCGTCGGCGTGATGGGCGCCATACCGGCCAGGCTGAGCGTGCCGGTGGTGGCCGTGGCCTGCACCAACTCGCCAGGATGGAACCCATTGGTCGGGGTCAAAATGATCGTTCCCCCATCCACGCCAAAGGTCTTGGTGAGCAAGC
>JAAEPW010000325.1 GCA_024232355.1 Chloroflexota bacterium | reverse complement strand
GCTCCATCCCTACTCCCAGGAGACACTGTGATTGTTGGATAAGTCATCGGGGGCGTTATACCCCCTGAACGGTTACCATTATTTTTCTGGAACTCCCTTAGCCTGTGTTCAGTCCAGGGCAGTTCGTAGAACCAGATGCGATAGTTGGTGACGTAGGTCGTGTCGCTCAGATTGAGCGCCCGGCGCAGCGCGTCGAAAAAGTAAGGATTGAGGTCAACGTTATTGATAAAGTCTCCGCGCTCGCCGATCTTGGCATCGAAATCAATGTCCTTTTTGACGTCCAGGTAGTATTGACCGTTGGCCTCGTTATAAGAGATGTACTGTCCACTGACAGTACGCATGATCTCGCGCAGCGCCACCTGTACCTGGTCAAGCAAGAACTCGGCCGAGGCTTCGGGCAAGCGCGTGTGCAGGCAGAGATCATCACGCAGTTCTTCTGGCGTAGCCCCCAGCGGCACATAGATATCGCTGGTGGTCAGCCGGTGGACACTGAGCGCGTGGATAACGCGCAGAGCGCGCGGGTGTAGGCGTTGCGGATACGCCCCTCCAATACATTGCTTTTATCGATAACCTCGGCCACACCGGGCAGCCCGCGCATACTGGGATTCTCACGCAGTACATCCCAGTAGTGATCGTAGGCAATCAGCCCTGGCTGGTCCGCGGGCACCTCCTGGTCGAGTAGATCGCGCATAGCGAGACTGAAAGTCTTGAGCACCTGCCGCTGCTCAACAACGTACACATGCTCAAAAGTCTCGATGTAGGTTGGGTGGATGGGGAACAACTGGGCGAACTCTTCCAGCCGTTCGGCCAACCGCCCATAGAGAGGCGCGAACTGACGCAGGTGTTCCGTGACGCGGGCGATCTGCTCGTCGCTCTTGCAAAGCAAGCGATGGGCAACGACGTAGGCGATATCCTCACGCGCAATGCGCACTTGCTCAAAACGATCGCGCACCCGTCGCAGTTGTTCGGCCACAAAGGCAAAACGAGGGTTGTCAAAGAGGGTTTCCTGCAAACCACCCAAAAAGCGAAAGGGCGTCAGGGCCGCTACCTCACCCAATTCACGCAAAAAGCCCAGATCGAGGATCAATTGGCGCTCCTCGCGCGTGCAAAGGTAATCGAGCAACTCGTCCACTACCAGCAGAATACCGTGGTCGGGGTGACGCTCCTGGAAAGCAGCCACGGCGGCAATGATCGCGTCCTTGTTGTTGGTCACCTGGTCCGCTGGCGGGAACGTCCATTGTATGCCCCATTGCTCCAGCGCGACTTGCAACTCGCGTAGCAGGATGTCACGCAGACTGCCAGTGCACCACCGATCTCTGCCCGGGCCACTTTGAAGCGACCAGCAATCGTCTGGGCTGCATCCTGTAAATCTGGATGGCTCAAGACAGGCACGAGATCAGCATATTCGGCCACACCCGAGATCACGGCCATCAAGTGAGACTTGCCCGTGCCATAGTTACCGACGATGAGCACGCCTTTATTATCACGTGGGGTCAGGAACTGGAGTTGGGGAATCACAACGTTGGCAAGCTGATCCGCCATACGATCAGAGACGACGTAGGTTTGGATCAAGTGCCGGGCCGCATCCTCCCGGTCGGCATCGCGCAATTGAATAATGGTTTCGATGGGGTCAAATTGAATCAGGTCACGGTAGCGCATAATGGCTCCTTGAACGTAATGTGTAAAACGTAATGCGTGAAACGTAATGCGTAACTGATTTATTCAAGAACTGAGATGGACACTCCTGGATTGCGCCAGGTACGGTAGTGACCGTGTTTGGGCACAGCGTAAGCTAGCACATCCTCTGTGTAACTTCCAGACCAGGCAACTACCAGTCGGATCACCTTGCTGGCGTCGCGCATCAGCCGTAAGGGATCCAGCTTGAGAGTTGGCTCAAAGAGTAAATCTGTCTCAGTACACAGCACGGGGCCAGGGGCCATTTCACTGAGACGGGCTTTCATCCACTGGTCGGTCGTGTGGGGACGGTGCTGGGTGGTTCTGGGAGCAACACCTTGCTCAGTTCCTGGCCCACAGGCAAGCACAACCAGTCGTACAGCGCCAGTAGTTCATTAACAGCATCCTCTAGTCTGCGCATATCGGGAGATGCGAGAAGAAGACAGGTTTGGGGTGAAGCTAAAAAGTCAGTGACTGTGATGTGCATAGGGGCGCATACAAATCTTGGGGGAGCACCAGAAAACTGCTCCGTTAAGCATCTTATGGCAAGATTTTTTGCCTGAAAAAAGCGCAAGCACGGCAAAAAATCTATGCAACAGTGCTCATTTACCCCTTTTTATCCAATTTG
>JAAEPW010000324.1 GCA_024232355.1 Chloroflexota bacterium | reverse complement strand
GGTCACGCCGCTGCCGGTCACCACGTGGTAGCTGTTTGTGCCCGTGATATTGGCCGTGTCGGTCACTACGCCATCGGTATCGGTGGTGTCATCCCCGCCGATATCGCCGCTCAACACAGTCGGGTTGGCCTGCCAGTCGCGCTGGATGCGCTGCGTCTCGGTGGCCGCAAAGCCGCCATAGACTGCCACCCCGTCCAGCAATTGGAAAGTATGGTTGACGGTTGCGCCGGGGGTATAGACCCCGGTAGCGACCCAGATTTCCTCGGTCCCCGTGCAGGCAGCGGCGGCGAAAAGCCCGTCTTGCAGGTCGGTATAGGCGTCCGCCCAACTGCCGCCATGTTGCAGGCCGCCCGCATCCTGGTCCACAAACAACGTCGTTCCCACCAGGCAAAGCGGCTGCATTTCATATGCGCCTACGTCACATTGACCCAACTGCGGGCGCGTCATGCCGCGCTGGTCTTGCCAGAACTCGCCCCCACAACCATTGACCCCATAAGGAATGTGGTTAATAGCTGGACTGCCGTGCAGCAAGGCGTGCGTAAGACTCTCGCCGCCATTGTCGGCCAGGGTGTCCAGCAAAGGAACGGTGTTTGTCAGGTCGTGCGTCGCTGTCAGGGGGCAAGTAGCGTCGCTGGAAATGTTATAATCTCTAGAGCTAATGCTCCCCCCGGCGTGTAAGCAGTTGCCATTGTCATTATTGGCTAACAACGTATTCGTCATCACCAGTGCGCCGCTAAAGATCTCTACGCCAACCCCCTGGTTATCGGCAATGGTGCTGTGGATGAGGATAACCTTGTTGTCCGCGTGATCCCAACTGCGGATAGCGCCCTCGTCGCCATGTCCATTTTCACTGACCGTACTATTGTTGATGGTGAGTATAGTGCCCCCAGATTGCAACATGCCGGGGTGATAGCTAGCATCATTTTGATAGATGGCGCTGTGCGCAACCGTGATCAGACCACCGCTACTAACCCAAGCTCCACCGGCCCCGGCGCTGTTTGCATAAATCGCGCTGCGCTCCAACACGACTGTAGCCCCCCCAGCGTAGAACGCGCCGCCTCGGTCGCCATTGCCCCTGCCCAGGGTATGATTGTCATACACCTGGCTCTGGTTTAAGGTGAGTGTACCGCCAGAAATATACATACCCGCGCCATCCGATTGTGCCGCATTATTGTAAATGTGGGTATTGCTGATCAGCGTGCTGCTACCATCCAGGAACAAGCCGCCGCCGTTGCTCCCCGCAGTGTTGCTATAGATGAGCGCACTAGTCACCGTAAGCGGGCTTGCAGAGTAAATTCCACCACCCACGTCGCTGCTGCCATTGATCAGGATCAGGTTAGAAATGGTCACAGTAATTCCGGCGGGGATATAGACCACCCGGCCATTCCCTTGAGCATCCAGGGTGCTTGCATACAGATCGAGATCGGGCGATGCCAGCCAGTTGGTATAGGTATAACCGCCTTGCAGGGTGAGAGCCTGGCTGATATAAACAGTCTGGGTCAGGCCAACCCGCGTTTGCACCCCCGCACACCTCCCGGCGATCTTGAGCACGTCGCCCGGCGCGGCCGCATCCACGGCCTGCTGGATGGCGCTGGCATCATCGCTGCTATAGTCGGTGCTATTATCGCCATTGGCTTCGACAAAACACAGTTGGCGTTCATAAGCGCCCATATCGACTGTGGCAGTACCATCCAAGTCGCCATCCACAAGGCGAGGATTGCCATCCAGGTCGGTAGTCACGGTGATGGCACTGTTCAGACCGCTGTCGATGGCTGGG
>JAAEPW010000323.1 GCA_024232355.1 Chloroflexota bacterium | reverse complement strand
GTTCGTCTGAATCTTGCCCGAGCGGGATTGGCTAGTTGGCTACCTCTACCTCGACCCACTTGGCCCCTTCGGCAAGAACCACGCCGGCACTGTCGTCCCGGATGGCATACTGGTGGCGGCACCCGTTCTCGGTGCATATCAGCCAGGTCTCTTGGACCAGGTCCAACCGTCCGGGGTCGTCCCCTGATCGGCGAGTTGGACCGCTGACACACACCGGGCAACGTAGAATTTCCAACAGGTCGGTGCTTACCATAACACAAATCTCCTTACAGGCAGCTTATCGTTTTTAGAGTATACCACAAAATGCACCTTGATCAAAGGGCGCACGTTAGTTTTGGGACAAATTTTATCCGCTTTTACCTGGTTGGTGTTGACAAGCGTTATTTTGATTCGCGTCCAATCATTCCAGCCAGCGTTCCCAGAACCGTTGCGCCACCAGTTCTTTCCAATCCTGGGGCAATATCGGCTCGTGCAAGCGCAAGCTGACGTGGATGAATTGCACGAGTCGCAGCTTGTCGTTGATGTCCAGCCGTTCCAGGTCTTTGCCGCGCAGGCGCACGATGGCATCCTCATAACCGGCCCCGCATTCGGAGCAGGCCCACTCGACCAGCCGCTCGGCCAGGTC
>JAAEPW010000322.1 GCA_024232355.1 Chloroflexota bacterium | reverse complement strand
TCAATGGTCAAATCACTCACCGTAACTTGGCGAAAATGGTCTGATTTCATTCTGGGATAAATCTGGGTGCTGATTTGGTTGGAAATTCAAGTTCGAGTGGGAAGATTCCCCCTGATTCTTGGAAAAACTGCTCGTTGAAAAACCAAAAATGGCGTTGAGTTGCACTGCAAAAGTCAAAATGAGAATTGCTGAGATTTGGGCTGGTTTATCAAGCTCAACACAAATCTGCGTTTTTTTGCGTCCCAAGAGTACCATCTATTGGTAACTTTGCTGCACCTTTTCCAACCGTGCCTGACTTTCCTTAAAACCTCCAGGGCGATTGCGAGCGTGCCAGATAGCACGATGCTCCGCCAGTAGGCGCTCGATGTCCTGGACAAGACGTTGGCGCAATTCAGTGTTTTCTGGACTATTGGCATCACCTGAAACCCAGATAGCGCGACGGCAAGCGTGGCGCAGCATATCAGCCACCCACACAAACTCACGCTGGATCAGCTCGGCATCCTCGCCTTGCATTTGGGCCTCTTGCAAGCGTGCCATCACGGAATCAACAGTTGCCATAGCTTTTTCCATTTTCCCTGATTGGGGCAGCAATTGTTCCAACGGAGATTGGAGAATGTTGAACAAGACCGACGAGTTGTGAATCTTGGGGCCAGCAACTTGGTAGACGTTGCCCAGGTCGTAGACCAGTTGCCCCATCACGCCTGCTGTGTCGTGAAAGACATACTCGTCAAGCAATTTAGGCAATGCCAGATCGCGATTCTCATCAAGGGCCCAAGAAATGGCTGCGCCATAGGCATAGCCTAAATAACTGACCGGTAGTGGCTGCCAGTGCCCTTCATCTCCCCAATCGGTATTGAGATAGCCCACCGCGCCGTGTTTTAGTCCATTTTCGGCTGCGTTCAATAAATTCTCCATGGCGTTGTCGGTTCGTCCGGCGATGGTGCGCCAACTTGACGTTCCAGGGCACACATAGAACGGAACGCCGGATGCGGCAAAGATAGCACCATGTTCGTCGAACGGGTGATCGGCTTCGTATCCCCACTCGAGGGCGATCACATCCCGTGGCAACTGGGGAGCGAGTTCGGGATGCTCCATAATAATGTCACCCCAGAGTTGCATCGTATAACCGCGTGCTTTGACCTCTCGGTAAATCTTGAGCAAGAACTCGAGATAGACGTGCCCAACGCTCGTGGCAGCGACCAATTCTTTGCTCAGACCTTGCCCAACGTCATAGGTCTCATCACAACCAACGTTCACCTGGCGGCTGCTAAAATGAGGCAATAACTCGTCAAGCAAGTCACGCACCAAATCCAGACTTTCTGGCACTGCGGGCGATAGGGAGAACGGCTTGGGCTCGAAAAAGCCCCAAGGAGTTTGAGCGCCCTCGGGTGCTTCGGCCAGATGTTTGTATTCATCATGGACCAGCCAACGGGTCATATGCCCAAAGGCGTTCTGGTTGGGAATCAACTCGACGAATCGTTGGCGGCAATAATCATCCAGTGCCAGTATCTCTTCTCCCGTTATGGGCGAGGCTGTGGCCCACACAGTGGGGTGTTTACTGTAAGCAAAGGTGTGTTCGGTATAAAGTTGTAATTGGTTGATCTTCCAACTTGCCAACATATCCACCAGAGCATATAGTGTATCCATCGTGGGTACCTTGTCTCGGCTGATGTCGAGCATCAAGCCCCGGTTGGCAAAATCAGGCCAGTCACGACAGCGCAACGTGGGCAAGTTGGATCCGGCTTGCTGCAAAAGTTGCTTTAGGGTCTGCACAGCGTAAAAGACACCGGCTGGTGTTTCAGCAACTATGTGGATATGCTCGCTGGTGATGGTGAGTTCATAACCCTCCGGATGACCAACGCTGCCGGGCACGACGCTCAGTTGGATACATGTCTGAACTTGAGGCACGGCCGCTCTTGCTGCCAATTCGTAATTGATACTATGCTTGCAGAGCGCAGTTTGCAAGGATATGCCCGTAAATCGCAAAGCCTGCACGTCCGGCGCATCCAGCGCAATCAACCCGGTTTTCGGTAGTGTCAGAGTTTGCCCTGTCTGGGCCAGGTGACGTGGATGCGGCAACAAGAGCAGATTGTTTTTTTCTTGGTTTTTGGTTTGGGTTGTCATTGTCTTATCTCTCCTATTCTTTATTTCTACGTGACACTCGTCACACGTCTTTAGCATTGCTCAAGACGCGCTCAAAGCCAGCCAACGCCTTTTCGATCACCTCGTCGGTATCTGCCATACTGGTATACAGACGGCTGCCCGCCAGGGTCACGATACCTTCAGCCATAAAAGCAGCTCCCATCTCTTCCATCATGTGCTTGCGCGGCTTGACCTCTCGCATCAACTTGAGCGGATTCTTAAAGTCAAGCAGCATCACACCCGAAGTTTCTAGGTGAACGATCGAGCCCTGGTTGTAAACCACAAACGGCAGCTCGTGGCGATCAATGATCTCTTGCAAGCCCTTTGCCAGTCGGTCTCCGGCCTGCCCAGCGATGACGGGAGCGTTGGTACGCTCCATTTCGAGCAGGGCGTAATAGCCTGCCGCGCAGCTCAACGGGTTGGCCGAAAGCGTCCCGCCAACATACGCGCGTTCGCCTGTTCCGTCGATGCCGGGGGCAAAATGTTCCACAACCTCGCGCCGCCCACCGACGCCGCCCGCCATTGGATACCCGCCGGTGATACACTTGCCGAACACGGTCAAATCAGGCTTGACATCAAAATACCCTTGCGCGCCGCCCATCCCCAAGCGGAATCCTGTTACCACTTCATCAAAGATCAACACTGCGCCGAACTCGTCGCACAGTTCTCGTACTTGTCTATTAAAATCACGGTGAACGGGGCGCGTCCCACTTTCAGGCCCCAACGGCTCAACGATGACGGCCGCCGTGCCGCCACGCAGACGATTGAGTATCATCAACCGTCGCAATTGGTTCAGATTATTTGGATAGAACTCTTGCGTATGACGGCTGGCACCACGCGGGATGCCGGTTGCTTCCATCCGTTTTGTGCCAGGGATGTGGAGTCCATAAACCATCTGGTCACTCCACCCGTGATAAGCGCCGCCGACCTTGATCACTTTTTTCTTGCCGGTGAATGCCCGTGCCGCGCGGATGGCGGCCATCACGCTCTCTGTACCGCTGCCCAACATGCGAAACATTTCTACGGCGGGCATATGCTTGTTGATAATCTGCGCCAATTTGTATTCATACTCGTGGAATAATCCGGTCGTCGGCCCGCACTCGCGAATGATTTCGATGACCTTTTCTTGGACGGGTTTGTAATTGTTGCCCAGTACCGTCGCTCCACCAGCCTGCAAGAAATCTATGTACTGGTTACCATCCACATCCCACATGTAGGCTCCGTCCACCTTTTCGATACACAAAGGGAATGGATAGTTAAAAGCCAAATTATGTTGCACGCCTCCAGGGATAAGTTGCTTTGCTTGGTCTGTCAGATTTTTGGAGCGGGTGCAACGGGTTGCGAAATAATCCAGGTACTCTTTCATCTTGTCGCGGCGAATGGGCTGCATCGGTGATTTCACCAGCCGGTCAAGCTGGGCCAGAATTTCGTCTGTATCTTGCCAGTGCGAGATGGCGTATTCTTGTGTATTCGTCATTGTAATTTTCTCCTATGCAAATCCCCTGATAGTTTTGTGTTCTCCAATTCTTTGGCTCGCTCTGCCATCAAGGCCCGAAGCTTTTGCGAATCTCGGGGATAGGACCAGTAAAAGAGGGTGAAAAGCGCCCCGCAAATCAACCAGGGAAAGGGAATCGTCCAGATCATGGCATTGGTGAGGCCAATACGGTCGGCCAATGCCCCTGCAACATAGGCCGCAATAGCGGCAAATCCACTCTCCACAAAGGTCGTCATTGCAAACGCCGACGCGCGCAACTCGGGCGGCACAACCCCCTGCATCATCGGTTCCTTGGACCCCTTGCCCGGCCAACTGATCAGCAATGCGGTCAAAAAACACAAGAGGACAATTGTCCCAAATGACCAGTTTTCTGTTTGGGTGAACAAGAGATAGGTTAAGGGTATCCCGCTAAACACCGAAACCTGCCCGATGAACGCGCGACCATATTTGGGACTGCGCTGCTCCGCCCAGTCTCCCAACACACCTCCGATCACATTGCTGAGCGCTGTCCCGATCACAATACCGGCAAATGCAATAGTGGCATCCTGCTCGCTGACGCCGAGACCTCGGACCATCCAAGTGATGAGGTACAGTCCCATCACGACCCACGGCATTGATCCTGCCAAACCCTGCAAGATAGCCACCCAAATCGTGGGTATGGCCAACACTTTGGAAAGGTCTGAGAGTTTCATCCCGTACTTGTCCGCTGTCTCTTTGGTGATTTTGCCTTCCAGTTCTGGTTCAGAGGCTCCCCGAACTGGCTCATCCACCAGAAACCATACCACCAAACCCGACACGACACTAAATATCCCCAGGCTGAAAAAGCCCCAACGCCACAACACCGGAGATGCCAACATACCCAACCCCAATGTGCCCACCACAATACCGAGAACGCCAATGGCTTCCAATACGCCGAGCGCGCGACCACGTTGTTTCGGGGGAAACGTGTCGGACATCAGGGAGAATGTTGCCGGCATCAGACAACCCAATCCAATGCCAGAAATAGCGCGGATCGCGAGTAGTTGTCCCAAATTCTGGCTCAGCCCGCAAAAGGCTGTCCAAATGCCCCAGATTCCTGTACCAAACACGATCACCTTTTTCCGCGAGAGTTTATCCGATGCATATCCCCAAAAGGGCGCGCTGATAGATTGGAGAATATTTCGGATCGTGCCGATGGTGCCTAGATTTGTATAGTTGAGGCCCCAAAGATTTTGCAGGGTTGGAAAAAGCACCGACATCGCTTGCCCTTCGCCTTGGTCTATAAAGTATCCAAACGCAAGGGCAAACATCGTGCGCCAGCGCTTCTTTTTGCTCTCTTGTTTGTTTGTCAATTCAGTCTCCTTGCCCTTTGATGTTGGGCAGTATAACATACAAAGATACTAATAACAATCAACAACCGCTCATATTTCGATTTTTCTTCTTGGCATTGATGTGCTATACTAGACTGTAGAGCAGAGAACAACAATCTAGGGAGGGGTGATGATGACTGAACAAACTGAGCTAGTGCTTTATCACAAATGCGGCAGAACCGTCGTTCAAGATGCCGACGGTGCCTTTAGGGCATCTGATGGGACCAGCATATTGGTTTGTCCAAGTTGCGGAGCCGTATTGCGCGATCGTGATTTGTACGGCACAAAATCTGACATAGCGCGCGACAAGTTGCACGATGTGGGCTGGTATCCTGACCCAGACAGCCTGGCATTGATGGAAAACCCAACGCAACGCGCGACCATAGTGTCTGTTTTGGAAGAATCTTTGAGCCAGATGGGCAACGCCGATTTACTGGCCGTGTACGCTGTGATTATGGCTTTGGCCGGGGATAGCGCGTAATAGCAAGCGCGCATTCGCGAGCGCGCATTCGCAATCCCGCAAGATAACTGATGCGGTATAATGTGCGCGATTCTGAAAATCGTGGCTACAAAATGGGAACTGCTGTAGCGGGCGTGTACGATAGCATGCTAGATAGTTCTCGTTGCAGACGATGCACCTCACATCGTGTATTTCTTGACCCGCGATACTCTTTCCCCTTGCGCGTGATTTCACACTTGGTCAATTATAATTATGCATGACTATTTGAAACAAGCCGGTTACCGGGTATTCAATGGATATCGTCACATCTGCTCCTAACTATGAGCGTGTAGCGCGTTGGCGTGACTTTGAGCGCACGCCACATGGTGTACTGTTCTATGCCGAGACCGATGCGGGCACCCCGGTCAAGATTACGTTGGAATTTATCACACCCCAAATCGTGCGGTTGCGTATGAGACCAGAAGAGTTCCGGTGGGAAAAGTTTGATACAGATCCCAGTCACCTTTTGGTGCAAGAGGAATGGGAACCTGTCCCCTTCACGGTTTCCGAGGAATCTGATCGGGTAGAACTTCAGACCAGGTTTCTACATCTGGATGTGGACCGCGACCCCTGGGGCATTCGTCTCTTGGATGCAGCCGGTAGAATCGTCTGCCGCGAGGTGAGCGAGAGCACGCCCGATGGCACAATGACCGATTTGGGTTTTTTACGCGATTCTGAAAGCGGGCGAATCACAATACACGAAACGTTCGGACTGACCGCCAATGAAGATCTATATGGTTTGGGAGAGCAATTTGCGCGTATCAATCGCGTCGGCCAGCACTTTGAACTTTGGGCTACCGATGCGTTTGGCACCTCTCGCCTCCAAACATACAAAAACATCCCTTTTCTATGGTCCACTCAAGGGTATGGTTTGTTCGTCAACACGACCTTTCGCACCACCTTTGATCTAGCAACGGTCTCTCTTTTGGCCCACAGTTTTACCCACGAGGGGCCAGAGTTGGACGTCTTTCTCATTTACGGCCCCGAACCATCCGATATTCTACGTCATTACTGTGACCTCACCGGCTACGCCCCCATTCCTCCTCGTTGGTCCTTTGGACTGTGGATGTCTCGCTGCGGCTATCAGGATCGGGACGAGGTGGAGCAAGTGACCAACGAATTGCGCGCCCACGACATCCCCTGTGACGTAATCCACATTGACTCTTGGTGGATGGGGGATCCATTGAACTGGTGCAGTTTACAATGGGATGACGAGCGCTTCCCAGAACCGGAACAGATGATCGCTGGGTTGCGCGAGCGTGGACTACGGCTCTGCTTGTGGGAACAACCTTATGTCACCAGAGATACGCCCATCTTTGAGCAAGGTCGTCAAAAGGGCTATTTTGTTAAAAACGAGAACGGAGAGCCATACATGGTCCATGCTTGGGCCGATATGGTTCCCTTGGTAGCAATCGTGGATTTCACCAACCCAGAAGCGGTCGTGTGGTGGCAATCGCTCCACCGTCCGTTGCTGGAGCAAGGTGTAGCCGTTTTCAAGACTGATTTTGACGAGGGAGTCCCTGAGGACGGTGTTTATCACAATGGAATGAGCGGACGACAAGTGCATAATCTATACCCACTTTTGTATAACCGTGCCGTGTTCGAGATCACCGAGGAAATGGCCGGGTATGGGTTGGTGTGGAGCCGTTCCGGGTGGGCTGGCTCGCAACGTCACCCCACTTGTTGGGGCGGCGACCCATTTGCCGGATTTTCTCATATGGCGAATCAACTTCGTGCCGCGCTCAGCATTGGCCTGTCGGGCATTCCATTTTACAGTCACGATATTGGTGGTTTTTTTGGGCAGCCTGACCCCGAGTTGTACGTCCGCTGGGCACAGTTTGGTCTCTTTAGTTCGCACAGCCGTTGTCACGGCACGACACCCCGCGAACCGTGGGAGTTTGGAGAAGAGGCCGAATATATCTTTCGCCGGTACGCCAGGATGCGCTACCAATTGTTACCCTACATCTATTCCACTGCCGTGCAGGCCAGCCAGACGGGACTGCCAGTGGTGCGGCCTCTGGTACTCAAATATAGTCATGACCCCAATGTGCGTCATTTGGATAGCGAATATCTCTTTGGTGACAGCTTGTTGATCGCACCGGTGTTGGAGCAGGGCGCACGTCGGCGTATGGTCTATCTGCCGGTTGGAGAGTGGGTGGACTATTGGAGCCGGGAGATCTATGAGGGGCCAACCTGGCTCAATTACCCGGCACCGCTGGAAATCTTGCCCATATTTATCCGGCGCGGCGCAATTATTCCGATGGGGCCGGCAGTGGACCACGTTGAGCAGGCTGGCGGTGCGAGCCTGACAATCCACATTTATACGGCTGCCAAGGGACGCTTTACGCTCTACGACGAGGGTGTATCACCGGTCGAGATTTTCTACACCGCTGATGATACAGCGCTGCGGCTGACCATCACGGGATCATTGACTGCCCCACCCATCGTGATTCTCAATGATTTCCCATCTGTTCAACGCGTAACGGTCAACCACCGCCCCCACGACCGCTGGCGTGCCGAGGGCGGTGGCGTGGTCATTGAATTGGATGAACCAAACGTGACTGAGATCATCGCGTGGCGATAGTGTCTTTGTTGTTTCTGAACAGCACCCTATGGCTGGTTCACCGGCGTGTCTTTGTCCAGGGTGTTATTTGTCTCGTCATTTTCGGTGATGACATCTCCTACATCAGAGATAGCACGGGTGGTGATGTTGCCGTACCAACTGGTGTACGCAAACGTGCAAATCATATTTGTCGTCTCGTCGTTGTTCAGGCCACCAGTCACTGTCCATTCACAACTGGGTTCGGTAAAATTTACTCCACCCCACCACTCGACTTTGAAGGACTCGGGAAATTGGGAACCATGGTTCTGAACACTGACCTGCACGGTCGTATCCTCTCCCTGGACGGGCGGGTCCGGGGCGAACGTGACGGATGAGATAATCAAGTCTGGCATACCTTCTGCCTTGACGGGAATCACCAGTTGGTACAGGTTGTTGGTCTCATCGCTTTCATTGATCTCCTCGTCCGAGTCTACCCACGCATCGGTGGTATAGGTGGCCCAGCCGTTAAAGAGATATTCCATCTGAGCGGTGATCGTTTCTCCCGGCTCTAGGGTAAAGGAACCAGGCGCTCGGGTGTATTCGCAATCGTCGGCCACGCAGACCCGCCACGCCCAGTAAAAATCATCGGCTTTTTTACTGCCTTGGTTGTGAAGCGTGGCGACGATGTAAAGAGGGGTACCCTGCCGGGGGTCATCGGTGTCTACCTCCAGATGGGTGATAACCAAGTCCGGTAAATCAGGCGCTTCCGTCGGCGTGGGAGTCTCAGTGATCGGCTCGGGCACAATGATCTGCACATAAACCTGGGTGCCAAAGCGCGTACCGTCTGGGGCCTGCAAGCGCCAGTTGGACCGGTACGTTCCTGGCGCGACGGGCGCTACAAAATCCACACTGACGTCAACGTTGGCTTCGGGGGCTACTTCTTGCGAGACGTCCACCGCCGCCGGGCCACCCAACGGATCGCCAGCGAGAAAGATCAGCTGTGTGCCCTGTTCCCAGACACATGTGCCAGAATTGCGCACGCGCCATACCTTGGTGAACGTTTCTCCGGGGTCAAACGGCGTATCGTCTGGAATGGTGACATCGGCCACGTAGGCCGAGTTAAAAGTACAACCGTCGGGGCCAGAGACGTCGGGAACGGGGGTGTCGGTGGGAATCGGGTCAGTGGATGGCGGGGGAGGTGTGGGGGTGATTTGTGTCTGTGATGCTTCGGTAGCCGGTGGGAGCGTCGTGGCTGTGGGAGGTGGTTCGCCTCCTGGTGCGTTGCAGGCCAGTGCAGCCCATATCATAAAAACTCCGGCAAGGAACAGCAAGCGATGATTTTTTCGAATACACATTTTTAGCCTCCTGCTTGATTGTGTGGGTAATGTTTGAATTATACTCAAAATGCACAGAATAGGTAGTGAGGGAACCATGGGGTAAAAGTGCGCCCAAGGATCTATTCCAAAATAGCTTGCGAGTTTGAATCGCGTTTCCCAGGGAAAACGCAGCCAAAAGTTCAAAGTTGTTTTTGGACGTCTCCTAACTCATCACCGGACGCATCAAAGCATCCGCATTGTGAAAAACTATGGTAGCGGCCCATCGAGATGCGGACAATTGAGAGTAAAGACACTGTGAAATCATTCGAAATCATAGGAGAGAGCACAGGTCGTTTCAGTGCCAGTTGCGGCCAAGGAACCCTGGCCTAACCCCAATCACTCCACTGCTCCCTCGCACAACCCCTACTCCATTGGTCGCCGCCGCTGAAACCGAGGACCAGTCCCTCGGTTCACCTGGCTTTCTTCCCGTGAGAGAACTTGGCAATGAACCTTGTGAAAGAATGATGGACCACGGCGTGGGGAGGGGTTGGGGGGAGAGTGTTCAGGGGGCATTGTGGAATAAGGCTGCTGTGCCTTTCGAGGGGGACAGGGCCTAGGTATGGACTTTGCTTTGCTGTGGTGGGCGCGGGGGAGGGGGAGACTAACGAGTTCATTGGTGTAGGCACTGTTTGACAGCCCGAGAGGGCGAATGTACAATTTGGAAAAGAAAGTTCATTGTTTGTCTCTCAGATTAGATGGGGAGACCGCCATTCTGCCACAAAATGGAGTAAGTGATCGAGAAGAGTTTATGACCGAAATACTCACCTATGAATCGAAAAAGCTCGCCATCATGCCAATTATTGGCGCATTACGCCCACAATCCTGAGAACCCCGAGAGCATTAGCCATAAAAGGCCGGTACACCTTGCATGAGGAGGCTGCAATGCAAACCACATTGAAACGAGTGATCTATTTAATCCTAGTCCTGTTATCCGGTTATGGAAGCAACGTTCACATTAGTTTGGGGCAAGTTAGCCATGCTCAAGAAAATCTCGCTTCGCTCGTAGCCCCCGCACTTGTCCTGAACGACCAAGTACAGGGTCTCGGGGGCGCCGCCCCGGGGACGGGGCTCGAGCGTTTATACTTTCCTACACTACAAGAAAATGACCAGTTGGATGCCCCAGTTAAATTTCAGTCCATTGTATTTGACATACCACCTCAGACGGCAAACGCTACGTTCATTCAAGATAGGGACGGCTTTTTTTGGATAGGTACCCAAACCGGATTGGCAAAATGGGATGGTATGCACGTCTCCCTTTACACAAAAGCCAACAGTGGTATTTCTGACCCAACTATTACCAAAATTTTAGAGGGGCAGGATGGTTTGCTCTGGTTTGGTACGTTCTCTAGTGGCTTGAACAAGTATGATAAAGAGACGAATACCTTTACCCAATATCATCATGACCCAGGCAACCCCCAGAGTATTAGCAGTGATGTTATCGGGACGCTTGTGTACGGACAATCGATGATAGAAGATAATGAGGGCTTTTTATGGATTGGAACCACCGCCGGCTTGAACCGTTTTGACCCCATTACAGAGCAGTTCACCCGTTATCAGCATGACCCAACCCATGATAATAGCCTTAGCCATAATGAGGTGCTGGCGATTTATGAGGATAGCGCCGGCATTTTGTGGATTGGCACCAAAAATGGACTGAATCAGTTTGATAAAATCAGCCAAACCTTTGGCCATTATTTTCATGACCCGCACGAGGTGGATAGTCTGAGTCATAATCAAGTCCAGGCCATTGTACAAGACCATGAAGGCGTGCTGTGGGTTGGCACCGCCGCCGGACTTGACCGCCTCAATCGAGCGGATGATACATTTACCCGTTACCAACATGATCTGGACAATCCAAATAGTTTGGCTAACCCGACCGTCAGTTGCATTATGGAGACAAAAGCGGGTGATTTATGGCTGGCTCATTATCCGGATGGAAAGGTGACACGCTTTAACAAAACACGAGACGACTTTACCCGTTATCAAAATGACCAAGACCCCTCCAGTTTACCCCAAGGTGGTATCAAAACAATTTATCAAGATCATTCTGGGGTGATGTGGTTTGTGGCTGTTTCCGGAGAGGTGGCCAAGTATGACCCGCGCGCCCCCAAATTCAGGCTGTATGAGCGTAATCCTGATAACCCTGATATGCTCAATTCGGCTGCTCACGGCGTTGTAAAAGATAATGAGGGGCTGGTCTGGTTTACGACCGATACGGGCTTTAGCAAATATGATCCCCAAACCAACATTTTTAGCGCCATCGATGTGACCGGCACAGTTCCCTACGTCATGTTGATTGATAGTGCTGACAAAATGTGGGTCGGTGAAAAAACGGGAAATCTTGTTCTGTTCGATAGGCAGACGGAAAGTTATGTTCAAACATATCCCCTGGGGGCCTTTATTACGGGTATCAAGGAAGATAATCACAACCCGGATATTCTTTGGATAACAAGCCATGATGCCGGGCTGGTCAAGTTTAATAAACAAACCGAGGATTGGATCTATTATCAACATGATGACAACGATCCCCATAGCATCAGCGTTAATTCAGTTTGGAGCAACTATCAAGAGGATAACCTGTTGTGGTTAGGCACTGCAGGTGGGGGTCTGAACAGATTTGACAAAACAACGGAAACCTTTACCTCTTTTTTGCATAGTGAAGGCCAGCCTGAAACAATTAGCCATAACCTGGTGACCGGCATCACCCGTACCTCAGCGGGTGAACTGTGGCTCAGTACCTTGGGTGGCGGGCTGAATAAACTCGATGAGCAGAGCGGCACATTTGAACATTATAGTCAGGCTGAGGGTACGTTTCCAACTGATATGTTAGGTTTGATTCTTGAAGACAGAACAGGCCACCTTTGGGTAGTGGGTTCAGTTGAAGGCCAAACCGCGTACATCAAATTTAATCCTGAAAGCAAAGAACCCCAGGTATACGGGGCGGACGATGGGGTACAAACAGGAACCTTCTGGGCTGTGGGCTATCATCAGACCAAAGATGGTGAGATATGGTTTACCGGCGGCGAAGGGGCTAACGCCTTTTATCCGGATCAGATAAAGGAAAATGATTTTATTCCCCCGGTTTATCTCACCGCGTTAAGACAGGGGGGGGAAGAGCTAATCGTAAACAAAGCTTTCGAGAAACTGGAAGAAATTACCCTCGATTGGCAAAACAATTTTTTTGAATTTGAATATGTGGCCCTCAACTATACCCATCCTGAGAACAACCAATATGCCTATATGTTGGCCGGGGTAGACCAGGATTGGTATTTTGCTGATACACGTCGCTTTGGGCGTTACACGGGTTTAGACCCGGGGCAGTACACCTTACGCATTAAAGGGTCAAATAATGATGGGCTATGGAATGAACAAGGGGTATCGATTAAGGTGACAATCACCCCCCCCTGGTGGCAAACCTGGTGGTTTAGGGGCGGGTTGGGACTGCTGCTGGTAGGTCTTGTTGTGGGCGGCGTAAGTTGGCGAGTCCGCTCTGTGGAAAACCGGCGTCGTCAACTTGAACAACAAGTGGCTGAGCGGACGGCCGAACTGTGGCAATCGAATGAAGCGCTAGCCCAGGCCAAAAAAGAATCGGAAATGGCCCGCGAAAAAGCGGAAGTAGCCAACCAGGCCAAAAGTCAATTCCT
>JAAEPW010000321.1 GCA_024232355.1 Chloroflexota bacterium | reverse complement strand
TCGACTTGTGAGTAATTTTCTGCCCCAAATCGCCCTCGGGGACCCTGTACTTGGCAGCACCTGTCCTGGACCGACAGGTACAGGGTTCAGGACAAGTGCGAGGGCTAGAGCCTTGGAAAGCTAGAATTGAACAGCCCTGGGTATTCCCTGTTCCAGTTCCACTACAATATTGTCCGGTGGCTAGAGAATACAACATTGTCTTGCAACAAGAACCAAACAGAAAAGACAAAGCCCAAGCCATAATTCCTCGATCTATTGACCCCAAGGTTGGTAGAGTCCGTTCAGCATCTTTCATTAATCATCGCATCTTGGTTGCATATGCTAACATGGAATTACAGAAACAGTTCATTGCTATCTATTGTTGCGCATCAATACACTGAGGTCATTGTGGGAAGCAACCTCCAAATTATACTCGACAGTGCCCCCTGTGCAAACGAACACTGAACACAAAATGACTCTGCGGGGCTGACGGCAAGGTGGAACTTGTGCATAGAGCAGACGCTTGACATCTCGCGCGAATTGTTGTACAGTGTTCCTGTACTGATAAAAGGAGGTTGTTATGCCAATCGAGACGACTTATACACAGGCACGCGCAAACCTGGCAACGCTGTGGGACCGGGTGACGGATGACCGCGAGGTAGTGATAGTGAAACGACGGGGAGCCGAGCCGATTGCCTTGATTGCGGCCGATGAGCTATCCAGTTTGATGGAGACGGCGCATTTGCTCAAATCGCCCAAGAACGCGGAACGGTTGTTAGAGGCATTGGCCCACGCTCGCCGGGGTGAGGTTGCGTCTCAACCGGTTGAGGAGCTTGCCGCCGAGGTGGGCCTTGACACATGAGACGGTCTTTCAACCCGAATTTCGTGAGGACTTGGGTTACTGGGTGAAAACAGACCGCAAGGTGGCTTTGCGAGTTCTCAAGATTGTGGAGGACGTGTTACGTGATCCGTTTCGGGGGATCGGCAAGCCGGAACCACTCAAGTATCTAGGCTCTGGGGTGTGGTCCCGCCGACTGACGCAGGAACACCGAGTTGTGTATCTAGTGGGCAATGATCGGGTAGATTTTCTACAAGCGCGTTATCATTACTAGTGGGTCATTTGACTCGCTAATAACCATTTCTGTCTTGTGGAAACTGTCCCTAGATGTGGCGGTTTCATCAGAATTTGGGACACTTTGGGCCACATATGGTGCTTGCTGCATCATCACTTAATAGCCATAAGCGTG
>JAAEPW010000320.1 GCA_024232355.1 Chloroflexota bacterium | reverse complement strand
GGAGATATGCAACGCCAACGGCTGCCCACCCGGCTGGTAATGACGCCCGACCTACTGCCCAAAGGCACCTACACCGTGCTGCTTGGTCAAAGCGCGGGCGGTGGCGTGGTGCTCGACCTGGCCGAAGGCGAACGGGCGATCCTCGTGGGCGGCACGACCGGATCGGGCAAAACACGTACCATCATCAGCCTGGTGCTGCAACTGGCCCGCAAGCACAGCCCAAACGAGTTGTCTGTGGCCTTGGTGGATCTGAAACGGCTCGACTTTCCGCCCCTCGACGGACTGCCCCACCTGGTCTCCCCCGTGGCGACCACCGAGGCTGAAGCAATCAACTTGGTGCGTTGGTGCGTTCACGAGATGGAGCACCGCCAGATGCTGATGCGCGAGGCCCGCGTCACACGATGGGACAGGATGCCGGAGGGAAAGCGGTTCCCGCTGCTGTTGGTGGTCGTAGATGAGATCGCCGACTTTGCCAATTCTGCTGTAATGTCCGACCTGGTCGAGCTGGCCCGCAAGAGCCGGGCGTCGGGCATCGCTCTGATCGCGGCCACGCAGCGCCCCGACGCGGGGGTATTAAGCCGCCAGGTCAAAGCAAATCTCACCACGCGGATCGCCTTTCGCGTCACCGACCACACGGAGAGCAGCATCATTCTCGATCGGACCGGGGCCGAAAAGATCAACCGGGTCGGTATGTGTCTGACGAACGCGGGCGGCAAGTGGTGTAAGGCGCAGACCGCCTACGTGCCGGAGGAAGCGGTGGGCGATTGGGTTCCGGCGATTCCTGCGACCAACAGCATTTTTGCACCCAAACTCAGCGACACGGAGCGTACGTTGGTGCTCTATGCCCTCGACAAGTTGGGTGGGGCGTTCACGATCAATAAACTCTATGAAGCTCACAATGACCGTATGAGCAAGCACGCAATGACCAAATTGGCCCAGGCGTGGGCGCATCGCGGATGGCTGAACACCAGCGGGGAAGGAAACAATGCGCCTCGAATGGTAACGCCAGGTCTTGCGGCCCTGGCCCTGGGCACAAAAAAGCGTGACAGCGTGACAGACGTGACAGACCGTGACAGGGCATAAAAATCGTGACAAGGATCGTGACAGACTGTGACAGAGATCATGACAGGCTGTGACAGCATCATTGAACAGCGATACCATCCAGAAAGGAGCCAAAAATGACAAAACGCACATCGTCGATCTCGAACCGGCACCAGTGTGGACACTGCCGACGGACATTCTACGCATTTGACGACGAGGCCACTGATCTTTGTCCTACGTGTCGTCTGCGACTCGGCCAGGCTATGGCAGAGCCAACAACACAAGCAACAATGGTCCCAGATACAGGCTCAAGCGACCTCACCCACCCCTGGCAAATGGAGATGAGGTTCTCCTGATGAGTGGCACTGTCGGCGCACGCAAAGATGAACTGGAACTCTAAAATCAAAGGAGGAACAATGCACAGAAAAAGCAAGGGAATGATGGATTTCGCCTACACCACCGGTGCGTACACCATCGGTCTGCTCACGGTGATGGTCGGCGCAATCGTCTGTTACACACTGGCCATCTTTGGCAAGATGGCTGAGGCCGACGCTGCGGTTGTGCTGACCATCGCGTCAACCGTCGGTTTTGCCCTGTCCACCACCGGCGTGACGTTGAGGGCGCACCGGTTAGGGAGAGACACGATCGGCCCACTGATCTTTGGCACAGGGTTGCTTGTGGCGATGAGCGGTTCACTCGTCGTCTACACCTTGACGTTGTGCCGGATGGTTTCCGAAACGGGCGCGACATTGGCGTTCGCGTCGGTGGTCGTGCTGTCCCTCGTTCTGGTAATCGCGGGCGTTGTGCGCAGGTCATATTCTATCGAGCGGAAGGATTCTGGGCTGGCCGTGATGCAACCGCTACGCAGGGCACTCCGTCCTGTACGTTCGGAGTACAGGGTCCATACACGCAAAGTCGAGGAGGGACAAGATGGGCAAAATGGGTAGCCGCAATCGTCTGTGGATATTCGTGGGGATGGTAACGACGGTTTTTGCCATCACGCTGGC
>JAAEPW010000319.1 GCA_024232355.1 Chloroflexota bacterium | reverse complement strand
TGGAATACTATGATCTCTCGCATCCCTATCAGCGACTCCTCAGTTTGTTAGAGATCAAGCCCTTTGGCGCACCCGCGCCCAACATCCAACGTCTGATCAGGCTGGGCGTTTCCGTCACCTACGAGGCCAGCTCTCTGGAAGATCTTGAGAAACAAATTGCCCTCAACCATCCCTGTATTGTGTTTCTCGATACTGGCGAACTCCCTTACTGGTCTGAGAAAACATCTCACGCCGTCGTGGTTGTCGGTATGGACGACCATTACGTCTATGTCAACGATCCGGCTTTTGATAAAGCTCCTCAAAGCATCTCCTGGGGCGATTTTGACCTGGCCTGGCTGGAGCGTGGTTATTATTATGCCGTGGTCACACCATCTTGAATCTGCAAGTGGAACACTTGGCTCCAGCAAGGTGATTTTTTGAATCTCCCTTGCATTTGCCTACAACTTGTGCTAATATCACAAAAGGCGTAGCGTTGACACCGGCCCAAACATCCCCCCTAGCACAACCCCGCTGGCTCACCTGCGCCTACAAATGCCAGTTGAGTGCCTTGACCGCCTTGATCTAAAGGAAAACAACAATGACCCAAACACCGCCCAGCCTGGGCAAATACGAAATCCTGAAAGAGATCGGCAGTGGCGGCTTTGCCGTCGTCTACAAAGCACGCGACACCGAACTAGACCGGCTCGTCGCGCTCAAGGTGCTGCACCCGCATCTCGCTACCGACCCCAAGTTTGTGCAACGTTTTCACCAGGAAGGACGAGCAGCGGCTAAATTACACCATCCCCGCATCGTCACTATGTACGAGGTAGGCGAGGAGGCCGGACGGCATTACCTGGCTATGGCCTTGTTGCCTGGCAGTCCCTTGGACAAGTGGCTGGCTAGAGGGCCGCGGCCGGTGGAGCAAACGGTCTTTATCATAGAACAAGTCGCAGAGGCATTGGACGCTATCCACGAGCGGGGGTTGGTGCATAGGGATGTCAAACCAGCCAACGTCATGGTAAACGACGCGGGGCAAGCGACGCTTTTGGACTTTGGCATTGTGCGAGCGGCAGAAGGGACACGGTTGACGGCGACGATGGCGACGCTGGGTACGCCCATCTATATGGCGCCGGAACAAGCAGAAATAAAAGAGACCGAAGGGATTGATTGGCGCGCCGACGTCTATGCGCTGGGGGTGATGGCCTATGAGATGCTGGTGGGGCGTCCACCCTTTATCGGCAAGTCGCCCACGGCCATCCTATACAAGCACATCCACGAAACGCCGCCCCTGCCCACTGAACTCAAGCCCGACTTGCCGCCGGGGCTGGAGCCAGTCTTGCTCAAGGCCCTGGCCAAGCATCGCGAAGAACGTTTTCAACGCGCAGGAGACCTGGCCGCCGGGCTACGCCGGGCCTTGCTGGCTGAGAGCCAGGCGCACCAACACCAAACCCAGCTCGAGTCGCTC
>JAAEPW010000318.1 GCA_024232355.1 Chloroflexota bacterium | reverse complement strand
GGTTGTGCGTAGAGACAGATCGATATGACGATGCCTTCATTAGGGTCAGCACGGATGGATCCAACTGGACAACAATCTGGGATAACCCAAGCAGTGATTTAGATGGCGGCGCATGGGAAGCCATGGAGTACGACATCTCGGCAATAGCAGACGACCAGGCGACGGTTTACATTCGTTGGACCATGGGTGATACAGACAATGCTTACAAGTTCTGCGGATGGAACATCGACGACGTTGAAATTGAAGCAATCGGCGGTTCTGACTGCGAAGTGGACGAGGATTGCGACGACGGTATCTCTTGCACGGACGACTTCTGCAATGAGACTACTGGCTCGTGCGACTTCATTGCGAGCAACGATGGTTGCGATGACGGGCTGTGGTGTAATGGCGACGAGACCTGCAATGCAAGTGTTGGCTGTGAGCCCGCAGACCCCGCCGATGCGTGTCCAGGCCAATACTGCAACGAAGAAATAGGCTGCTACGACTGTAACGTGGACGATGATTGCGACAACGACCTTTTCTGTGACGGTGTGGAGACCTGTTTAGACGGAAGCTGTCAGGCCGGCACCGTGGTGAGTTGTGATGACGGTGTAGGCTGTACAGTTGACACCTGCAATGAGTCTACTGACGAGTGCAACTACACGGCAAACGATACTAGCTGCGACGACGGAACATTCTGCAACGGTTCAGAGACCTGCAATGCAAGTGTTGGCTGTGAGCCCGCAGACCCCGCCGATGCGTGTCCAGGCCAATACTGCAACGAAGATATAGGCTGCTACGAGTGTAACGTGGACAAAAATTGCCAAAACGAACTTTTCTGTGACGGTGTGGAGACCTGTTTAGACGGAAGCTGTCAGGCTGGAAGCGATCCTTGTGGAGGACAGGAATGCAACGAGTCTACTGACACGTGTATCTCTGGACCTAGTGTCAAGTATTCCTGGAATATGGATACAGATCCAGGCTGGACTACTGAGGATCAATGGGCCTGGGGACAGCCCACAGGCGGCGGCGGAGAGCACGGCGAAAACGACCCGAGCAGCGGCGCAACAGGTAATAATGTATATGGATACAATCTGTCGGGCGACTATGCCAACAGTCTATCTGAATCGCACCTTACGACCACTGCGATCGACTGCACTGGATTCACAGATACCAAGCTGAAATTCCAGAGATGGTTGTGCGTAGAG
>JAAEPW010000317.1 GCA_024232355.1 Chloroflexota bacterium | reverse complement strand
TGCGGCGGTGTAGTGGGTCGTCGTACCCAAACCGATCACCACCACCCATGGACCACTTGTGTGATCGGCCCAGGGGAAGATCTGCAGCTCCCGTTGGATACTGTCAGGGTAGTAACAGTATGCTCCCTCCTCGATTGGCAATGAGTGCCCGTGCAACTCTTTGTTGAGCGGCTGTGCATTCGAATGATAGGGATGGATGTGGTGCAGACCGTCTCTTTTGTTGGTGTCGACAAACAGATCCTCCCAGTCCTTCACATATTTCACCACTCTCACCATAAGGTAAAGAGCTGGTTTCCGGTTGGTCCCGTTAGCACCTTGAAGGTAGTCGGTCGGCAGCAACGTCATCTCTCTTTTCAGGTCGCCGACTACCGTAGTAAGTCACGCCCGATCCCGCACCAACTGTCCCTTCGGCTCCCTGGCATTCGCGAACACCCTGGCCCCAGGAAACAAACCAGGCATACTCCTGGCCATAATTATCCACAGCACCATGCCCGGCGTCACGCCCATCATATT
>JAAEPW010000316.1 GCA_024232355.1 Chloroflexota bacterium | reverse complement strand
ATCTCAGCCAGCGGTTGTAGCAGACATAGACTTGAGCCGCTACTGGGACGCTTTGCCAGATTGGCTGACAGGATTATTGAAGGAATACATCCTGCACCGTCAGCGAGAATGGAAGCCTAGCCGAGTGCGTCACAACACTGCTAGGCGTCTCAACTGCTTGCGTCTGACTTGGCGTTGGTTGATAGATGAGGAGCAAATGGACAGCATCTCAGAACTGCAACGTGCACAGGTGGAGAGCTTTGTGGAAACCCGCTTGGCTTCTGGGGTGAGTAGCGGAACCGTAAATAAAAACTTGAGTGATTTGTGGTCTTTTCTGAAATACTTTGAGGATCGAGGTCACCAGGTCAATCCATCCGTCTTCCGCGTCAAACGTCCCAAGCAAGGAGACCCTGTGCCACAATTCCTCGCCGAGGTCGATTTCCTGTGTCTGGAACGCACTATGTTGGAAGCAACAGCGCAGAAACGGCGGGATGATCTGCTGGACCGGACTTGGTTCTATCTGCTCAGCGAGAGTGGCTTGCGTCGGGGTGAAGCTTGTGACCTACGGCTACGGGACGTCGACCTTGCCAGGCAACGACTGATCATTCGAATGGGCAAGGGCAAGAAGGATCGTGTTGTGCCACTCTCCCCTACCCTAATTGCGGCCCTGAGAGACTATTTGCCTGCGCGTGGTGATGTGGACACTGACCATCTTCTAATTCACCGTCAGCAGGCCATTGATGGCAGCTTGATCTGGAACCGTCTCAATCGCTATAGAGACTCTTGAATTAATGTTCTTGGATTTGTTTTGGGGCAATTGGTGTGTAAATTTTCACAAATAGTGGTTCATTATACCGTCAATCTACGTCAATTTGGTCTCGCAGGCTCACAAAAGTGCCAAAACCACGGTTTT
>JAAEPW010000315.1 GCA_024232355.1 Chloroflexota bacterium | reverse complement strand
TTGCAGCAGATTCAAGATAAAGGATACGCTCAAGCGTACCGGCAAAGCGGCAAGCGGGTCTTTTTGATGGGACTCGAGTTCAGTACCGCGCAGCACAACCTGGTCGCGTGGCAGGTACAAGCCCCAGGATAGACCCTCATTTTCCGTTCATTTCTAGGATCCCCACGATCCCGGGGCCAATCACGACCCTGATGGCGACAGCGACGGGACCAGCATTACGGTGCTCAAGCCGTAACCTGCTTGGGCGTTGTTCAGACACTTGGGTGCAACGCACTTGGCACATTGCACCTTTTGTTGACCCAGGGAGGGAATTGTCAGTCTGAAGCCTCCATTCCGTCGACAAAAAACGCAAGGCCGGGTTTCGTGTGTCAGGATGGATCGATCTCCCGTTTGACCTGTGGCGCGGGCTGAGTATAATGATGGTACATAGGACATTATTGATAGGAGGTAACAATGGACGCAACCTGGCAGTGGGGTCTCGAATTGATTCGTACTATTCAACTGGTGCAAGGACCGGCGCTGGATGCTTTTTTCAAAGTAGTCACATTCCTGGGAGAGGAAGAGTTCTTTTTGTTCCTCGTTCCA
>JAAEPW010000314.1 GCA_024232355.1 Chloroflexota bacterium | reverse complement strand
GTGGGGCTGTCCCATCGTGGCTTATGGGCCGGGCGACTCGTCCCTGGACCACACGCCCGACGAGCACATTGACGCGCGCGAGTTCCGCCGGAGCGTCAGGGTGCTGCGGCGGGCGCTGGAGACGTTGGCGAGTTGAGCGCCAGGATTTGACTTTTTCGGGTCAACACAGATTCGTGGGGGAAAAATGCTCAGAGAGGGTATGCCACCCCTGTGTATGGGACGCAATCGTGCTTTTCCCCCAAATACGGGACGCGGTTCGGATTGGCACAATCCGCTTACGGATTGGCACAATCCGCACTCGCTTGGAGCACCCCCACAAATCTGCGTAGAGCCACTTTTTCTTGCGTCACAAATGGCACGAATGGATGAACCTTTCGCGAGAGTCGTGCAAACGACGGTTATTCATCATCTTGCGAATGGACAAACGACTACTTTTCGTCCGGTATCCTCGGCCAGTCTGTGCTATGCTGGACAGCGGATGAGGGAACAATTTCAATTTGTCAGATTGGGATGCTTCATTTCCCAGCAGACAGAATAAGGAGAGTAGCTGATGACAAGAAAGACAATCGCCCTGGGATGTATTCTCGTATTGTTCATTTCAGGTTGTGGATCACCATCTTTGCAGGGTGTATCTCCAACGCCGGCCGCTACGTCTACGGCTCAGTTTACCATGACGTTGCAAGATGCTCTCGAAAGCATCCATAACCAGT
>JAAEPW010000313.1 GCA_024232355.1 Chloroflexota bacterium | reverse complement strand
GTTGATCGTGCCTTGCGTTCTGGCTCCGGCTCTGGATGCTGCCACGTTCACGGTCACCAAGGAAACCGACGACAACGGCCCTTGCGATGTCGTCGACTGTGCCCTGCGGGAGGCGATCATCGCCAGCAATGAGAACCCGGGATTCGATACAATTTTAATACCGGGCGGAACCTACGTACTATCAATACCCGGCAATGACGAGCTGTATTCGATGACAGGTGATCTAAATAGCTTGGGAGGTGTGGAGATCATCGGTAGCCCCCAGGCGCCAGTCGTGATTGATGGAGCCGGCTTAGACGGTGTTATGACGTTTTTCTCAGGTACCTCAATAATTTCCAATGTGACTATAACCGGCGGATCAGTTCCTGGGTTCGGCGGGGGCGTGTATGTCGGTTCAAGCAGCGTTACAGTCATTAACTCAACCATCAGAGGAAACCAGACGACGGCCTATGATGGCGGTGGAATCTCCGTTCGTACTGGGAGCTTGACTCTGATCAACTCGGCGGTTACCGGGAATTCGGCATCCCGGGTGGGCGGTGGGATCGAAAGAACGGCCGGGCCTGGCAAGTCAAACGTTACTCTCATTAATTCCACGGTAAGCGGGAACTATGCAAGCCAGGCCGGTGGGATTTTCAGTGACGGTAGTGGTGATTTGACCCTGATTAATTCCACCGTCGCCGAAAATTCAGCGGCGTTGAGCATTACCGGGATACATGTGTACTGGTCCGATGGGCCGATCATGACAAACAGTATCGTCGTGGACCGATGCGGTTACTACTACGGTTCGGCGCCTAGATCAAAGGGTGGAAACATTGTAACACCAGATTCGAATTGCTATCTGGACCACCCGACGGACCAAAATGTTGAACGCGCGGACCTCCTGCTAGGGCCACTGGCCTACAACGGCGGCCCGACCATGACCCATGCGCTACTCCCCGGAAGCCCCGCCATCGAC
>JAAEPW010000312.1 GCA_024232355.1 Chloroflexota bacterium | reverse complement strand
GGGCGTCGCGGTACTTGTAGGGGTAGGCGTTGCCGTGTTTGTGGGTGTGGGTGTCGGCGTGAATGTAGGTCTGCCCGGTGTGACTGTGGGTGTCGACGTGGGAGTATTGGTCGGTGTTGCTCCGCTTACGGGGGTATTGGTTGGTGTCGCGGTGTTCGTCGCGGTGCTTGTAGGTGTGGGGGTATTCGTCGCGGTGCTTGTAGGTGGTGGGTCTTGGCAGTTGGGACCGGCGGGTGATGAGGGACAAGCTGACCAGTCGCTGCCCACGTTGTTGTCGTCTCCGTCTGGTTGGAGGTTGATCGAGTCTCCTTGCTCCACGTCGGGGGCGTAGTCTCCCACAGTCCAAAGGCCAACGGATGCAGCGGCACTTTCCCAAGACTGGCCGCCTGCACCGTATTCGAGATAGTCGATCATTGTGTTGGCCGAGTGGGTGGAACTATTGAACAGGACGACGTAGCCATTGGTGTTGCCCATATTGTTCGTCGGGCCGGTGTAGAGGTGGGTGGATGTGTCTATGCCCTCGGTGTTAATATGGACGGCGACGAAAACGCCGGGGTCGAGGGTGAAGGGGGGAAAGGTGTAGTAGCTGGCGTCGTCGGCTTTGAGGTCGTAGCCGGTGAGGTTCACGGCCACGGTGCCATAGTTGTAGAGTTCGACGATCTCGTAGCCGGTGTCTGTGCCGTCGGGATCGTAGAGCACTTCGTTGATGGAGACCGGGACGGGTGTGGGGGTGCTTGTCGCGGTGCTTGTGGGTGTTGGCGTCGCGGTGCTTGTAGGTGTGGGAGTGTGTGTAGATGTGGGTGGAGCAGGTGTAGGGGTGCTTGTGGGGGTGTCAGTTGGAGGACTGTCCGGAGTGGATGTTGGTGTCGCGGTGCTTGTGGGCGTGGAGGTAGGCGTGGGGGTGCTTGTAGGTGGCGGGCTGGTGCAGTTGGAAGCGGATGCCGATGGGTGGCAGGCTGACCAGTCGCTGCCCGCGTCGTTGTCGTCGCCGTCGGGCTGGAGATTGAGTGAGTTTGATTCGTTCACGTCTGGGGCGTGGTCGCCTGCCGTCCAGAGGCCAGCGGAGACAGCGGTGCTCTCCCAGGACTGGCCGCTTGCACCGTATTCGAGATAGTCGACTATTGTGCTGGATGAGTGGATATCACTATCGAACAGGGCCACGTAGCCGCTGGTATTGCCCATATTGCTCGTAGGGCCAGTGTAGAGATGGGTAGATGTGTCTGTGCCCTCGGTGTTGATGTGGACGGCGACAAAAGCGCCAGAGTCGAGGGTGAAGGGTGGAAAGGTATAGTAGCTGGCGTTGTCGGCTTTGAGGTCGTAGCCGGTGAGGTCTATGGGGACTAGCCCAGCGTTGTAGAGTTCGACGATCTCGTAGCCGGTGTCGGCTCCGTCGGGGTCGTAGAGGACTTCGTTGATAGAGACCGTGACGGGTGTGGGGGTGCTTGTCGCGGTGCTTGTGGGTGTTGGCGTCGGGGTGCTTGTAGGTGTATTTGTTGGGGTGCTTGTGGGTGTATCGGTGGGCGGGACAGGTGTGCCAGTAGGCGTCGCGTTGCTTACAGGGGTGCTTGTGGGCGTCGGGGTGTTCGTCGCGGTGCTTGTAGGCGGTGGGCCGGTGCAGTTGGAAGCGGCTGCCGATGGGTAGCAGGCTGACCAGTCGGTGCCCGCGTTGTTGTCGTCGCCGTCGGGCTGGAGATTGAGGGAGTCGGCTTCGTCCACGTCGGGCGCATAGTCGCTTGCGGTCCAGAGACCAGCGGAGGCAGCAGTGCTCTCCCAGGACTGACCACCGGCGCCGTATTCCAGGTAATCGACCATCGTGTTGGCCGAGTGGGTGGTGCTATCGAACAGGGCCACGTAGCCGTTGGTGTTGCCCATATTGCTGGACAGCCCGGCATATAGATGGGTGGCGTTGTCGGTGCCCTGGGCGTTGATGTGGATGGCCACGTACGCACCAGGGCTCAACACAAAAGGGGGCATCGTGTAATAACTGGCGTCGTCGGCTTTGAGGTCGTAGCCGGTGAGGTCTGCCGGATCGGTACCGTGGTTGTAGAGTTCGACGATCTCTTGCCCGGTGTCGGAGCCACCAGGGTCGTAGAGGACTTCGTTGATAGAGACCGAGATGGGGGCAGGAGATTCGTCGGCGCCGATGTCGTAGCCGTTTCCCTGGGGGCGAGGGTCACCGTCTATGTCGGTGATGATCCCGGCGTCTACCCCGGTGTCTATGGCGTCCGAGTTGGGGCCGAGGTGGTAGTCGCCTGTGCCGGGGGCCACGAAATCTGGATCGCCAAAGACGTCGTTGGTGCGGTTGATGGTGCCGGAACCTCCCGTGTCTGAGCCGTTGCCGGACCAGAGGGTGGCGTCCAGATTGATCGTGTTGCCGCTGGCCACGTTGAGGCCGGTGGTGTGACCGGACAGGATGGTGTTAACCAGGTTGGCGGTGCTGTAAGTTGGCCCACTCTGGCCCACGTAGAGTCCTCGATTATCGTTGTCTGCGATGGTGTTGTGACGGAATTGGGCGTCGCTTCCGACGACGTACACTCCGACGTTATCGTTGTTGGCGATCACGTTGTTGTTCAAGGTAACTGATGAGCTTTCGGCGAGATATACTCCCCCATCACAAGGGTTAGAGGTGATGGTGTTGCGGTTGAGTATAGCACCGCTGGTGCGGTCCACGTAGATGGTGCCTTCACAGTTATAGTTGCCGGTGATGGTGTTAGCGGTGAGTGTGGCCGGACTGCGGAGCAAATTTACGGCACTGCCCGTGCCGCCTTCCTGAACGGAATTGCCACTGATAGTATTGGCGCTAATCGTGGCGCTGCTGCTGCTCAGATGCAGCCCACCACCGCTTGCGTGGCCATAGTTGTTGGTGATGATGTTACCGTAGATGGTGACGTTGTGGATGTTGTAAAGATATAGTCCTCCTCCCGCTCCGTTTCCCTGAGCGGTGTTGTTGGAGATGGTGTTGCCGTGGACGCTGCCCGAACAGCCGCCCTCCAGATAGATCCCGCCACCACCATTCCCCATGTATCCCGCCGTGTTGTAGCTGATGGTGTTGTTGGCTATTTCGATAGCGGCGTCGTTGATGCGGATAGCGCCTCCACTATCTGTGCCATGGTTGTTGGAAAAGGTACAGTTGACGATGGTGATGGATGAGATGGCGTCAACCTCTACACCTCCAGCGCGGCCATAGCCGTTGATAAATTTCAAGCCATCAAGGGTTATGTCGGTGCCAGGTGTGACAGCCTGGATGCCCACAGCATGGTCTTGGCCATCGATGGTGGTGAGGTAGGTTTGGGGATCTCGCTCGGAAAAGTCGGAAGACCAGCCGCCGTAGAGAGAGAGGTCGTTCTCGATCTCGACGACGTTGGTATCAGTATCGGTGTAGGTGCCTTGAGCGATATTGATGATATCTCCGTCGTTGGCGGCGTCGACGGCGGCCTGGATGGTGGTGTAGCAGCCGGAGCCTCCGGTGGGATGAACGCAGAGGGTGTCGGCGCGGGAGGGTTGGGTGATGCCGATGATGGCGAGGGTGATGGTGGTCAATAGGATAATGATGGTTGGATGTCTTTTACGGTTCATCGTTGTCCTCCTTTGTGGTCAGCGGCTCAACAATCGAGGCCCATCTCTCCAAGTCCGGTCAGGGCTGCGGCGAGTTCGGGATCTTCGTCCCAGGTTTCGCCCTCTGCTGTTCCGGTGCGGATCGCGATGGTTCCAGATTCTAATTTTCTCTCCAAGGCTCTGACGGCTTGGTAGACGTCGCCCAGGGAAACACCAGAAACACCTTTGACGTGTTCCATAAGTACGTCGCGTATGGCGTTGCTTTTGTTACTTTAGTTTCCGCTAACTTGGCGACGGGAAAAACTCGTCCATGTCCCCGTATATGGGGGTTTTCCACAGAATTATCCCATATACAGGGGTGCAAAAAACTTTTTCAAACTTGGGGAGACTATCCGGCAACCATCAACTTT
>JAAEPW010000311.1 GCA_024232355.1 Chloroflexota bacterium | reverse complement strand
TCTAAGCGCCATTCCTTGCTCCATTTTACATAGACCTGCATGGATTTCGGGTCTAACCAGCCACCCATCAGCTGAACGTCCTCGATCCTTGCGCCGTTCACAATCAGCGCCGACGCGCCTCCCGCTCTGAGCGAATGGGGGGTTATGGTCGGTAACCCAGATCCTTTTAGAGCTGTGGCCAAATTCTCCCTGAACGTCGTGGGTGAAATAGGCTGACTCGCCCGGCTTTTTCTGGGGAAAATGGCGTCCAGGGGGTCGCTGCCCACCTCTGGACGAGCCAGCCAAATCCGAAAATTCCGCACTGGGCACAGAGTTGCCTTGGGATTTGGGGCCATAAATTTCTTATCCCCATCTCTCTGTTTGTCTGTTTTTGACCTCGGCAAAAACAGCTGGACGCAGTCTCCGTGGACCTTGATGTGACCAATTCTCAGTTTGATAACGTCGTCCAGTCGGCTGACGCTAGCAAACAGAGTGAGGGAGATTTGAAAAGTGCGCCGAGCGGCGAAAGTTGCGGTTTGCGTAGCATAGCGCGCTAGCCAGGCCAAGTGAGCGATGGTGGCCGGTTCTTTATGGGAGATGGGCGGGGAAAGCTTTTTGGACGCCGCGACCAGTTGGGAAACGATGCGATGCTTGGTGGGGTCCTGCCTGTCCGCCATCTGGAAGTGCCAGCTAACCCCTGCGACCGTCTGAGTTATAACGGAAGACGATTTCCCCTCCAAAATGAGCATATGCAGGTACAAAATGAATTCTGCGTGCCCAGCG
>JAAEPW010000310.1 GCA_024232355.1 Chloroflexota bacterium | reverse complement strand
GATCCCAACCCCGACCGCGACCACGACCACGACTGCGACCTCGCCCACGACCGCGACCACGACTGCGACCACGACTGCGACCTCGCTCTACTCATCATCGCAATATTCATCTCAGGCCCTCTGCTTTCTCTTTGAGTTTTTCCAATAGCTCTCGCATCTCGTGGGTCGTGATTGGACTGGCCTTGCCTCCGGAATAATATTGCTTGATGTACCTGTATCGGGAGGGAAACTTCTTCCGGAACCAGTCCCCACTCTCGGTCGGATTAAGGTGCCACCACCTATGGCACGCATTGCATAGCAGCTTGATGTTGAGGAGGTCGAACCGTCGCCAGCTTGCCCCGTGGCCCTTGGCCTTGACGTGAGAGGGCTGGCTATTTGATCCTGTAACATATTTCATGCACCTCTGGCATGTGTCCTCGTCCCTGAGTCTGACGACGTCTCGGACTATGTCGTCCAGCTTTTCGGTTAGTCTAGTTCGCTCAGTCCTCATTTACTCCTCGACCGCGACCACAACCGCGACCCCGACCCCGACCGCACCCGCGACCATAACCATGACGACGACTGTGACCACGACTGCGACCACGACCCCGACTGCGACCGCGACCGCGACAGTGACCACAACCGCGCTTTACTCATCATCGCGATATTCATTTCTGCTCCGTTGGCAACGGGTGTCGCCAGGGGAAGAAATCAACCACGGAGCCCATGTTCAAGTACATGAGTCCCACGGGCTCGACTTCGGCCAAAGTGCCGTCCTTAATGGCCTGCATGAACCTGCCCGAATCAGCTACCCAGGATGCGTCTTCCAATACGGCAATCCAGGAAGTTGTGGTGCCGTCAAGCATCCAATCTATCACTCTCCCAACGCAGTGATACGTCACTGCCCGGAAGAAAAAGCACTGGTTAATCATGTCGTCTGCTTCCTTGATGTGCTCCTCCTTGGCCTTGACTCCCAACTGATCCTTGATTTTCTCATACGTCTCTGCTGATACGTCGATCTGTGGCATTTCCGTTCTCCTGTAAAATAGGTTAATACGACCTCGACATTGCCCACGACCTCGACTTCGCCTGCGACTGCGACCTCGACCCAGTTCGCGCCCGCGCCCGCGACCGCGACCATGACTTCGACCGCAACCACGACCACGACCGCGTCCCCTCCCGCGACCACGACCGCGTCCACGACCACGAACTCCTCCACGACCGCGACCTTGTCACCGACCACAACCCCGACTTCAACCTCGCTCTACTCATTATCGCGATATTCATGGCTACTCCATGTGCCTGTAGACGGATTGCAGGGCATTCAGGGCTGCTTTCAGGGCGTCCAATTTTTCTATCGCGGACTTATAGGCGGCGTCAGCGGTTTCTTTCTTGCAGCAGGCGTCGAATGCCGCGCCCTTGGCAATCTCTCTCATAATGCCCACCGGAGGGTCCTTAACCAAGACCCCGTCTATCGTCAGGCCCTCGCCCAGCTTCAGTTTGACGATGTTGACCGCGATTTGTTGGTCGTACTCAGCAATCGCCAGCGCCTTGTTCTTGCCGGCGGGCATGATGTAGTCTGCCCCTTTGAGGATCTTTTGCGAGATACCCTCAATCTGCTCTCGCACTCTGATGAGTTCGGCTGTATCAGTCATAAAGTCCTCAGAATGGGATTTCGTCCTGGTGTTCGTCCCAGTTGTCTTCGGGCGGATTGGGGTTGAACGCTGGCGCTGCTCCAGGCACCTTGCCCGTCAACATCCACTCGTTGATGGGAACGACATAATCAAAGAATGTCTCTACTGACGGCCCGACCCCACACATCTGCACAGCCACCTTGCCGGCACACTGCCGCACGATGCACGCCTCCTTGTCGCCCTGGGCGTTGACGTTGGGGTAGCCTCCCGTGGTCTGGCGCGGAAATGCCTGGCGCGCAGATGCCTGTTGGGGTTGGGGCGCCAGTTGTTGCGGTGATATCTCCCGGTCCCGAACGAAACCTGAGTATCCCACCTTGCCGGCGGCGGGACTATCTGGACCGTGGATGAACCAACTCAGCCTCATCGGTATGTCGAGGTCCAGTAGGTTTGGGTCGATACCGTTTGAGTTGAAGAAATTCACGTTGTGCATCTCGACCCCGTCCGACACTACGCACGTCGTTTTCATCTTGCCGTTGGCAGTCTTGCCCACCCCCCTGATCTCAATGATCTTGGCCGTCAGGTCTACGTTCTGGTTCTGTTGCGCACCCTGTATTTCCTTGAAGCTCATGTGTTCTCCTTTTCAACTGTTTTCTCATGTATTTGTTCATCCATCGCAGTGCCTGCTCCTTCTCTCGGTCGGAGAGCGGGTCCAATAGATGTCGATTCATTTCCCGAGCCCCTTTCGCAACTGATACACCTCCAACAGCTTAAGGAATAGTTCTTTTTCTACTTCCAACATCGGGACCACGGCCTCCAGAAATGGGTTGGCCTCCTCTCTCGGGATGTTCAGGATGCGGGCTCGGTCAATCGAAATTCCATTTTCCTCGGCGAGTATAGCATAGCCTGCAACTTGGGTATACATCTCTGGGTATATACCACTGCCGGTTTTCAAATCGACGATCTCCACCCTGCCGTCGATCTCGGCGATCAGGTCGCATTGGCCTCCGAACCTCCAGACTTCAGAGACATATGACTGTTCCACATACAGCGGCTTGGCATCCACCTCATGCCACCATTCCCAGAAATGGGCCTCAGACAGCCGCCCAGCTTCGATCTGGATGGCGGTAAACTCTGATAGGTCGGGTTTGACGTTCCCTTTCAGCCGCTCCGTCACCAATAGATGCCCACACGTACCCGCTTGAGCCGTATTGTCCAGGAATGTTTTGTACTCGATCCCGTCCAAGCCCAGCCGGTTGCTCCACGTCATCAAGGCGGGCTTCGCCATCTGGCCCGTGATTGTGGTCACGCCGGGGACGATTGTCCCGTCTCTCAGCTTGTACTTCTGGTGAGCCTTCGAGGCTTTGCGGAGCCTGTTTTTCATCCTCTGATCCTTAGCCATGTTGCCCTCGATGTCAAGAGAAATTTGAGATTTATTTGTCTTTTTCTACCGCCTGGATGATCTCAATAATATCCTGCTTAATGGCTGTCCTTACGCTGTTTGCGTCTCCGACCACACTAGATATGTTGTCGGCGGTTACGCGCTGGGCAACTACCATAGCGATCATGGTTTTGCGAGCGGGCAGAATGATGTTCATGATCGCACTGACGATGAGTATGGGCAAGAATATCTGCGAGCAACTTCGCCATAGCCGTGTGTCTTTGTCGGACCATTCTTCATCCGACCAACGGAAGATGCGAACGGAGACGTAACCAACAAACGCGCTGGCGGCCAGGAGGCCAGTCGCGAAATCCAGCGATCCCACCACATCAATCAAATAGATCAGCCACGGGTTTACAATCGGTTCCATGTTCAGTCTCCGTCATGTTCTCTGCTAATAGTTTCCCCATATCGCCCTTGTACTGCTGGGCGAATGTTTTAATCGCCCCATCAGGGCCATCTAGGGCCGCTAGGAGGGCCAAACCCCTCGCCACCCGACCCCTGGGTCCCTCCAGAGGTCCGAGTAGCTCAGGGGGCTCTGAATGGGCATCCTGCCCATATACCGCTTTCATCCGTGCGATTAGCTCGCAGGCGAGGTCCTCCACTGATCGCGCCTGTTCGCCGTGTTTGCCCCAGGCAGTGATATAGCCGTCCTTGACGTACAGGGCAGACACATAGATGGGCATCCGTGCCCCATTGCCTAGACATAGATCAAACACGGGACCAATCGTTTTGTTCCTCGGTTTGACCTCAGTTGTTTTTGGGCGAACTGCCATCTACGTCACTTCCTCCCAACGACGTTGGTTGACGAACGTTGCGAACATCGGCCAGAAACCCTCGCGGTAGAGTTGGTTCGCTCTCATCACGCTTACGCACATCGCGATGCCCTTGTCTTCCAACAGTTCCTCCCAATCCTTGTGCTGCCGGCAAAAATTCGCAAACTCGGTCTGGAGTCCCCGCTTTTTCCCCGGCCAGATCCGCCTAGCCTCGTCGAGGTTGAGGAGGGCATCCTTGCCCTTGTCCTTTTTTGCCATCGGCTGCCACCGCGAGCAGCCCATGGCGCAGTGGTCGGCGTGTTTGCATGTTTTGCAGGACCTGTTCATCGCCGCGTCTCCACATGGAACATGCCACCGTAGCCGCCGGTGCGCTCTGGGCGGTCTTCCAAGAGTCCGCATGTTGTACCCGCGCGGTTTAGTAGGTTGACAATCACTTCTGCGCTCAGGAGATCGGCCATGAACTCGATCTCAACGTCTACCGACCAGTCGCGGAACTCGCCCCTATATCTCAGGTCCGCTGACCCAGTCCCAGGCCCCTTGCCCCCGACTCGCATCAGGTCCTCCCTGATCCCTACCGGCTGCGCTGGCTTCTTGCCATTTGCTGACATGATGCGCACGCAGGCATCGGCGTGCTTGGGTAGAACGAACAGGGACCGTTTGATCTGAGTCATCGCAACGCCCTCAACATCGACTGCGGCCCGCTGGGCAGACGCCTTGATAGCTCTACAGGGCAGACCAAACCCTGTTTTGTGTTTGGTGTAATCCGTGCCGGCATCAACTGTGTAGCCGTCCTTGTCCAGCCAATATAGACTGGCACTGCCTTCAGCCATTGGGTCTTTTGCCTCCCTCGCCCCCCGCGCCTTTTTCTGCGTTTTGTCCCGGATCATACGTTTTGCTTTCTCGCTCCAAGCGTGCGGGATCAAAAAGGAGTCACCTATCAATCTCAGCTTGATACGCCCCATCTTGAGCGGGGGAATCAATAACACCACATCTGCCTTCTTTGCCATTGTACTATCTCCTTTACACAGAACTCAACTCAGCTTAACTCAACCCATCATAACACGGCACAACACGGCTCAACTGGCTAAACACAACTCAGCCCGCCAGAACTGGCCCCAGCGGAACTTAGCTGGCCTAACTCAACTCAGCATGACACGGCGCAACCAAACGTAACTGGCCAAGCCCGACCCAACCCAACCATCGCAACCCGACAGAGCGTAACGGAACTGGCCTAACACAACTCAACTCAGCCGAACCGGACATAACTCGACACGGCTTAACTGGCTAAACATAACTGGACTAGGCAAAACGACCCCAAACATAACTGGCTAAACTCGACTCAACAAAGCCAGCGCAACACGGCCCAACTCAACTATCTGATTCGTATCCGGTCGATGGCTTCGCAGACTTCGGCGAACTCCTGATAATGCCACAGCTTTGCCTGTAGTTGAAACAAATCGGCTTCGAGGATTTCCAGATACCGCTTATCACTATCTGGGTCAGCCACCACCGACTGGATTGGTACGTATCCGCCGCCGTCTTCTAGGTGGACAAACGCGTTAACCGTCACCGGCTCAGAATCACCCGGTTCATCGACTACGACAGTAATCGACCGCAAAATGTCCCCAGCCTGGCTTTTGCGATATTCGTGGGCAGCCTTGATGTTGGACCACTCAAAGCATTCGTGGAGCGGCGCAGAGCGGTCGGTGGACTCCTCTACCAGCACATCCGGGGTCACGCCGCCTCGTTTTTTTGCGAGATTGTGTAGGTATTTCCCCGCAACCCCTGCTTTTGGTGCCCCAGACGGCTTTCTCTTCCATTCGTACTTCATGGCAATCTCCTTTCTCTAGGCGCACCCCGTCTATATCCCATGCCCCCCAGGGGTACTGCTTCAGGGCTATGGGTTTGTGTGTAGGAGTAGTGCGAGGGGCCTGCCCAAGGCCATAGGTCCGCTGGTTCGGACGGGGGCATACGGTCGTCTGTTGTCACGGGTAAGACAGCGCAGACTCATTTTTGTCACACTCGCAGAGATCCCCCGAATAATCCGTGCGCGCCGTGGCTCGGCCGTGGTTTGCACGCGGTTCATCTCGGTGTGGTGTTTGCCGGTTCTTTTCGGGTCGCTCCCACGCAACCCCAGGCTAAGAACTCCGTTTCGCATGAACCTGTAAGCAAAATCGCGAATTTTCGCGCGATAGTTAAGGGCCCGGCGCGGCGATGTAAAACCGCGCCGGTTGTGAGAAGGAGGAGTCAGAAAATGGGCATCCGTGCCCTTGCGTCCATCCTTGTGTTCAGAACGTGCCAAGGCCCCGGCAGGAATCGAACCTGCTCCCAACATCCTTTCGGCGTTGTGCCTTACCTTTGGGTTACGGGGCGCCAGAACCCCAGCCTTGCATGAGCCGGGGTTGTGTTCGGGGCAGTTGAAGTCGGAGGAAGGCCTCCGCCCCGTGTTACATGCTATCAGGTTGTTATGCAATTTCAACATGCCCGCATTATACCATATCATCCGCAGATGTCAAGACAATTGTCGGATTTTTATGTGGTCGCCACCGCCAGTAGCGAGACGCGATTTCGTATTCGGGGTCTTCGCCCGATCCTTGCTCGCATCCTAGTGCCGTGATGGTGGTATAGCCGCGATGGGTGTTTTGCCCGACTCGGATCTCCACGGCGGTAAAAGGATTCATCCGGTGCCGTTTGCCGGTTTCCCGGTCGATAGCGTCGAATTGATCGTCTATCTCTGGTGTATACATAATCATATCCTCATGGTAACGCGGTTTTTGTTGATGTCAAGACAATTCGCGGACGCGCAAAGTCCACGTCACTCGGCGTCACTCGGCGTTACTCGGCGTCACTCGGCGTCTTTTTCCCGCTCCGCCTGTAGTGCCAGCAATTGGCGCTCGAGCTGGTCCGCCACTCCTCTCAGATACCAGGGCGATAGGACCAACTTGTATCCCTCTGCCGAGCGATAGTCGTCGAGGCACATCCGGGTGTGATCCATTATAGAGATCAGTGCCTTGATATCAGTCTTGTACAGATGACTGAGGTATGGGCCTATCTCCTCGTACCTCCGGGCGTCGTTCTTCATATATTCTCTCATGAGGTGGACGGAGTCGGATAAAATGTCGCTAATCATGGTTTTGCCCTCACATTGCCCATCGGTTATCATGGTTTTCGGGCTCGCCTACGCCGGCAAACTCCTCAACATCGACATCGTCCCCAAACCACCAGTGGCGCGGCTGGAGTCGGCGACGCCTCACATCCAGCAGGATTGATTCGGTGAGTGGATCGAGGCGGCATCGGGGGCAGAATCCTGTGCCCCGGTGTTCGATTCCGCAAATTGCGCACGTTGTCCACGTTTTCGTTGCCATTTTCTTTCCTTTCATTTCGATTAAGCGTTAGGGGCTTAGTCGGTGTTTTCGACATCAAGGTCGGCCTCGCATGTGACCACATCACCGATGTGGCGGAGGCCTTGCCAAAGTCTTACCTCATACTGTGTTGGCGACAAGGCCCGAAGAATGACGGCTTCTGGGTTGCCGTTACAAGTAACGTGTTGTCCTGCTTTGTACTTTCCCATTGTTTTGCCCCTAACAAGCGTTAATCCTACCTGGCTCCAACGGCCGGCACAAGCGCCCCGTGTGACCGGAGCGCGTAGCGGGTCGTCTAGGTGTTTCCAAGCCACCACGGATGCCAGGGCAGTGGGTATGCCTCTGCGAGTTCAATGGCTTGGAACTTTGTAGGCGCTGCATGAGGCACACAAACCGGGATGCCGTCTTTCTCCTTCCACAGGCTGACGTGCCAAGCGCCGTTATCCCATCCGTTTCGATCTGCGTTTTCGCTCGTTGGGTAGGAATAACCAACGCCTTTGTATTTGTACTGTGTATCAGCCATCGTCCTAATCCTCTAACAAGTCGTTCTGCGTGTCCGCTGCCAGGCCCACATGGACATGGCACAGTGCGAGTACAGGTACGCCAGTATACTCAATGTGGTGATGATTGCGGTCGTCATCGGTCAAGCTCCGCAAATAACACCTCAGGGCCCGCCAGTGTGGCAAGGCCCCAAGGCGCGGTTTAGGACGGGGTTTCGGTGGCCTTGGCGATAGCGGCGCGGACCTTGCGACAGGGGCACTCCGCGTGATAGGCAAGGCCGGATTCTTGGCCACCACCACATATGGGGCAATTCCCTTCGTCGTCGTCGCCCATGTACTCCAGCGCTACGCGGCACGCCTCCAGTAGATCCGGCGAGGCGGAAATGAGGCGCGCGTCGCAGTGGCCTATACGCTCATCGTCCAGGTTTTCCAGTTCTACGCTGGCAATCATACATCCGCCCGCATCGGCGGCAAATACCCCTATTCCGTAGCCGCCGAAGCCGCTACCTACTTCTCCATGTTTCCACGGCCCTGCTGTATGTTGCGTCTTCATATCAGGCTCCTAAACCCTTCTGACTGCCCTTGTGGCGGCCAATAACCCCGGACTCCGCAGAGCCAGGGGCAATGGGTCGACCTAAAGGCGAACGTAGCCAATCGCGTTCATCGACCAGCGTTCGTTGCGTTCTTGCGATAATGAGAACCGGGTCGGCTTGTAGTCGGCCGCGCGAACAACGACATAAGCGTGCTTTGCAACCAGGCCAGTCGGGTATTTCACTTTCCGCCAAGCCGTTTCAAAGTTTACTAGAATGTCAGAGCGGTTCAAGCCATGCTCCGAAGATATTCGCTCTCGGATTTCGCGGGATATGCTAACCCTTGTCATATATCCATCTTTCCAGCGTGTTTCCATAATTCAACCTCCTAAACCTGTTGGCTACCCGTGCGGCGGCCAATAACCCCAGACTCCGCAGAGCCAGAGGCAATGGGTCGACGTTAGGCTAGTCACAGACCAGATTGCCGGTTTCTACGGAATAGACGGGATAAGGCGCCTTGTCTCCGTCAAACCAATCGGGGCCGAAACAATAGGTTTGTGGGCCGTCTGGGCAAGGGTTCTCCATATGTCCAGCGCCTGGCACACATGGGGAACAGAACTGCGCGTGTGTAAAATACGGGGATTTGGTCAACATAACGTCATTGTGCGAATCAAGACATCCCCGATACCCATCCTTGTCTAGCGTGTGCCCTACAGGCTCTTCTCCATAGGCCGATTCAGAACCAAAAACATACTGGCAATCGCAACAAATGTAATCATCACATTCATGCTCGGCGTGTTCCCATGTATCCATTTCATCGTCCGATTCGCCCGGATAGTCAGAGTAATCTTTTGCCTCATTGCCGCATTTCGGACAACAGGGATCTCCGTAGTCTGCCTCAAAATCCTCATAGGCCCATTCATTGAGGCGATTCACCGAGATTACTCCGTAGCGGATACCATTCTCCGCGTCGATATTGGTTTGCCCCATCCCGTAGTCAATGCCTTTGTACGTCGTCATTTGTAACCCCTTCCGGCCCGTTTGGGCAAAAGTGTGTCAATCGCACGTTACGCCGTCGTCATCGAAAAACTGCCCGACATTTACCAAATAACAAGGATGGTCTTTCGGGAGGACCGGACGCAGCGCGTCAGACGTGATAGCGTTAAACTCGTCAGCGCTTGGCCCATCGTCGGGCGTTCTGCCGTTGACGGCAAAGTCTACAAGCCCATGTGAGTCAAATTCGGCCCGAAGTCTCTTGCCAGACAATTCCGAACAAGGCCAACACGCGCCCAATCTATGTGCCCAATTGTAGGTATCGCTGGCCGAAAGCCATAACTTGACGTTGGTTTCATTGATTTGAGTTCTCATAGCCAAACTCCTTATAGTAGGTTGTCAAAAAAGGTTGTCTGTCTACATTACGCGTACGGCTCTACACGAGTAGAGCGCCTATGGTGTACGTACAATGCACTGAGGGAGTCTATCGTGTACAATGGACGTTTCAGCGGCGAAATGGTTATGAGTTGATAAGCTGTACTGTTACTTATGGTATGCACTAGACTTACGAGAGAAAAAAAGAAAAAACATTTGCGTCGCCACAAGGATAGCCTGTGGCAGACCTTGACAACAGTATCAAGTACACTTATAATACACACTATGATAGATGATGATACAAGCCAAACAAAGGCACAAACAATAAGCCGGACTAATAGTGCGCGGGGAAACGAGGAGACAAACCTTGAACCGCAAACACCAAAGAGGAAACTCACCGAAAGACAAAGACTCTTCGCCAAAGCCTACGCCGAAACTGGATCGGAGACAATAGGTAATGGCAAGCAAAGCGCAATAAAAGCAGGATACAGCGATAAGGACGCACACGCCGAAGTACAAGCAGTAAGGTTGCTAGGGTATGAGCAGGTAAAAGTGGAGATAGCCAGGATACAGGCTGTAGAGGCCGAGAAGAGCGAATTGAAGAGAGACAAGATCCTGGCCACGATAGCCAAAGGCCTGTCAATGGCAGTGGACAAGGGCAACCTATCAGCTATGGCCAGGTTCTTGGAGTTGCAGGCCAAGATAGCTGGCCTAACCGACTTGAGCTCGGGCGTAGGTGGCAGTCCTACTATCAATGTACACCTGCCCGAGACACAACAAGCACAGCGCCCCACTATACAACTACGTCAGGAGAGTGCCTAGCATGGGCTACAGTGGACGAACTCATATCAAGGGCAGTCTGGCTAGGGTATCGGGCTTCGGGCTGGTACAAGGGCGGCCAGGGGCTTATGGCCTGATTCGGGCCGAGGGGGGCGGGGGGAGGGGTTCGCGGGCGAGAGCGGGACTGGAATCATACCCTCGTTCACTCCCCAGCGACTATTGGAGTCCCAACCAGGAAACTCTGGAGTCCCAGATGGGAATAGCCGGTGACATCTTTGGGTCATATAACCCCGTGATTCCGGACACTTTTCCTCATTTTTGGGCTGATAACGAGGGTGGTGCTTGGGACTTTGGAGTCCCGATCGTTCAGGTTTGGGACTTGGAGTCCCTTGACCCTGATTTTTCGGCTAATAATGGGGGTAGTTAAGGTGTTTACCCGTATTTCTGGAGCCTCAGAGCGGTTTTGAATAATTCATGGGACATCAACTTGGTAGGCGTTCAGTCGGAGTTCTTCCAGAGCACTTCGCGGTATCCTGCGTTTGTGGGCGGCTGGGGCAGTGGCAAGACGATGATGGGCATTTTGAAGGCGATGGACCTATCGTACCGATATCCTAATAACAAGGGGGTAATTTTCCGCAAGAACTACACTGACCTTCGCGACTCGACGATGTCGGACTTCACGTTGTACACGGGGAAGAAGGTCCCCAGCAGCAAGACGGTGAGGTTAGAGAATGGGAGCGAGATTTTATTTCATCATTTGGACGAGTTGGCTGGCGTTGCCCAGAACATCAACTTGGGTTGGTTCATGATTGAGCAGGCGGAGGAGTTTGACAGCGAGGTAGTTTTCAACACATTACGTGGTCGATTACGTCGGGTAGGTTCGGAGGTGAAGCAGGGCTACATCATTGCGAACACGAACGGTCACAACTGGATCTGGCGGTTATGGAAGCAGGATTTGTTAGAGGACGCGGAGTTATTCGAGATGACTCCGTTCGACAATCCTCACTTACCGGACGATTTTGTGGCTGATTTACGGAGGATGGAGATTGAGAGTCCGAGTCATTTCCGGAGATTCTGCATGAACTCCTGGGAGGACACGGACACGGCGGACAAGGTGATTCCGTACCAGAGTTTATTGGATTCGGTAGGCAGGGACTTGAGGGAGTACGGGAGTTCCTTGAAGGTGATATCGTGCGATCCTGCTGAGTATGGGGACGACAAGACGGTGATATACGTTTTGGACGGATTGGAGGTGATCGACTGTCTGGTCACGAGCAAGAAGTCTTTGATGGAGACGGCGGGTCGGATTGTCAGTCTACACCGTCAGTACAACTCCGACGCGATCATCATCGACGACATTGGCGTAGGTGCTGGGGTACGGGCTTCGGTGCGGGAGACATTGGACCCCAACCAGGACAAGGGGTTGGTTATCGGGTTCAACAGTGGCCGTGCCGCCGGCGACAAGGCCCATTACGTTCGGATGAGAGACGAGGTATGGGGTCATGCGGCGAAGTTGTTCAAGGACGAGTATGTGAGTTTACTGAAGGACGACGACTTGGTAGAGGACTTAGCGGCTCACACCTACTCTCTGAACAGCAAGGGCCAGATGTTGGTAGCTCGGAAGAAGGACATCAAGAAGGCGTTAGGCAGGAGCCCCGACCGGGCGGACGCTTTGGTCATGGGCCTGTGGGCGGCGAAGAAGGCGGTGAAGCGTGAGGTCGTTTTCTCGGGCGCTCGGGAAGAAGAGTATAACCCCCTGACATTTGGGATATAGAGATGAGTTCAATACTGACGAGGCCGGATAAGCACGGAGGCCCATCGGCCTGGGCCAAGCTACTTGGCGATGAGGGCATGGGAAGGGCGTACGAACATTTTGCGAGTGCACACCAAGAGAAAACTGGCAAGCCAGTCCCGAAGGGGTGGAAGTTGTGGGGATGGAGTCCGACTGCGGGTTCGGCTACTTCCGGTTCGGCCCCGGCGGCCAAGCGTACCCAGGTCAAGAAGAGTTCAACATTGCCTAGAGGAGTAGCATAATGAGTTGGTTAAGTAGTCTATTCAAGAAACCGAAGAGACAATACGTTCCCCCGCCTCCTGCTCCTATGTCGATCCGGGGAATGTTGGACCCTAGCGTCATGCGTAAGAGCGAGGATATACGAAGGAAGATGATGGCGAGGGTGGGTCGGCAGGGCACTATCCTGACGGGCCTGGGCGGTCAACAGCAGCAACTGGGGCTAGTTGGATGAACTGGGTGAGATGCGCACATTGCGGGGAAGCGTACAATCCATTGAACACTTCACATGCGGAGTGCCACGACGGCTCGCCCCCCAAAATCGATGAAAGTCATTTGGGCCGGTTTCCTGACGAACTGGAAGAGTGTTATCGGGCGCGGCCTTATAGCGAGGGCGAGAAGTTGTGCCAAGGCTTTGCTTTGTTGGGTCGCGCCGAAGATATTGAGTAGTGGGAATACATCGGATGAGTAAACTAGGCGACACGCTGAAATTACGGTTGAAGCAGTTGGTGAAAGTCCGCCGGGACTATGAGACTGGCATGTGGGACGACATCTGCCGGTTCGTCAATCCTCGGCGTGAGGACATCAGCGACACCGATTACACCCGACCCAAGGGCCGGCGGAGGGGCGAGGACGCCTACAACGGCACTCCGGGCGGGGCGTTGAGTGTCTGGGCGGACGGGATGCAGGGCTTCTTGGTCAGCGAGTCCTTGAGTTGGTTTCGGTCGGAGTTGAGTTTCCATCCCTTGAATAAGGACGACACTATTCGTGGATGGTTGCAGGATTACGATGCGGCGATGTACGAAGCGTTCCGAAGGTCGAACTTCTATCCGTCACTGGCTCTATACTTCCGCGATGCTGGCTCAATTGGCACGGCAACGATCTACACCGAGGAGGACATTGCGTCAGGCACGGAGGTCCATACGTGCATCCACCCGAGGGAAGTGTTCATTGACGAGAACAAGTTTGGGGTGGTAGACACGGTATTCCGCAAGTTCGAGATGACTGCTCGGGCGATAGTGGACAAGTTTGGCGTAGACGCCGTCTCCACGGCCATTCAGCAGAACGCGGAGAAGGACCCATCGAAGAAGCATCTGATCGCCCATGCAGTCTTCCCCAGCAAGGACGGCTGGGCCAAGGGCAGTTCCGAAGGAACTCGGAGCGGTGGGGCCAAGAAGTATCGGTCGATCTACTTCATGGCGAAGGAGATAACGCCCGAGGGCGACTGTATTTTGCGCGAGAGCGGGTATGACATTTTCCCATACGCCGTATGGCGGTTCCGGAAGAACTCGGACGAGCTTTATGGCTATTCCCCAGCCGCCGAGGCGCTGGTTGAAGTGTTCAGTTTGAACCAGATCAGCAAGACAATGCTCCAGGCCGCACACATGGCGGTGGAAGGCCCCATGAACGTTCCGTCCGAGATGAGGGGCAATGTAAGGATCACGCCGAAGGGCAACAACTACTACGACGATCCCAGCAGGATTGTCACTCCCGTCCATACTAACATTCAGTTCCCGCTCGGTATCGACCGCGAAGAGAGACTACAAAAGAGTATCGAGGACAAATACCGTGTAGAGTTCTTTCTGACACTGGCTCGTGCCGAGCGGGAAATGACTGCGTTCGAGATTGCAGAGCGCCAGTCAGAGAAGGCCGTACTCATGGGCCCGCAGGTGGACCAGTTGTACCGAGAAGGATTGCTACCTATATTCGATATCGTCAGTAGCTTCGAGGACGCTGCCGGCAGACTCCCACCGGCGCCCGACATGCTGAGAGATTACCCTGACGTCCAGATCAACATTCAGCTAACCGGCCCCCTGGCCCAGGCCCAGAAGCGACTATTCAAGATGGGTCCGATCAAGAACGGGATCAACGAGTTGGCCCCGATGGCCCAGATATGGCCACACGTTACCAAGAAGGTTCGGGAGATGGAAATGGCGGAGGAGATCCTGGAGTCCGCCGCCTTCCCGCAACACTTGATCCGCTCAGACGAGGAAGTGGACGAGATGATCCAAGCGGAACAAGAACAGATGCAGCAGCAGCAGATGATGGAACAAGTGGGTGCGATGGCTGACGCCATCCCGAAGCTGAGTAAGCCGGTGGAAGAGAATAGCCCGATGGAAGCAATGGCGGGCGAGGTGTAAGCAGAGTGAAAGGAACGGATTATGGTTGGAATAGGAATGCCAGGACAATGGGAATTGATGGTGGTCGCATTGGTGGCGCTGCTTATTTTCGGGCGCAAACTCCCGAAGATGGCACGCGGGATCGGCGCTTCTATCTCTGAGTTCAAGAAGGGACTGCATGAATCAAGAGAAGCGCTAGACGCCTTGGGAGATCAAGACGATGGGATTGCTTAAACGATTGCTTAGCCCCGGCGGGACAGATACCAGTCGCCGAACGGTGCTAAAGGGTTTGGCTGTCGCTCCGCTCGCAGCGGCGCTGTTGCGAGAAAAAGAACTGGAAGCGGCACCTGATCCGGAACTTGAGATCGCAACAGAAGAGGGTCTTGAGCTGGGCCCGTCGCAGTGTTGGTTTCCTCCTTATGAGGAAGAGCCAGACGAGTTTAACGGCTTCGGCAACAGTATGGTTTCGCTCTCCCCAGACGAGACTGGTGATGAGTGGTGTGTCAGTGATGTGATTGTAACTCCGCAAGAGCGTCGCCGGATTAAAAAATGGAAGGCAGCAAATGGATAAACAGGTTGATGAGCTACTCGGGCCGACAATTACGTGTCCAGTCTGTTTGAAAGAGATACATATGTGGATTGTCGGAGCAGACCGAAGCATTAGTTGCTGCCCTGTGTGTAAAGGTCGTTGGAGAGTCAAGTATCAAGTGGGCGAGCCATGTGGTGTGGAGATAGTAAATGGATAAACAGGTCAACGAACATCGTGAATGCTATCGCAGATGCTTCAGTACCCCTGACGGCAGGAAGGTATTGAGTAATATGCTGATGGACATGGGGTTCTTCGACCAGACGGTAGGCGACTCTGCGGTACGGGACTACGCTGCCGGCATAGTACGGACCTTGGGGATTGCAGAAACCCCAGGCGAAGTTGAGCAGTTGGTGGAAAAAATGTTTGAGGTGACACCATGCGAATGAAAACATTCGTAGCAAGAAATGCCCCACTGTTGGAAAAGGATTTCAACGAGTGGGTATCCGACCCGGCCATCACGACGATGGCAGCGGAAGTGACGAACGACAGATCGGCCAATCTGGTGGTTGTGGTTTTCTACAAGATCATGCCCCCGATCGTTGTGAAGCCGAAACCCGTGGAAGAGCCAATATCTTCCGTGGAAGAAGTCCCGGCAGTGGACGAGGCACTAAAGGAGATTGGCGTAAAAGAATGTCCTCATTGCAATAAAATGACGGTCCCGACCACAGTCGAGCGCGGCCCCTATAAGGGTCGAGCCAAGTGCGGAGCTTGTGGCAAGACGTGGGAGGTGAACAATGACTGACGAACCTATCGTACCCGCAGAGCCAGTGGCAGTAGACACTTCACCTGACTGGAAAGAGCAGTTGGAGCCGTACTACCAGGACAAGCTGGGTAAATTCGAGAACTTGGCCGCCCTGGGCAAGGGTTACGTCGAGTTGGAACAGGCGATGGGTTCTCGGGTGAAGATCCCTGGCCCGGACGACGCCGAGGGCAGAGACAAGCTCTGGGACCAACTGGGTCGACCGGACTCGCCGGAGAAGTACGTCTTGGACGAAGCGATGTCCGAAGGCGTGGATATCAACGAAGACGTGATGATGGCGGTGAGGAATGCGGCCCACAAGGCGGGTCTTACCGGCGAGCAGTGGACAGGTGTCATGGGTGGTTATCTGAACGCCATCAAGGAAGCTGAACATGCGGCCCAGAATGGCATCGACGCCAAGAACACTGAGCGATGGAACAACTTCAAAGTCGAATGGGGCGAGACGAAGACCGCCGAGAACATCGAACTCGCCAAGCGCGCGGTGCGCGACAGTGAACTGCTTAAGGACGTCATGTCGGAGGAGATGGTTGACAAGGACCCGATCTTTGTAGCGTTCGTCTCCGACCTGATGCGCAAGGCGCAACCAGACACACTCGTCTCCGGCGAGCAGACTTCTGACGCGCAGTATGAACCACAGTATAAGACCTCGCCCGAGATGTATGCTAACGGCGAGAGCGAAGAGGACAAGAAGGCCAGGGCTTATTTCAAAGCCAGGGGGCATAAATACTAATGGGGTGTATACAAACAGAAGAAGGTGACTTTCTAACGATTCCGGCATATGATTCGAGCGAGCCAACGCATCGGTTTGTTGGTGTAGACGGACCATTAGACAAAACTGCATGTGGCCTCGTGGTGATGCCATGCTACTCTTCGCCGAGTCGAAAAAAGGTTACATGCGAGAAATGCAAGCACAGTTAAGTCTCCGTAAGGGTAAAGACAAGGCTGATAAAACTCAGATAATCCTAGCGACCTGAGCGTAGTTTTGTGACAGGTTGCAAGAGTCCGGTCATCGGGTAACTCCTGCAAGTCGAATCAGATTTGATATTGTAAGGAGTAACCCGAAATGGCAACGAATACGTTTTCGAGAGAAAACCTGCTGACGGCTGCCCGGATGACTCATAACAATGAGATCATCAATGTGGCAGAAGTCCTGAATGAGACGAACGAGATCATTCAAGATGCGCACGTCGAGCAGGGAAATGACATCACGAGTCATGTAGTTTCACGGCGAACCGCCCTGCCCACGGTTTCTTGGGTCAAGGTCGGCAACGGCTGGTCGGCAACGACTGGCTTGGTCCAGCAGGCACGCGAGACGATGGGTCAGATGAAGGCCCGTTATCAGTGTCCCCAGGACGTGATGAAGCTCCAGCCGAACCCGAGCAAGTATCGCTCGAACCAGGAGCGGGCTTACATCGAGTCGATGGGCCAGGAGTTCGCCAACACACTGTTTTATGGCGGCATCGACCCGACCTCGGGTGATTACGCCCCTGTCCCTGAAGAGTTCGACGGCTTCGGCGCGAGGCTGACGTCACTCTCCACGACCGAAACCACCTACGTTGCCGATAACGGCGACTCGGGTGCCTCGGACGACACTTCGATCTATTTCGTCCAGTGGGGTCCTGGTAAGGTCTATCTGGTCTACCCGCGTAACAGTTCTCAGGCGGGTATCCAGAAAGAGGACAAGGGCATGGTCTTCACTACGGGCGACAACTCTTCCAACCTCTGGGCGTATGTGACGGAGTTCAGTTGGGATGTCGGTCTGTGCGTGGAAGATGGCCGTTGCATCAAGCGGGTCGCTAACGTCTCAGCGAACAGTTCGGATACCTACACCCTCGACGAGGATGTGATTATTCGGGCACGCAACAACTTCAAGCACACCAACGGGATGATCCATATGTACTGCAACGAAACGGTGTTCACCCAACTCCAGATCCTGGCGAAGGACAAGTCCAACGTCCACTGGAGCGAGAACAACCCGTTCGGCAAGAAGCAGTTGTACTTCCTGGATATGCCGGTGAGACGGTGCGATGCCATTCGCAATGACGAGGCATCGCTGACTTAAGAGCGATCTGACATTAGTTAAGGAGCCAAGAAATGGCTATTTTCGATGTACTGTTTGAGTTCAGTGACGCTCAGGCCATCACTGGTGACGCTCAGTCCGAAGATGTGTTGGACTGGGGGTCGGGAATGGAAGACCTGGAGATGGGTGCAGGTACGCCCATCTACCTGAACGTTCGTGTGGGCAGCGCCGACTTTGCCGGCGGCACTTCGCTGAAGACGTCCTTGTACTCGCATACTGCGGCTACGAGTATTCAGAGCGGAACTGCCGTGTGGGAGAGTCCGACCATCCTCCAGGCCGCTCTGACGGCTGGTGCGTGGATCGCTCAGGGTGTGGTCTTGCCCAATAACTGCGATGAGAACCGCTATATGGGGCTGTACTACGACGACACGGGTGCGTTCTCGGCCGGAAGTATTGATGCCTGGCTGTCCAGCGGCACGCAGTCGACGCACAATACCCAAGTAGCCGCCTCCAACATCTAACCAGGAAGGAGGTGAGTTACTATGGCTGACATGACCTATTCAATGACGTCCAAGAACATCAGCAACGGATACAATTTGTCCGGTCATCCGAACAAAGATGTCCTGCTTACGTTCTTGCAGGAAGTCGAATCGGACATCAACGTCTTGAACGCTCAGATCGGCGCGGTCGCTGGGAGTAGTGACATCACTACGCTGAACAGCGACGTGGTTGTTCTCAAGAGCGATTCCACTACGCTACTCAGCGACGTAGTCGTCCTGAAGAGCGACATTACGGCCAACGACAGCGATATCACTTTGCTGGAGTCGGATTCAACGACCCTCATCTCTGATGTGGTTGTTATCAAGAGTGACCTCTTGGTAGCGAAGTCGGATTCGATTGCCAACAAGTCGGACATTGTCGTCCTCAAGAGTGATATCACTGCCAATGACAGCGACATTGTGGTCATCAAGAGCGATCTCCTGGTGGCCAAGTCGGACTCTATCGCTAACAAGAGCGATATTGTCGTCCTCAAGTCGGACATCACCACCAACGCGAGCGATTTCGTTGCTGACCGATCTGACATGGTGACGAACACGTCCGACCTTGTGCATGTCAAGTCGGATACCACTACCAACACGTCCGACATCGTTGTGGTAAAGAGTGACTTGCTGGTGGCGAAGTCAGATTCAATCGCCAATAAGTCGGATATTGTGGTCATTAAGAGTGATCTCTTGGTGGCGAAATCCGACTCGATTGCCAACAAGAGCGACATCGTCGTTATCAAGTCCGATTTGCTCGTAGCAAAGTCGGATTCGATTGCGAGCAAGTCTGATATCGTGGTCATCAAAGACGATATCACGAACAACGTCAAATCGGACATCACTGTGATTAAGAGTAACGCACTCTTCTCGCAGTCCGATGTTGTAACCAACTCCAGCAACCTGCGAGTGGCGGTCAGTGACGCACTGCTCGCTCATGCTGCTGGCGATTGGGCGAACGTGTCTGACATCAAGGTGACAATCGCTGAGATCATTGCAGCGCTCAGTGACGCCGTGATCTAACTGTTAACGGGTGGGGTCCTAGCACGGCCCCACCCATACTATGAGGTGGAGCATGAGGGTTGCACATTTTGCAACGTTTGGTCCGAATCAGTGTGGACTGTATCACACTGCGAAGGAACTGGTACTGGCCGAGAGGCTATTGGGCATAGATGCCCGGTTCATTGACCCCGAAAAGGGAGTTTGCCGGGACGGCTCTTTTACAACTGAAGATTGGAAATGGGCTTACAAAGCTGATGTGCTAGTGAGGCATACGTTCATTCCTGCTCGCTTGCAGAATTCAGGTATTCCCGTAGTGATGTGCTTGCACGGTCGACCAGACAGTTCGTACATGGGTGAGTTTAATGACAACCCGGTCCTGGTGGGCATAGCAAATAAGGCCACCGATTGCCGTTACAAGGCGTTCGTGACCTTCTGGGAAGAGTACCAACCCTTCTGGGCGAACCTCGTTCCCAACGTCCATTATGTGCCCGCTACGGTAGACCTGGAAGAGTTCCCAGAGACGCCACACACCGACGAACCGATCATCCTCGTCTCTGACGTATGGCGTGATGATATCAGGCCGCTCTACGTCCTGGAGGCTGCTGTTCGATTTGCCCGGAAGCACAATGGTAAGATTCACGTAGCGGCGATACCGGAGAATAAATCGGTAAAGACGATTCTCAGAGGGTGTAAAGACGTCCTGGGTGAACTCTACGGTCTTACCTCGGACATCAAACAGCTATACGCAAAGTCGAATATCCTGGTAACGCCTCATGTGATTGCTACTCGGGCGATCCGAGAGGCTATGGCTTCGGGGTTGAAGGTGGTGGCCGGTGCAGGGTGTAAGTACACACCTTGGTCGGCGAACGCTCTCGACATTGATGGGTTCTCTGCCGAGATCGAGAAGGCGTGGAAGGGCACCTATAATTCACGCAGGTGTGCCGAACGCGAGTTTGGGATGAAGAAGGCCGGTAGGGCCATGAAGAAGATCCTCGACGAGGTTGCCAAGGTTGAGATCACCCAAAGGAAAGTCTTTGTGGACGTGGGTGCCCACCTGGGCGAAACGGTACGGCGGTTCTACCGCGAGGTGCCCGACGCCAGGGAGTACGAAATCTATTGCTTCGAGCCGGACATGAAGACGTTCGAGAAGCTGGACGAGAATGTCGGTCACATTGACAACGTCCATCTTATCAACGCCGCTGCTTACACGGACGGCGGGATGACTACATTCTTTCCCGGCAGGGCCAACGACAATGAGGGCGGGACCTCTCTCGCTGGTAAGCTGACCGGCGCTGTAGACTACGGCAGACCGGCAATGGTTGAGTGCGTAGACTTCTCTCGGTGGCTCAAGGCGAACAAGGGCGATTATACCATCGTCAAGATGAACATCGAAGGTGGCGAGTACGACCTGATGGAGAAACTGTTAGATGACGACATGGCAGACTCAATTGACAGACTCTACGTCCAGCTGCACGCCCACAAGTTTGAACACGGGCCTATGCGACAGCGATTCCAGCGAATCGAGTCCCGATTCTGGAACGAAGCCAAGTGCGATAAGTTCTTCAGTAACAAAGGGTTCCATCCGTTCTAGTGTTTTTGAGTCAAGGAAGGGCAAGCACGTATGGCCGAAACGGACGATATGCGAAGTGCATCGAGAGCTTTACGACTGTTGGGTACTGGGCAGGATCGACTTGATGTTGCCGCTACTGGAAGAAGCGTACTTGCTCGGCATCAAGATCACAAAGAAGCTGGTCGAGTACAAACTGTCGATGCCGGAGTGGACCGAGAACAACCCAGAGACGGCTACGTTGCGACAATTACGAGTATCGTTGATGGAACAAATGGAAGAGGTAAAAGGCGATGAGTAGGATCGAACACAAAGAGTACGAGAACTACGACGCCTACGTGGTCCATCAGGTGAGCAAGACAAAGGCCATCCTGGAGTCCACTGCGTCAATCCATGCTCTGTGCGAGTGGACTGTGGTGTACCGCAAGGCATTGCGCGAGTCGCTGGGGATATATCCGTTCATCGGACCGGGGACTAGCGTATTGTGTCTGGGTGCCAGGGCCGGCGGCGAGGTGAAAGCCTTCGTAGACGTTGGATGTTTTGCGGTGGGGATCGACTTGTTCCCTATTCCTAAGAGCAAGTACGTATTGCCGGGCGACTTCAACAATATCCAGTATGCCCCGGAGTCGGTGGATGTGGTATTCACGAACTCGTTGGACCATACGAACGACTTCGACCGGACGATCATGGAGGTCCATACGGTGTTGAAACCGGGCGGACATTTCATGGTAGAACTTGTATCCGACGATACGGATTGCACCGATAAGTGGGCTGCCTGCGAGTGGAGTTCGGTCCAAGACGTGGTTATGGGAATTGTCGATGTTGGGTTCGATCTTGAAAGCGAACAGAAACTCTCGACTGCCAACCACCGTCTATACGGTACGCAGTTGTGCTTTAGGAAGGTCCTATGAAACTGGCTATCATTTATGACCCGACGTTCCCGAAGCTGACGGCCCAGGCGTATAGTCAGACGTATCGGGATATGTTCCTGGCCCTCATCGACAGGTACGAGGAAGTCCAGGAGATCACGGAGTCTTGTAGCGCCCAGGACATCGAAGCGGACCATATCATCTTCTTCGACATCCATTCATGCCACGACATTACTATCGACGGGGTGGCGCAGCACAAGGCCGTGAAGTTTGAATACTTCAATGACCCGTACCAGGAACCTGAGAGGCGGACTTACCACAACGGGGTGACCGTGGTCAAGATGGGTCCGAAGGAGCGGTCGATAAGGGCCAACGAGAGAGGCGTCAAGTATGTTATATCGCCGCAATCGAATATGTTCTATAAGCACATTGCCCCGCATTTCGACGGTAAGCTCTTATGGTTTCCGCCGGCCCCGATGCCGCGCGTCAAGCGCGTATCGCTCTTGGCGGAAAGGAAGGCGGAAGTTCTGGCGAGTGGGCATTTATGGCAGGGCCATCCCGGCTTCCGACCTTATGCGTTTAGGAGATGGGCCGCACTCCGAGACGACGTGACGCTGGTGAAGCACTCGCTGGACAACGGGGCGCCGTGTGGCGATGAGTATCAGAAGTTTCTGTCCGGCTATGCTGCGTGCCTGGCCCTGTGTGATACGCAGATGATACCGAAGTACTTGGAGATCCCGATGGCCGGGTGTTTGTGTTTGGCCCAAGATCAATACGACTATGCGGTGATGGGCATGGCCGACTATCACAGTTGTGTTCTTGTGAACCGAGCCAACTTTGCCGATATCGTGGAGGACGTCAAGCGGAAGCCATCCGACTACCAGACCATTGCGAACAACGGAATGAACTTGATCCTAAACAACTGGACCGCAAAGCATTTTGCCGAGAAGGTGCATAATGCCAATTAACTCAGTAGAACATACTTGGATACCAGACCCTGACATTGCGTCTGCCGCTAAAGGAGCAGACGAGTTCGGGGGCGCCCCCGTTCTAAATACCCATGATGCGTCTTTGCACCAACTCATGCAGGAGATGCTGGTCGAACTGAAGAAGATTGAATACCACCTCCACTGCATGACGGACGTGGACTTGGAAAAAGGAGCATTGTAATGCCTACTCTAAATGACCCCAACGGAACAGCTTGCCTTGTAAGCGGTGAGGGGAGGTTGGCTATCAATGGTGTAGCCCAAACCCCAGCCCGACACATGAACATTGAACACGGCGAAACATTTACCGTTCTGGTAGACGTGACTTCTGCGACTACGGACGACGATTTCTTCTACCTCAAGAACAACGAGGACGAGGACCTTGTCATCTACAAGATCGAGGGTTGGTGCGACGATGCCAACCAAGAGATCAAAGTTGTTCTAGGTGCCACCGACGCCGGCACGGCCGCTGGAGACACCCTGACGCCTGTGGCGATGAACGCGGGCAGCGGCGTCGTTCCTGACGTTACATGCACCCAGGACGCCACGGACCTCGCCATTACCGGCGGGAGCGTGGCGACGCTATTGAAGTTCAATACCGTGGCCTTGCAGTTGGCTTCGTGGTATTTCCAGGGTGGTATTGTCATACCGAAGAACAAGCGACTGCACATGGAGGCGGCCTTGGCTGGCCTTATCAACCTGAACATCTACTTCTACTTTGACCATACGGGCGAGTGATGATAAGGAACGTAGTAGCTGACAGTAACGGCCACCCTGTGGAGGTGAACCGCGACGCCGGAGAAGATACCGGCTTGGTAGTCGCTACGCGCCCGCACAAGACACTCGCGCCGCTCCGAGCGTACCTGACCAATAGTACCTATGGTCACGACATGACCCAGGACGCTGCGTATGGCGGGGCGGGGTTACTCATCCACGACGGGACGGACAACGCCGATTGGTCGAACTTCTCGGAGGTGGGAACGACGAAGTGGACGGAAGACTCCACGGACAGGTTCTACGCCGACGCCAAGAGTATCAAGTGCGACAACGCTCCGGTGGGCTCTTATGCCCAGTTCATCAACGCTACCGGGCCGGGCAACGACATCACCATCACCGGCGCCTACGTCGCTGTGACCATGTGGATCAACGTGGATAAGGACTGGGCGTTAGGCGACTCGGTTACTATCTACGCACGCAAGGGCGCGGCACTGGAAGGCAACTCCGTCAAGTTGGAAGATTACTTCGACTATACCCAGCATGACGTGTGGCAGTTCATTGCCATCCCAGTGGCCGACCTCGGCATTCAGGCCAGTGACATCGACGCCTTCCGGATAGAGCAGGCTGCCCAGGCAGGCGGCAAGGCCCCGAAGTTCTATATCGACCTGTTCCGTTTGGAGGCTACTGGCACACCTGTCGTGTACTCAGTCACGCCAGCGGCGGGCACGTGGTATCACGTCCACTCTCTCAGGGGCCTGTTCGCAGATGCGAACACGGGGATCATTACGGTAGCGGGTGCGACGGAAACGGCTACCCTGCCGGCACTCGCATACGACCAGATGCTCGGAGCCACCCTGACGGAAGGGTTGCAGTTCGAGTTGTACCGAAACAGCGCCCTTGTTCTTGGTTCGAGTTTTCGAGTCTTGGATATTTCTGACATGCTGGCATTCCCCGGTACGAAACTGGAGTGTGCCGTATCGGACGGCACGAACACGATGATTGCGATTGAGATGACATACGCAGAACCGCTCATCTTGAAGGCCGAAGAGAACGATGAGATGAGGATCACCCTGAACGATGATTTCAGTGCCCTGTTGCGCATGGAGATGAGCATATCGGGCGCAGTGGAGACTCGCTAAATGGCAAGCCAAACTGACATTTTGAACATGGCCCTTCTGAAGATGGGAGAGAAGACGGTAACGTCTATCGGGCAGGACACGCCAACGGCTACGAAGCTACGGGCCGCTTATGACGTGGTGCTGGATGAGGCCCTAGCCGCAGGGCCGGAGAAGGGTTGGAAGTTCACGAAGGAGCGAGAGACAATCTCCGTCGATGCAACCTCCCCGGACTCTGAGTACGACTATCGCTTCGCTCTGCCGAACGGGATCTTGCGGATCATCAACGTCCATGCGGACGGGACCGACTATACTGACTGGGTCAGAGAGGGCCAGTATATCCTCACCAATCAGGTAGACGATGAGATCGACTTGATCTATGTGAAGCGGGTGACGAATACAGGTCTGTTCCCGCCCCACTTCACCAGGGTCCTCTATATGATGTTGGCCTACCAGTTGGCCTTCAACATCATCCAGAGCAAGACCCACGCGAACCAGATATTCGAGGAGTTGTATTTCAGGGTTTTGCCTAAGGCAATCGCTCTGGACGAGCAGGACGGATACGTACAGGAGGGGAGTTCCTCCTGGGTTGACGCAGGAAGAACCACCTCAATCTTGGAATAGGAGTCATCTCATGGCTGAAAGTATAGAAAGAGCAGACACACTCGGGCAGCGGCCCGTAGCCCGTGTGAAGTTGGCCCAGTACAGTTGGGACAGCGGCGAAACCGCCGCTGTGACTAAGGAGTTTCCCTTTACTGGCGTGGTGAAATGTTTCGTGTCGGAGGTAAGCGACAACACTGGGAACCGGACGATTACCGTGGCCGTTGTGGACGAAGACAGCTACTCCATTTACTCCAAGGGTACTATCGCCGAGAACGCCACGACGACCACTGTCCTGACGAGGGACACGGACATCTTTGTTCCGGCGGGTTGTTCGGTGACGGTGACGCCATCAGGAGATCCTGGGGTGGGCGGCATGACTGCTGACGTGACCTTCTACGGGGCGGCTCAATGATTCTCACAACCGTTGCCCATAAACTACAGGTAGCACGGTACTTAGCAGCCAAGGACGCCACGCTCGGGACGGAGTTGGACTTGACGACCGAAGGCGACTGGGCGAATAAGCCGGCCGAGGACCTGTCTAACACCTATCTGGGCGCGTTCGATGTCAGCAAGAGCATCACCAGTGAGATCAAGGTGAACGGCCTGGCCTTCAGCTTCATAGGAACGGGCGGGGCCAACAAGGGGTTCAAGTACAAGATATTCACTTGGCGGTCGGAGAACGGATGTGCCCATCAGGTAGCGGAGGGGACGGGGACATTGGGAACTCAGGCGGTTGTAACCTATCCGCACAACGGCGCGACGGTGGCCGGGGCCTACTGGGCCGACACCCTGACAGTGACGTGGTACAACTGGTACAAGCGGGTGGACTCGACGGATACCACCGGCCACAACACGCACGCGGAGGTATGGTTGGATGCGGGCGGAGCTAGGGACTGGTACATCGAGATCGACGACCCGGACTCCGGCGACGCTGCGACTTTGGTTGGTGCTTACTTCGGATACTTCTAAATGACAGTATCAAACAGATATACACCGGACCTGGAAATAGGCGACGTTCCCTGGATAGAGGCGGGGACGGCGGACGACCAGCAGTTGTATTGGAATGATACAACCAAGATTTGGCAGGTGGGGGCAGTGGTGAGTCCGGTTGCGATTGCAACTGGTATGCCGATGGGCCTGTTGCTGGCGTTGACTTACAATATACCATAGGAGTGAATCATGGCTGACACTGTAGACATTACTGCCGGGACTGGTACTACTATTGCTACCGACGACGTGGGTGGTACTCATTACCAAGAGATCAAAGTCGTCGATGGCACCAAGGACAGTGCTACGCCCGTCGCCGTAGACGTCGGCGTCAAGGCGAATGCTCTGCGTGTAGCGCCCGCGAACGATATTACTGATGGGACCTATATCGGCGACATCAACTTCGGGGAGGCCTTACCTGCCGGAACGAATGCCATTGGCAAACTGGCCGCCAACACGGGGGTAGATATCGGAGACGTGGATGTCACCTCCGTACCGGCCCCGTTAAATGTGGTTGGCGGGGGTACGGAGGCTGCCGCCTTGAGGGTGACGGTAGCGAATGACAGCACGGGGCTTGTTTCTGTCGATGACGGTGGCGGGTCGTTGACGGTTGATGTTGGGACGGCCCTACCTGCCGGAACGAATGCCATTGGTAAATTGGCCGCCAACACCGGGGTAGACATCGGAGATGTGGATGTCACATCTGTACCCGCTCCGCTTAATGTTGTCGGCGGCGGAACGGAGGCCGCTGCCTTGAGGGTGACGGTAGCGAATGACAGCACGGGGCTTGTTTCTGTCGATGACGGCGGTGGGTCGTTGACGGTTGATGTTGGGACGGCCCTGCCTGCCGGGACGAACGCGATTGGCAAGTTGGCAGCCAATACGGGAGTGGATATTGGAGACGTGGATGTCACCTCGGTAGTTCCTGGTGTTGCGGCAACGAATTTGGGCAAGGCCGAGGACGCCGCTCATGCCAGCGGGGATGTTGGTGTTGCTGCCATGTCGGTCAGGGCTAACTCTGCGACCGCCTTGAGTGGTGCCGACAATGACTATCAGCCTCTTATTACCGATACGAATGGTAGACTGCACGTTTTAGATCAGAACTCCGCAGCAATAGCCGAATCTCTAGCTATTCTGGATGATTGGGACGACAGTGATTTCTGCAATGTGAACTTGAACCTTGCGGGTACGGACGCAGCGGGGGGAGAAGGGGTAATAGACGCCCAAACGCAGAGGGTCACGATTGCCACGGACGATGACGGGGTGGCGCATCTGGCAACCATTGCCTCAGACACCACCAACATCGAGACAGCGATACAAATCATGGACGACTGGGATGCCACCCATGCCTCTGCCGCACCTGCGGACGGGGCTCAGGTTATGGGCGCGGCATACAGTACTGGCCTGCCTACGGATGTAGGTGCCGACGCTGACGCCGCCAGGATCTGTACTGACCGATACGGTAGGATTCTTCCTGGCATCATGCCCCAGAAGTTCAACGCCGTGTACGACAGCGCAGATGCTTCTGCAGAAGGGGAGACTGTCAAGGCCAAGACCGCTTCCAGGAAAATCTATATCTTGTCATGTGTTATTTCTTCTGATGTCGAAGGATGGATTAAGTTGCAGGACGAGGACAGCAACGCCTTGACGGGTAAGATGTGGCTGAAGGCCGGTGGTGGAATGGCACTTACGTTCCCGGACAGTTCTCCGCTGGTATTAGATACTGTAAACAAAGATTTGGAGGTCATAGCAGAGGGAGCAGGGAATGTGTCAGTTACAGTAACCGGATATCTGGCCGTTTAAGAACCAAAAAGGCGAGTCTAGTAATGTCGAAATTTACGGCGATAAATCCTACTACTTTCAAAACTACTCTTGGCGAAGGGCTTGGTGCCGATGCGTCGGTCATTGTTGGGGGAGCGGACCCAAGCAAGCTCACTCCAAATATCAAAGTGGGCAAGTGGAGTGACGAGGCGTGGGTCAACCTCCATCACAGTGCGACGAAGGTTACGGCGACGGCCAAACAGGAGATCATCGGCGATCGACCGACATTGACTGTCGGCGATCTCAAACACCAGATGTGGCAGTTGGGCGAAGACGTCCTGGAGTATTCCATCACCTTCGCCGCCAAGCCCGATAAGATGTATCTTGAGTTGGAGATCCAAGAGAGCCCCGGATTGCGATGGCTGTATCAACCATTCTTAACGCCGGATGATATTGCGAACGGTTGTAAGCGGCATCCTCGCGTGGAGGGCTCATACGCAGTCTACTATGAAAAGACCGGAGACTGGGTCGGGGGGCCTCAATACGGAATCGGCAAATTCATGCACTGTTTCCGTTGGTGTGTTACCGATGACAACGGCCAACAGGCGTGGTGTGAACCCCTAAAGATTGACGAACACGATGGGCAGCGATGGATGGTGATTGGCCTTCCCAAGAAGTGGATGGAAAAGGCAGCATATCCTGTTCGGGCGATGGGTTCTGGGGACACCTTTGGCAATGCTAACATCGGAGCATCAACGACGGCGCGAAACGGTGATTTGCTGGTCCTCCAGGGCTACACGGGCCTTTCTGGTTCGGCAACGGCGGTCGCGTTCTATGTCACCGACGGCGACGGCAATAATTGTACGCTTGGCGTCTACAGCGGCGCTAGCAATCCACTTTCACTCGCAGAGGACACGGGTGAGGTGACGTTAACCAACAACGTGGCGGCATGGTACAGTAGCAATCTGGATAGTCCCCTTACACTGGTTAGTGGTACAACCTATTATCCGGCAGCATACCTTGAAGCATGGGCGGGAAAGGTCAACTACGATAGCGACACTAATGTCTCCGATCGCGTTACAGATACGTACGTCGCTGGCACACTGCCCGCATCTATCTCGCCTACACTCACTGAAGGCGAGCTCTATAGTATCAAAGTCACGTATACTCCCGCCGCCACTGGCGGCTACATGACAACGAACACTGGATATTGGACGTAATATGCCTCGGACAAATAAGATTATACTGAGTCTGAACGCAGGCGAGCTTAGCCCTCTTATGGACGCCCGCATCGACCAGCAAAAATATCAGGCTGGCTGCCGCACGATGGAAAACTTCTATCCTCTGATCCACGGCGGTGCGGAGCGCAGGCCCGGTACGTACTACGCCAACGAGGTCAAGGACTCCAGCGCCAAGACCCGACTCGTTCCCTTCGAGTTTAGCCTTGAATACGCCTACGTCCTGGAGTTCGGCAACCAGTACATCAGAGTCTACAAGGGGAGGAATACCGATGCAGAGGCGGGACTACTCGTGGGGGCCTTACTGGGCAGCAATCCGGCTTGGGCCGACGCCACCAATTACATCAACGGAGACATCATTGAATATAGTAGTGTCATCTACCGATGCCTTGTCAGCCATACTGCTGCTACTGGAGGCGGAGATGGGGCTGGCGGGGAACCTGACACCAACACTACCCAATGGGTTGCTCCATCCGAGACAAGCGATTCCTATCCGATATACGAGATTGTCACACCTTACCTCACTGCCGACCTCTTCCAACTGAAGTTCGAGCATTCCAACGACGTCATGTGGATCACGCACGACGATTACGAACCCAGGCGGCTGTCCAGAATCTCCTTGTGTAGTTGGACGCTAACGGAAGAAGCGTTTGAAGACGGGCCGTTCCTCGATACAAACACCGACGCGGCGGACACGATATCAGCGTCCGCTACGACCGGGACGGTCACACTAACTGCCGTGGGTTGCGAACCGTTCGTTACCGGGACGACTGCCGGCCACTCTCCGTCCGGCACGGCCCCAACGTCCAAGAGTGTCACCGGATGTTTGTTCAAGCTCCTGCACGCAGCGGAGGAGCAGAGCGTTGAGGCGTCGTTCACCACTGCCGACGCTACTTCTTCCAGCCTGACGATCAATAAGGGCGTCACCTGGGACTTCAGTACCAACGGGACGTGGACGGGCAAGGTAGTCCTAGAGCGATCCTACGACGACACGGTCTGGGAGACGGTCCATGAGGTGGTTTCCAATAACAACGCGAACGAGAAGTTGACAGGCGAAGAGGACTTCGCAGACGCATCCTACAGAATGAGAACGGACCTCGGGCCCTTTAGTGCATGGTCTGGGACGGCTCTGTGTCAAATATCCGTGCGGAACTATGACAATATCGGCGTGGTAGAGATAACTTCCGTAGCTTCCTCCACCTCTGCTACCGGGACGGTCATCTCGACGTTAGGTTCAACCGATGCTACTCACCGTTGGGCAGAGGGCTATTGGTCGAACTATCGCGGGTGGCCGTCCTGTGTTGCTATTTCGCCGGAAGAGAGGCTGACGTTCGCAGGGTCTACCACTTACCCCCTGACGGTATGGGGCAGTAAATCTGGCGACTACACCTCGATGGACATAGGGACGGGCAACGACGACGACGCAGTGATCTTCACGCTAGTGGGGAGTGGCAAGCAGAACGCTATCGTCTGGATGCTATCGAGAAACACTCTCATGCTCGGCACGGTTGGCGGTGAACATCTACTGGGCGCGTCCAGTGAGGACGAAGCCCTGACGCCTACCAACGTCAAGGCGAAGGTCCAGTCGATGTACGGGTCGGCCAATATTCAGGCTTTGCTAGTGAACGATGCCATCCTGTTCGTCCAGAAGGGCGGGCGCCGGGTGAGGGAGATGTCCTACAGCTTCGAGCGAGACGGGTTCGTAGCTGACGACCTCACCGTCATGGCGAACCATATCACTGAGGGCGGGATAACGTGCTGGGACTACCAGCGGGCCCCGGACCCGATGGTATGGTGTGTTAGGGACGATGGAGAGATGGCGATTATGTCCTACGAGCGGGAGCAGAACGTCTGGGCGTGGAGCAGGCTCACCACCTCGGACAATACCAGCCAGTCTTCGTTCGAGAGTGTAGCGGTCGTCTCCACCCCATTCGAGGAGGATCAGGTATGGGCCATCGTCAAGAGGACGATAGGCGGTAGTACGGTGAGATACGTTGAATACTTTGCCCCGAGAGGGTTTTAATGGCGACCAAGGCCAACGCTCATTACGTTGACTGTGATATCAACCCGACTTCGGACAGTTGGGATTGTGGCGGTGCGGGCCAAGCTGACACATATGAATACAGTTACTTCAGTGAGAACTCCAGCGTCTGGGGCATCCCCATTGAAGATGGCACTCCGTTGACGTTGCCTGCCGGTCAGGCCGTAATTGATCGCGGCGGTGGAATTGTCGGCGTCCCATGCCCCGGCAATCCATTCGTGGCTGGCCAAGAAGTGTACTTGCATGGACTGACTGCGTACGGTACTAGCGCTAAAACACTGACATCGGGAACTACGGCGTCGGAGCTACAGTTCGCTGCAAATTACGTCGCTGAAACTGCCACTGGTGACGAGATCCCCGTGTGTGAATTTGCAGACACTGACGTAGGGAACGGCCGCATGGTTCAGGACAGTAATGGCAATCTTTACGTCGGTCATGTCTGGAATAGTGGAGATCAATCCTATATCACCAAGATCGACCCGGATGGCGTCAAGGCTTATCTGACCGGCTTCGCCGCTCCCAGTTATACAAGCCGTGTTACCGGATTGGCAATCACAGATGATGATAAGTATCTATACATTGGAGCGTACCCGCGAACCCTTATCAAATACAGTCTGACGACTAGCACTGTCGTATGGGAGGTCTTGGCCGCAGAAGCACTATCCGTGGGATACAATCTTGCCATTGACAGTAGTGAAAATATCTACATTCAGATCCGCACGGATGCCATCCACAAGATCAACCCGGTCACGCACACCGGCGCAGCCCTGACGACGATGGGGCAGAGGCCCCATAAGCAGGTGATTGCAGATATTGGATATGACATTGCGGTAGATAACGCCCTGGGCATCGTTATCGCGGGCGGGCGAATGTATTGTTCCACGGTACTTGGCCCTGACAAGATTGCCTTAATGTATAATCTCTGCGTGCGGACGTTCGATAATAGTCAAGGCGATACGGTCTGTGCTGGCGGGACCTATGTCAGCGGGAGCCTTACCATTACGCGCGAAATCACAGCCGACGACATCCTGGTTTTCGGTGGCTACATTTACGTCCTTGGCGGCGATTATATCTACAAGTACCAATGGACCGGAATCGCGTTGAGCGAGATTACGTACGTGAGTGCGCCCACGTACAATTGTGCTATTTGGGCAGATGCGTGGGGCAATATTGTTGTGACCAGAAAGAGTTGGCTCAACACGGTCACGGACCCGTTCTATTACTACGATAAAGACTTGAACTACCTCAGTGACATAGAGAACATTCCTAATACCGTTCTTCGTACTATGTCCGAGGATGTGGCGGGCGGATTGTATGCTGGCGGCAACGTGGCCGACCGTGGCGAGCCCGGTGGGTTGCCTAGCGGCGTAACTGCCGACCAGTCTCGGGCATTGTGGTCCCCTTCCGACTATTCCCATCTAAACGGCGAAGAGGTCCAAGTCCTGGGCGACGGTGCGTACCTGGGCGAAGATACCGTGGCCTCTGGTGCCGTGACTTTGGACGATGACACCACAACCAACCACGTCGGCTTGGCCTATACCTCTAAGCTCCAGCCGATGAAAATGGACGGTGAAGCCCACGTCAAGAGTATCAAGAGACTCTACGCCCAACTCTACAACACCCTTGGGGGCCGGTACGGAGAGGAACTGGCCAGACTCTGGGAGATTGTCTTCAAGGACCGGGACGGCACATTCGGGTCTTCGCCCTCGCTATTCGAGGGTCACAAGGAACTCGACTTCGATGGTTCCTATAGCCGACAGGGGGACGTCTGGATCGTACAGGACGATCCTTTACCCATGACCGTCCTGGGCCTGATTGCCAGGGTCTTAATGGAGGACGGCATGAGATGACCCAAGCCAACGCCCATTTCGTTGACTGTGACATCCAGACGGATACTATCGCTGGCTGGTCGGACTCGCGTAGCCAGGAACGAGACTTGTACTTTCCAGGCTCCCACAGTCACCTGAACGCCGAAACGGTCCAAGTGGTAGGGGATGGAGCCTATCTAGGCACCGAGGCCGTTAGCGGGGGCGTGGTGGCCCTTGACGACGATACTACGGTAAACCACGTAGGCTTGGCCTTCACCTCCACCTTGAAGCCGAGCAGGCTCGATATCGAGAACATGGGCATCTCCCTGGTAAAGAAGATCACCAAGGCCCTCATTAGTTTCTATAATACACTGGGCGGCAAGTACGGCGCAACCACATCAGATATGTACGACATCGTACACCGTGACCGCGATGACGCTTATGGCTCGCCGCCCAGTTTGTATACTGGGATCAACGAATGCCCTTACGACGGAGAGTACGAGAGGGATGGCGATATTATCATCCAGCAGGACCAACCGAACCCCATGACGGTGCGGGGCGTGATTATCCCCACAGGAGTTTACGATGACAGTGAGTAGTAATACCCAAATTGATACCGGCACCACCGGAACGGGCGCGGCCCAGACGATCAGCTTCACGTTCCCCGTGTTGGCTGCCGCCGAGGTCAAGGCCGTTACTCAGAACCCGACGACCGGCGCGATTGTCGCGCTGACCAAAGACACCCATTACACCGTGAGCTTGACGGGTACGGGCACTCCCAACTACACCGGCGGGTCGGTTACGACCCTGACGCCGTTCGTAGCGAGTAGCTTGAACGTATACCTGTATAGGGACACGACCGACACGCAGGTGTACGACCCGATCAACAACGACGATATGGATGCCGAAGCGTTGGAGCAGGCGATTGACAAGCTGTTCATGCTAGTCGCCGATCTCCAGGAACAGGTAGGCAGGTGCATCAAGGTCCCCATACCCGAATCTACGACGGTAGAGGTAGACGATCTCATTGCGAGAGCGTCAACGACACTGGGCTTTGATGCGAGCGGAAATGTCACGACTACATAATGAAAGTAACAGAAACAGTACCAGAAGATATAGATGCTGTCCTAGAGGACCCCTTGGACGAACTGGTCAAGGGCAACCGGGATTTGCTTTCGGAACAGCCGGCGGTTACGGCTTGGGACGACGATGGTGGTATCATCTTCGTCGGCGGGATCAACTGGTACTGGAAGGGTGTGGGTGAAGCGTGGGTGATCTTTCATCGAAACGCACAGCGGCACGGTCATCGGTCGTATCGCACAGCCAAAGAGGTATTGGCGATGCTGATGGACAAGTCGGACTACCACAGGGTCCAGGCCACTGCCAGGGCCGACTGGCCCCAGGCGGTGAGGATGCTGGAGGTGATGGGTTTCCATCGCGAAGGGCTGATGGAGAAGTTCTACCCGAATGGAGCAGACGCATATATGTATTCAATGGTGAGACGATGAAGACATTGGCGATAGGAATCTTGTGGTGCGTACTGACGGGCATGTCGTTCGGTTCAGACTCTGACGTCTGCCGGGCCGGGTTCTTGGCGATCCCTATGATGATCGCCGGAACGGCCATCTCTGCGATTGGGGCGATTGGGGCTGGTAGGGCGCAACAGCAGCAATCAGAGGACGCTGCGGCCATCTCCGAGTACAACGCCCAAGTGGCGAGGAACCAGGCCGAGGCGGAAGAGAGGAAGGCCGGCATAGCCGCCGAGCAATTGGAGCGCAAAGGCGAGGCGCTACTGGCGACCCAAAGAACCCAGTACGGCCGAGGCGGGGTCCTCTCTGGCACTGGTACTCCACAAGTGGTACAGGCCGATACTGCGACCCAGCTAGAGATGGATCGGCAAATGGTTCTCGCAGAGGGTGCCGAGGCTGCTCAGTTCGCTATGAGCCAAGCCACCGGCCACATGATGCAGGCGAAGTCCTACAAAAGCCAGGGCAAGTATGCTATGCGGGGCGCCGGTCTGAGTGCCTTGGGAACAGGATTGTCGGGCCTGGGCCAGATCGGAGTCTATAAGAGCTTGTCGGTTGGTGCGGGCACAAGCCACAGCAGCATCTACGATAAAAGTAAAGCCTTCATTACGGGACGCTGAAAATGCCACCAATACGCAGATATATGTCAAGTGGAAACATTTCGGCCCGAGGGCCAGCCTCTACCATCTCTCCGTCAGTAGCGAGGACGGGAGAAGAGGCCCAGTACAAGGGCATGGCCCAATTGGGGATAGATGTTGGTAGCTTCGCCCAATCTCTCGCGAAGATAGAACTCAGGCGACAGGAGATCAGAGACGCAGCGTCCGTCGCCCATATCCAATCGCAGTACAATGAACTTCAATATCAGCACGAGAAGCTTGCAACCGAGACGGATTTCGACGACCAAGCGGAGTTCGATGCGTTCCGGAAGAGCTACGTTACTGATATGGAGAGGCAGGAAGGCAATCTGCTCAAGGGCCAGAATAGTCGCGTTGCCGCAAGGCTTGGCACTAACTTTGATGTTAAGCGCATTGCAGGGAGGCAGAACATAGATACCATCCTGCACCGCCAGGAGCGGGACTTGCACCGCAATCAGGCCCCTGCTGAAATTGCTAGAGCTTTCGAGCAGCATTATAGTACAGACACCCCCAGCGAAGCCATGCTGGAGGCTGACTTAGACATCCTCATGGCCGGGTACGAGGGGTGGTTTGCCGAAGGCGAACTGGAGAAGATTGTGGTGGGCCAACACGCGGAGGTCTTGGGCAGGTTTGGCAAGACCGAGGAAGCCAAAAAGCTTGTGCAGGATTCCAGGGTTCTTTCTGCCACCGAAAAGACGGCCATAGAGTCTCGTGTCAAGGCTATGGCTAGTGTTAACTCAGACATGGCCAGCAAAGAGTTATCTGCCGAATTATTGCGGGGCGAACTGACTACTGAGTCTGTTGCGAGGCGGGCCCATATGTTGTCGGCATCGGACGCGAAGGCATGGAGCCAAATTGTTGTTAACCAACGATCCGAAGGAAACCCGGTTTTGGCTGCCGAATTGGCGAATCAGGCCACGGGGATATGGAAGGGGACAACGACAATCAAGGAACTCGAACTGGACGCCCGCAATGCCATGACCGTTGACGACGGTATTAATGGCGGCGAATACAAACAAATCATGGGTGCGGCGAGCAGTGAGTTGAAACAGAGTCAGGCCCAAGCATTAACGCTGAGCTACAGCAGGGGCAAGCAACAGTTAGTAACCTACAGCGAGGACGACGTGTTTGCGAGGATTCTGGAGGGCAAGGAACTTTCTGTTCAAGACTTATTCAGGGATCGACGGAAAATCGAGTTCTGGCACCTAGCTCGCTACGATGACGAGATGCGGGAATGGCTACAAAACAATCCAGAGAAAACTGGAACTGAGTTTTCACAGCAAGCCGAAGCGCTACTGTACGAGTATCTAAATCGCACCGATGCCGAAGTGGATCAGCTTCAAGTTGACAGGCAGAAGCAGTTGAAAAACGCACGGGTTCCGCTAAGGCCCGAAGACTTTCCAACGGCATCGGTCGAACAGATAGTTGATGTAATAACTGGACGGTAAAAGTGAGCGAGAGACAGATAAAAGACCAAGCATTGGACGAACTTGAGCGACGTTACGGTCCTAGCTCTGAGCTTAATGAATTGCGAAGACGTTACGGGACTCCGCCGCATCTCAAAGGCGCAGAGTCGCAGCCTGATGTTCAGCAGCGAATCAAGGATACATGGTCTATTGGCAAGGACCTGGGCGTTCCTGTCAAGGATGTCATCCGCGACTACGAGCCCTTAACGGCGACCCTGCCCTTCTATCAGGATTACCCGCAGTATTCCAGGGGGAAGATCCCGGAACCAAGTGGTCCTAAGTTGCCGCCCCCGGTCGTTCCGCAAGGTGAATGGATTGAGGCTGCCGAGGAAAGCAAGTGGGATAAGTTCAAAAAGTCTGTCTTTGGTGAATCCCGGTATGCATTACCTCCTGACGCAGATCGCATGGCGAAGGCGGACAAGGTCTTTCGGCAGGCTGTATCCGGCCCTCTGCACATGGCCTATAAACTAGGCAATGGCCTCCTGTTCGGCCTACCAGATATGGCATGGGCCGGCCTTAAGAACGTTATGCCCAACGACTGGATGGACGACGAAGCCAAGCAGATGACATTGGAAGAGGCGATAAATTACGCTGCGGCCTATAATCCATCTGGCGTGTCTCAGTTCATGGGCGACTTGGCAGAGTTCTCTGGGCGGTTAAGTAGCGCCGGTGCTATTGGCCGGAAGATTGGCGTCATCGACCCCAAGGCCGAGGGCGTGCTTCGCAGGGCAAACGAGATGGCGAAGCTCTTTGGTGCCGGAGCTACAGTTGACGAGATATCCAAGTCGGTTAGCGAGTACGTAGACCCAACCGAAGCAGACTATGGATACGAGGGGGCCGGGGCTGTAATCCAGGACATGACGATAGGCGCACTATTCAGTCTTGGTGCTAGTGGTACAAGGGTGGCGCTGCGAAAAGCTCTGGGCCCGACACTGGAGGCTAGGGCACTGCGAACTCTCGGGCTGGGACCGGACGCCACAGACGAGGAAGTTGCAGGTGCCGCAAGAAGGCTCATAGAGAAGTATCGACCTGACAGGGCCAAGGGATTTGAGGCTGAATTTAAGAAGGTGGTTCGCGCCAAAGATATCCTAAAAGGGAGAATGGTTACTGCGCAACAAGTAGTTGAGCGAACAGCAGGTGCAGCCCCGGAAACAACAAGCACGGACATCGTCTTTCGCGGTGCAGACATCAGGGTCCATGCTCCTATTCAACCCGCCGGCCCGACGCCACAGCCGAAGAACAATCTTGCGGAGATGTCTTACAGGGGCTTGCAGAAGCTAGCCAAGCAGGCTGGTGTTCCAGCCAACCAGAAGAAGTCTATCCTGGTTGAAGCTCTCACTAAGGCGCAAGCCGAGCAGGCCCCTGCCGAATTGCAGACTGGTGAACCCGCCCCTGGGGCGGAGGGGGTGACGGCTAAGGGGATACCAACAAGAATATTTCATGCGACGACACAGGAATTCGAGGGGCTCCCAGTAATTCCCGAGGGAGCAGGAAAATCTGGGGCGTTCGGTGAACCTTGGGGCGTTTTCTACAACATCGACCCCAGAGAAGCTGAGATAGCCACTGGTCGCAGTGGCAAGGTTCAGCAACGTGTTATCGATGCGGTGGTTGATACAGACAAAGTTCTCGTGACAGACGACGCCGGGGAATTGATTTACAACGAGAGCCGGGAAGAGGCGTGGGAGCTATGGAAGAAAGAAAACCCCGATTTTGCTGATACGTGGTCGTCTTGGGAAGAGTTGCCGCCCGAGCCAGGTCTCGCGAACGCAGTTTCTCGGAAATTCGCAGATGTATTGCGAGGCAAGGGGTATGATGCGGTCTTTCGTCCCCACAGCGGAGATGTCATTGTCTTAAATCCAGAAGCAGTCAAAGCCCCTATGGCCCCCGCCCCCGGGGCGGAGGGGGTAGCACATCGCTTCGTCACAGAGGAGCTAGGCCAAGTCAATCTTGAGCCGTTAGCCAGGGCTGGGGCGCAGGCCGCCGAGATTCCGGGCAAGGTTCTCCCCTACTTAGAGCGATTCCGTGGCCTGGAGGCAGATGTCCGTCAGGCCCTCACTGAATACGAAGAGCAGATGCGGGTCATCGACAAGCTCGCTGCCCAAGAGAGCAAGGACGTCGGGTTGACCAACCTGACCCCAGGGCAGGAGCAGTACCTCGCTGACTACCGGGAGCAAGCGGGAAAGTTCCCCGAGCGATTCCCTGAAGGTATACCACCGGAATTGCAAGAGACGTATGACTCCCTGGTGGCCGGCATCGAGCGCAGCGCCGAAGGACTAGAGGAGTTGGGCGTCACCGCCAATTGGCCGAACAACCAGATCGAGTACCTAACCGATAGGATTGAACAGTCATGGACGGCGAATGAGCCTGACGTCCTGAAGATAGAGCAGATGGAGAAGGCATTGGAGGGCCTCAAGAACCTGCAATATCTCCATCACTACTATAGCGAAACACCTCACACGGGAATCAAGTCCTGGTTCGGTGGGAAGAAAATAACCGACACCCCATACGGCCTGATAGGAAGAAAATTTCCGACCCTAGAAGCGGCAGAGAAGGATGGCTACGTCAGGGCGCCGCTGGCTGTTATGTACGCCCACATGAGGGTCAAGCTCCTGCGTGCCCAGATGGCCGATCAACTCATTACGGCTATCAACGAGAACTCGCACCTGTCCCTCTGGGAAGAGGAGGCCCCGAGCGATTGGGTTCGCGTGTCAGAGCAGATATTCCCGAAGAGCGTATCCCACTCCAGTTGGACGAACAAGAAGGGCGAGGTTCTTCACAAGACGAGACATCGCAAATACCCGCAACCTGTGGCCGAAGCACTGAAGGAATTGACTTACACATACGCTGCCGGCCAAGGGCCTGGAGACATTCTTGAGCGAGCATACGACAGCGTCAATCACGCCTTCAAAATAATCGGGTTCTACAATCCGTTAGTAATGACCAAGAACGACTTGGTTCAGATGTGGCGAGCGGCAGGGTTCGTCCCGTCCATCCGGGGACTGGCACAAGGCATCAATACCTTCATTGATAACGGAGAAACCTACGACAAGTTACGGCGAGCGGGCTTGTTCAACAGTACCAGTAAGTACGGCGAGACTGCCGAGCAAATCACCAACAAGATGCTGGACGAAATCCGATTAACCTCTGGCGAGAAGACAGCCAAGTGGGCCAAGAAGTGGCTCAACCCAGCCAATTACCTAAAGAATCTGGAGGAATTCAACGAGAAAACGACGTGGAATCTCGACGAGATAATCCGCATTGCTTGCTGGCACGCCGTCAAAGACCACCCTAAATTCAAAGGAGCGACAGACTTCGAGGTGGTCGAGTGGGTGAATGAAGCGATGGTCAAGTACAGCGACCTGCCCAAGAGTACGAGCAGATGGGCCACCAAGATAGGGTTCACGCCGAAGTACAAAGTAGGCAACTTCAAGTTCTTCTGGAAGCGCATCGCCCCTCACCCAGTCAAGGAAGCTGGCCCCCTGCTCCGCACGGTCGGCTACAAGATGTTCATCAAGTACGGACTCCCCAGCGTCGTTGCCGGCATTTTATTGTCGCTCGGCGATGAGCGGGACGTCTACACCGAGAAGGGCTACCGCGTCGTCATCCATAATCCAGAGACAAATACTGACACCGTTATCGCGCTGTCCGATCCGTTGCTTGAGGGTGCAAAGCTGACACAGCGAGAGTTCCGCCAGACATTGGGGTTGAACTTGGCGACAATGCCCTCCCTACTGCTTCGCTTTATGACTGGCCCGCGACGGAAGGCGTCCGAAGATCCGCTGGGCGAATTCTTCAAACTGGGGACACCGTTCTATCGGGAACTGGTCAACTTCAAGTCCAAAGACAAGAACACGGTCAGCAAGATAATGACCAGCTTGGCTATAGGTTTCACTTATTTCAGGAAGGGGCGACAACAGGACAAGGATGCGGCCTTCGAGAGCATTGCCAAGGCGCTGTCGGTATGGACAGACTGGAAGGCCCAGCGGGCCGACCTCAAGGCAATGTTCACTGGCAACAAGTTCTTCTACGGCCCAGGCGGTAAGTTCGGCAGAATGCTGCGGGAGTTCGAGGGCGACAAGGAAATAGAAACGTCTAAGATAGACCGCGAAATCAACTCGGCCATTGCTCGCGGTAACGTAAAAGAGGCGGTTCGCATTGTTGCTGAAGAGGACAGATACAACAACGTCAAGAGCTTGGCCAATCGAGTTCTCCGCTGGCGACAGCCGTTGGCTTACGCTGCCATGACAATGTCGAATGACGACAAGATGGCATTCATAGAATGGGCCAAGGAGAGAGGGGATTTGACGAACGAAGAAATCGAAACACTCGTCACTGACTTAATGGCCGCCGTGAGAGACGAGGTTCAGCGTTGAGGTCGCAAATATGGACGACAAGGACAAGCGCATCAGAAGATTGGAGGACATGGTAGACCACCTTACCCAGCAGAAGAAGCGGCTGCTGAAGCAAGTCAAGGAACTACGCAATTATATCAGGCGAAGTCTAATAAAATGAGGGACGAATGGCTGAACAAAACGGTATCGGACGGAGGGTGATTATGTGGCTTGCCATATTGACACCATTGACTGGCGCAATGATCTTCTCGGCTGGTTTTGCATGGCAGGCAGCAGCCAAGGTGGCTACCAACGACGCAGAGGTAGTCAAGCTCAGGGAGACTGTGGCCCGGATCTACCAGGAGGGAACGAGGGTTTGCAAGGACCATACGCTGTCCGACGCCCAGACGTCTGCCCAGCTAAAGAACGTGGAGAAGCAGCTATCTCAACTCCAACAGGGCGTGGAGAAGAACGAGACGAAGCTCGACGACGTCGCCATGCTCCAGCGGGAGGTCGTGACCAAGCTGGAGATCATTATTCAAGACAAAACCCCTTGACAGGGGGTTCGCACATGATAAGATAGGACACATGAAGAAACTGCGCAGAGGTGCATTGGTTCTCATTGAAGCCAGGGACTGGATGGGCAACTCTAGCTGGCAGACCCCAGAGGAGCGAGATGTACCGGCCCCCTTGGGTTGCGTCATGGGGATTGTCGATTCCCAGGACGATACCACCCTATCCCTGTCGGTATCATGGTTTCTGGACGACCCCGCCGACCTCAAGGACGGGGGCAACAAGATCCCCGTTGGCTGCATAGAGGCGGTCTACGAACTGGTGGTCAGAAGGGAACCGTTATGGAGGAAGAAAAAACGTGAAACTCGTAGACAAGCTGATAAAGTGCAAGAGTAGGTCTGACAAGTTCTACCTCTACGCCATAGGGGACGCCCACATAGGGGCCAGGAACTGCGCCGAGTCCTACCTGAAACGCCTGATCCGGAAGATCAAGGATACTGACAACGCCTATTGGCTGGGCGGAGGCGACTACGTCGACGCCATCAAGCCCCAGGACTCCCGAAGGTTCACCCCTGAATCCATTCCCGACTGGATACTGGAGGGTGATGCCGTTACCATCAGGGAGCGTCTAAAGGACGTGGTCAGGCAAGAGCGGAACAGGTTCTATGACATGGTAGAGCCGATCAAGGACAAATGTCTAGGTCTGATCCGGGGCAACCACGAAGCCTCTATCGTCAAATACTACAACGAAGATCCCCACCAATGGCTTTGCGATGCCCTAGAGGCGCCCGATCTCACCGACTGCGCCTTCGTAAGGCTGAGGTTCCAGAGAGGTAGCTCCCTCCGGACCATCACCACCTTTATCTGTCACGGGCACGGAGGAGGGCGAACGCCTGGAGCAGAACCAAACCACCTGCACCGGCTGGCGTCCACCAAGGATGCCGAGATTTGCCTGAGAGGGCACTCGCATACATTCCATATCCTACCCCCTATCGTCCGGTTGTGTATCCCTCACACGGGCAAGTTGCCGGAAGAGTGTCAGGCGAAGTATTGCCGGGCCGGCAATTGGGGTGCATGGCTCAGGAGCTACGCTGCGGGGGAGCCTACCTACGATTCTCAGGCGTGTTATCCTCCCCGATCCCTATCTACCCTGGAGATCATCTTAGAGCCCCACAGGGCGTCCTCGGACTCCCTATCGCATTGTGGTGAGATTTCTATGCGCGAGTGCGTGCTTTAGAGCGACAGCGCCTCCTTATTGACTAGGCCCTGTCTCTTTGTCCAGGCTATCTTCGCTTCTCGCTCCTCTGTTTTGCCCGGCCCCTCCAATCCGCAGGTGTAACAGGCGACGAAATACTTGTCGTCTATCCCTGAGTATGTCAGGCGGGCGTAGTGACCCAGGCCCGTCTCAAGCCTCTCGTTCGGGCAAGCGGTCACTGGTGTGTTTTCCTTTCGCGGCATTCTTTATCCTCCTGTCCTCTTTCAGCAGAGTGGTAAGTTCGCATTCCGAATCATGCGATACGCACTTCCCGCAACCTGGGCATTGGGCTCCGTATTTCCCATTATCAACCGACATCCAGACCGTCAAGAGCATCCCCACCAACTTGTCGTGTTGGTTGAGCGCGTGGGCGATGTCCTTGGCATTCTGCTCCTGTCGCGGATGGCTTAACATCTTGCAGATGACGAGCCCATCGTCCTCCCTCACATAGTGCGTGTTATCTATTTGTACGTAATGCACCGTTTTCATAGTTTCTCCTCTTTCAGCAGGGTGGCAAGGGGGCAGTTATCCATGTGCCCTGTCTCTATTTTGTCGCCTCCGCAATATGGGCACGTTTGATGGTAGCCCCATTCCTGTTGTCGTAGCAGCGCCACCAGCTTGTCGTGCCTGTCGGCAATCGCGAGCAATCGCTGGCTAACATCCGGGTCAGTACCGAACTCGGGCGTTGCGAGAGCAGCCACCTTATGGGCGATCTCAATCACCTTGACTTGCATTCTCAAATAGTCAGCGTCTTTCATGGCTTCACCTCTCGTGGCGGGCAATACCGCCAATGATCCTCGTCCAGGGCGCCCAGCCGCTTGCCGCAGCGAGGGCACTTCGGCAGTCTTGATGGCCGCACCAACGACCATAGGAGTCTTAGTATACGCATCATTTCATGTTCCTTCCTGCCCCTTCCAGTGCCAAGGCGGCCAGCTTCATCGCTCCGTCTTCAGGCCGATGCAGGACGGAAAACTCCCGGCCCTTCCACCGGACTGAGTAGACTATACAATCATCGTCAGGCCCTGGTGCTAACAGGCCCGTATTGATGGCGTCAACAAACTCAATCAGGACTCCGTTGATTCGCACCTCGATCTGCATCATAGCTTCTCTCCTCTAAAAGGCCCTGCCCAGTCAGCAGGGCCTTCCGAAAAAGCATTGAAATCGAAGGATGTTACTATGTACGGTTTAAGCATCGTTCACGATCGCTTCCGTTCGGCTCCGTCTCCCAATAGCATTACCTCCTTATGTAAACAAACCCAACTGGCCCGCCTTGGCCTCGGCGACGGGCACCGCTGTCTCGATATGGTCCAGACGGGGCCGGGCAATGTCTTGGATGTACTTGGGGTTCAGTTCGATCAGGGCGTAATTCCGTTTAAGCCGCCCGGCGACGACGCCTACCGTGCCGGACCCGCCGAATGGGTCCAGGACGAGTCCGGGCTTGGGATTGGGTTCTTCGCATTTACAGGTGGGATTCCAGCCGGTGGTGGTGATTGCCACCCCTGCGACCGTATTGCCACACGAATTGACACCACCGCCCTGTTCATGGCGGGTTGTTTTGTCGTTCGGCCTTTCCCGCGTAATTTTCTCAGTATCCACGACCCGCTCCCAAGGCTTGCCGCACTGTGGGCAGTAGCCCTTGGCGCTGGTCCCGGCCAGGATGCAGGGCTCGACCAGCTTTGGCGGGAAGGTGGCGAAGTGGGCCTCGCTCATAGGCTGAGTCGGTATGGTCCAGACGGAACGCTTGTTGCGGCCGCCCGCACCCCACACTCTTGTGTTTGCTTCGTTGTCTACCTGCCTATCGTTTCTGTCTCCCATACTCGTTGCCCAGCCGGGGGCGTGAGGGGCAGTGCTGTTCGCCTCTTTAATCGCTTCGGCATCGTAGTAGTAGCGGGGCTTCTTCGAGAGCAGGAACATATACTCATGGGCCTTGGTACATCGGTCCCGGCAGGATTCCGGCATGGGGTTGGGTTTGTGCCAGATGATGTCCTGGCGCAGATACCAGCCGTCCGCCTGCAACGCCAGTGCCACCCGCCAGGGAATGCCGACGAGGTCCTTGGGTTTGAGGTCGGAAACCAGGGGCGGGCGGGTTTCATATTCGTGCGCTTTTAGGAATGTTCGGCCCCCTTGTAACGTCGTGCCTGCCTTTTTGATGCCCTGGACTGTCCCTCGGTAGTTGCCAGCCTGACTATTATAGCTGTCCCCCAAGTTCAACCAAAGCGTGCCGTGACCGGCCAATATCCGCTTGACCTCGGCGAAGACCTCGACCATCTTGGCGACGTACTCCTCGGGCGTCTTCTCCAGACCGAGCTGGCCTTCGACGCCATAGTCACGGAGTCCCCAGTAAGGGGGGCTGGTTATGCACATATCCACGCAGCCATCGGGCCAACCCTTCATCACTGCAATGCAGTCGCCGGTGTATATTGCGTTGGCTTTCATGACTTCACTTCACATGCCTCTCTGCGAATGGCTATTTCCAAAGGATTGAAATCGTTAGACGCGACATCGAAGCCTTCGCCCAGTTCGATCATTGCCTTTGCCCCGTATTTCTCTCGCTTAAACTTCGTTGCACCAACGACTGTGTATGATAGGTATTCCAGCATGTGGAGGATGGTAAACGATGCACAGCCTCTCAGGTTGTCCATGTCCCGTCTTCGCAATGTTCGTATCCACCCCACATTTACCAGTTCGTCTATCTCCACAGTGTTATGGTGTTGAAAGACTCGCAATGCCTTTTTGGCACAGAATAACAACAGGGCATGGTGCTGGCCGCTCCAGTAATTGTGATCGTCGATCCTTCGGCAAGTCATATCAGTTGGTCATCTGCCCGCCACAAAGGACCGGCGGCTTATTGGCAACGACCTCAAATGCGTATGTTCCCCGGCGGACGATGCGGTCAACCCTGGCGTCAAGACCGTCGTTCAGGGCGAAGGTCAGGTAGTACATCCCCGGACCAGGGAACTCCATAGGGATAGTGAAGATCCCGGTATTCGGATCTTGTACTACCTGTTGGCCGGTATCCTCGCGGACCAGGGTAAGGATGTCGTCTGAGTCCGGGTCGCAAACTCGCCCCTGGAGTGTGAAGGGCACACCCGCCTTGACCTTCCAGTATTCCACCAGAAGTCGCATCCCAGACGCCGGGTCGATGGCGATCTGGTTGGGGTCGACGTTGTCCAGGGGCTTGAACTCCTGGTCTTCGCATGGCTGCCCGAACAGTAGCGGGCAAATCAGTAGTGTGATGATTGCAAGTAGCGCTGCTTTCTTCATGGTTTTTCCTTTCTACTTAGGACGTCCTCAATAAAGAGTTGTATGCCCAAGGCGTCGATGGCCGTTAGGGCTAGTTGGGTTAGAGATCCATCGACTGTCTTGTCGTGCCCAAAATCAGCGTGAACAGCCGCAGCGGCTTCCACGCAGGAGCCCAGTTGGCTTTTCGCCACGCTCAACGTACTCTCTAGCTCTGTGATTCTGCTGATTTCCATTGCGCCACCTTTCTGCTTCGTTTTCGTGATGTTGTTTGGTCCAACCGTCAGTAACCTTGGCCTTGGCTTTGTGATAGCATTCCCAACATAGATACTCGTTATTCAGATCCACAGTCGCCGTGCGATTGGGATGGTTTTTGCATACCGTCATAGACCTGCTTCCCTACTTCTGGCCTTGTATCCGCTCATGCCGGGCCAAGAAGGCGGCGGTGACGTTACTGGCCCTCCTCGCCTGTAGCCCAGCGGACCATTTATGTATCCTGCACAAGTCGTCGAAGCTCAGTTCCACCGCATGGCTCTCGTCGTCGTTGTCATATCTCAACATGGGCAGGTCCCCGCCGCCGTCCACGAAAGTGAAGGGCGGGACTGACAACTCTGCATACGTTCCCGCCAGTAACTCTGCATCTCGCTCTGCCATGTTGGATGTTATTTGTTCTTGCGTACTCTGTTTTTCGGCCCGCATAGCCAAGGCGTGAATCCTCTTCGGAACATCCTTTCCTATCCTTTTGTAGCGCAAAGCGGCTGCGGTAACGCTCCCGCAGCGATAGCATTTGCCGGTGGCTCTATAGTGCCGGTTCTCCGTCGTCAACGGAACGCCGCATTCGTGTTGGTAGTACCCAGGGCAGTGCGTATTAGTCGGCATTGCTACTCCTAGTGAGCATTGTAGACGTCGCCCCGAGCCTTCGCGTCATTGGGCGGCGTTTGGAACTTGAACTGGATGGCCCACGCCCTAGCCCTCGCGTCGTCTATTGGCGAGTCACTTTCTGCGGCCCGGCAGTGGTAATCCCACCATCGTTCTCGATGCTTCATTCTGATTCTGGCGTGTCGGTCAGGGTCAAACGCCCAGTCATGGGCTCGCCGGCACACGATCAATAGTGCATCCCACAGTAAATCTACCAGCCATGCTTTCATGGTCTTCCTTTCAAAATGCCGAGCCGGGTCCTTGCTACGTAGTTCCCGCCACGCCGTGTCCCCGGCTCGGCTTGTTACGATTTATGCACAACACAAACTTAAATAACACCGGAAGGGGTGAGAATCGAACTCACAAGGCTTTCGCTCGACGCCTTAGCAAGGCGCTGCCGTCGCCAATCGGCTTGCCCTTCCAGCGGATAGGGAGGGAGTCGAACCCTCAAGGCTTGCGCTCGCCGGTTTTCTAAACCAGTGCCGTCGCCCATCGGCTTGCCTACCCGTAAAACGTGCTGCGGGCCGGATTCCCCACCCGACTCCTACGTCCCGTCCGGGACTCTACCGTCCGCCACTTCTCGGCGAGGGCACGCAATCCATGCCAGATTGCACTTACCTCGGCGTCGCCACGCCGCCGCGCACTGTCCGTTATCAAAGAGCATCAAAAGCCCGCTTTATTATCTCTCCAATCTGGCCAAATACCCCAGCGTGTAGCTCCCAACCACAAGGGCCACGCAACAGGCCACGCGACCGATGATGTGAGACTGTGGGTTTAGGACGACCCATATATTACCCGCGACCAGCATTTCCAGTATCAGGCGTCTCATTTAAGCAATAGCCTCGGGCCCGCCATGACCACTTCGGACCCGTCACCATCTATGGGGTGCTGATACTCGGTGACAAAATCCAACTGATATTTCTCCGTTGACCCGATATCGGCTCTTGCACCCACCAGCCATCCGGCCTGCCACTCGCTGAGTCCCCAGTCTCGACCGCCGTAGATACCGCCGTAGGCAGCGCCCTCGGGAAGATCGACCTCGGAGCCGAACCAATCGCCGATCATGTCGACCGTAATAGCGTTGTAAATGGCGTACCCCCTGATCCCCGTCCCGATATCGCCGGAGTCTTCAAGGTCCATCGCCATTCGGGGCGCTGCGTACAACTCCAAGGCGTCCAGTTGGGCGCCCAGCCGGACCTCTGCGGTATTGTCGCCCACCATTGCCCCGCCGGTGAACTGGGCTCCGGAATTACAGCCGGCCACTACTAATAGTATTGCTGCCAGTGATGCTCTCATTTCGCGTCCTTTCGTAGTGGTGCGTTCGGCACGCACCGCACCTTCATCTTGCGGAGTGAACAGTAGGATCTGATAGTGCAATCTCCTTTATGTCCTGGTATATTGGCGGGTTCGTGCGGGACGGAATGCGAACATCTACCGCTATCGCCTCGGCGAAGGCACGCCTTCCCTATTTGGTTGCATCGGACTTCTTGCATGTCACCCTCGCTATCACATCGTCAATTTTGTCCATCTGCCGGGCCCATAAGTCGGCGAGTTCGCTCTCGCAATCTTCGTCGCACGCCCAGCCATCGGATGTATCCACCATGCATTTCTCGCACGCCTCATGCCCGCACCACTCGCAAGTCTGGCTACACTCGCGGCACTTCGTTTTGCCGCACTCGCACACCTCAAACGGCTCCCACCGTTCCTCCTCGTGCCCACAGTCACATTCCAATAACTCCAAGCGTCTCATTTCGTTTTCCCTTTATGTATGACCAACAGATCCTGACCGCACCCCCGCCTCCGACCGCGACCACGACCCAACCCACGCCCTCGACCACGGCCACGACTGCGACCTCGCCTGCGACTCCGACTGCGACCTCGGTCCCTCCCGCGACCACGACCGCGACTGCGACCACGACCGCGACCTACTCATCATCGCAATATTCATCTCAGGCCCCTCCTTGACCGCGACTGCGACTGCAACCGCGACCACGACCTCGACCACGACCTCGCCCGCGACCACAACCACGACCGCGACCGCGACCTCGACCACGACCTCGCCCGCGACCACAACCACGACCGCGACCGCGACCACGACCACGACCTCGCCCGCGACCACAACCACGACCGCGACCGCGACCACGACCACGACCACGACCACGATCCCAACCCCGACCGCGACCACGACCTCGACCACGACCTCGCCCACGACCACGACCGCGACCACGACCGCGACTGCGGCCACGACCGCGCTCTACTCATCATCGCAATATTCATCTCAGGCCCCCCCCTTACCCCTTGAGCTATCCCAACCGCTCCCGCGACCCCGAGCTCGTCCTTGACCTCGCCCTCCCCCCCGACCACTACTGCTTGATCTACCTG
>JAAEPW010000309.1 GCA_024232355.1 Chloroflexota bacterium | reverse complement strand
GGTGTTCATCCCGTGGTTGAAATTGTCGAAAAAACCTATCGCACCGGCGTTAAATTAACCAAGAAAGCGATGGACAAGTTAGAAGAACGATTTGAACGATTGCCCGGTTTGGAAAAGTGGTTTGTTCTTATTCGCCCTCTCACTCCTTGATTTTTGGGATCATTATTTTTCTGGAACTCACTAATCTCATAGACGTAAGATTATGGAAGTATGCCCAAGATGGAGGAATTTCACCAGCGCCGTTATGGCCCAGTCTTGGTGAACATGTCTGCCCATTATAGTCCGAACAATGACACCGATCATTCCACCGCCCCCGGCCCCAAGGGAACAAGCCACTGCACTCCCTGGGGCAAACCAGGGGAAGACGACGAGGGCGCGGATTGGAGTTGCGTCGGCGGCGGTGATGGGCTAGGTCAGGCCGATAGATATTGTGGCAATCTGTGGACACACTCACCCCCTTCTCAGCACCCCAGCCCAGGCCCGCGTGCTCACAAGATACGGTTCAGGCTGTCGATGAGGGGGTGTTGATTTTGTGTCCCCCAGCCACCAAAGCAGACGCGACTGCGTGCTCTATAAAACCTGAAACCAGCCTCGGACACCTCGTGCATGTCACTACTAGATCGGGTTTCGGCTTGACCGAACAAGAATAAATAGGTAGAATTCACAAGTCACAATTTTGCCATACGATGTACTTGTCGTCCTAAACAGCAATATGCTGAACCATCCCAGGTAGGCAATGTGCAAATTCTGTACAGAACATAGTGGGAGAAACTGATATGTCTTTCAAAACCGATGCTGAGATCATCATACAAACCCTTGACGATTTTTACGAACGCTCCGTATCCGGTGAAGGACCTGTCATCCATCAACCGCCTATGAGCGCATTGATCGCCAATATGGAGTTAGCCTCGCTCATCAGAGATGGAGGATTGTTCGGAGAAAAGCTCGTCCAATTCATTGACAGGTACCTGGCAGCGATCACACGCATTTACCATCCCGCCAATATTGCCCACCAACAGGCAGTTCCCCACTATATGGCAGCTCTTGCAGGGTTGGTGGACAATTTTGTGAGCAGTGATGGGGCGATTTACGAATTTGGTCCGGCTTCAGTGAGCATCGAGTATTTCCTCATCAACTGGCTGCTGCAAAAAGTGGGATGGAGCCCCGCTCCTTTGAACATTCCAAGTCCGACCGACGAGATCTATGGAGGCGGTATCCTAACTAACGGTGGCTCTCTCGCCAATCTGACAGCCCTGATCGCTGCCCGCACTCGGATTGCACCGGGAGTCTGGCAGGAAGGGAATCCAGGCAATCTAGCAGTGTTCGCGTCAACCGAAACTCATTACTCTGTTGCACGTGCTGTCGGCATTATGGGTTTGGGACACCGCGCCGTCTATCCGCTTGAGACTGACAAGCGAGGGACCATCATTCCAGATCGACTGCCAGCCACATATGCCAGAGCCAAGGCTGACGGTAAACAGATCATGGCACTGGTCGCGAACGCAGGTACCACTGCCGCTGGCTTGTACGACCCCTTGCAGGAAATCGGCACGTTCTGCCGGGAGCGAAATTTATGGTTCCACGTCGATGGTGCTCACGGTGGGCCAGCCCTGCTGACCAACAAATACCGCCACCTTATGCGAGGAATCAATCTGGCTGATTCTCTGACAATGAATATGCACAAGCTAATGCGTGTTACCGCCTTATGCACAGCACTGCTGGTGCGCGATGCCCGATCTCTCGATCAAGCATTCATCCAAGAGGCCAGCTATCTTTTCCACGACAAAGAGCAACCTGGCTTTGATTTTCACCACCGAACAGTTGAGTGTACTAAACCTGTTTTGGGTCTAAAGTTCTTCATGGTTCTGGCGGCAATGGGAGAAGAGGGGATGACCGAATACATCGAGCACCTATTCAACCTCACCGTCGAGGCATACGACTATTTCCAAAGCTTGGCTGATTTTGAATGTCCGGTGGAACCGCAATGCAACATCCTTTGCTTCCGTGTAAAGGGCACCCACTATAGCCATTTGGCGCTGAGGGACAGGTTGCTGGCACGAGGCAACTACTTTGTATCCACCACATCACTGAACGGCGAGCGTTACCTACGTTTGACTCTCACAAACCCTGCAACCAGTTTGGATGATATCAAAGGGTTGGTACACGAGATACACCAAGTGCTGGGCGAAGATGATGCCACCACTATCCGTGGTTGAGGCAATATCCCACCCCAATGCAAATAACTCGCCCACATCCCACCCCCCCCCCCGCACCCACCACAGCAAACCAAAATCTTTGCACCAGTCCCATCTCCACGAAAGGCACAGCAACCCCACCTCCAACGCCAACTCCCCCCGCTGCATCCCACCACCTGGCCCAAGGCTCATCACCAGGTCTTTGCACGGTGAGAAAGCAATGCATCCGAGGGATCGACCCCATATGCGTCAACCTAAGAAAAATAGGCAACATATCATCCGAAGACGAAGCCGGGTAGCACCACACTTCACCGTGGCGCACTCGGTTTGCTCCATTTTCGGGCTTGAAACGGAGAATTAACCTATTTTGGCCTGAGAT
>JAAEPW010000308.1 GCA_024232355.1 Chloroflexota bacterium | reverse complement strand
GTCTTCTTTGACCACGGCGACGTTCACGCCAGGGGATTCTATCTCTATGTTTGTGTGTTCTTTCACTTAACCGCTCCTATTGTCCATTTTGGAACGGCAAAGTACTGAATTTGTTCCATTCGTCAAGGGGAAAGTGGGGAAGCGGGCTGGATTTGCCTGGAGTGGGATGTTGCTAGATCGCCGAATCTTGCGTCGGTCCGTTGCCCGTGAGTTTACCAATCACAGAGGCAGTAACCTTCCTGAATCTGGTGTGCTGCAAAACGAAAATGGCCACAACAGGGAAAAGCAAGAGAAAGACAATCTCTGGACCGAACGAAAGTCCCTCAGCGGTCCTCCCCGCGATCGCCAGAGTGCACCCCAGAATAATCGGGACTGCCAGGCTTATCAAGTTGAGACGACCGCTCACGATTACACTTCCAGAATATGGCTCAACCAATATGTAGCCGCGAATCATCCTTGAGTGTGGTTTCGGCCAGAGGAAGCTCTGCTTTGTGGTTTCCCGAAATCCGTATTCAGTGTCGCTTAACCTGCGAAGAGACACCGTGAGATCTGAAGAACGGATAAAAACAGAATTCTCCCCCTGAGTATCCGGTTCTTCCCATGATCCCGCCGGAACACTCTCCCTCGTCCTGTAAACGGTCAGGCCGTAGCGGAAGCACGCATGACTCCAACGGAGCAACAAATACGCTTCGATAATCCCAACGAAGAAGACAGTTGCTGATACTGCCAAACAGGTTTGATAGTGCGTATCCTCCCCCCCTTCAACTTCTTGGTTCTACCCCAGCTTCATATTGTCTATCAACCGCACACTGTGCACGCGAACAGAAAGTGAGCAGACGGTATTCTGCTCGATTTTCTTACGCGGGGCTAGCGTGTTGTTGTCAGTAAAAGCTATGTAGTCTATCTTCGCCGTACGGCAGGTCGCCTTGATCACCGCGCGCATCTCTTTCTCTACCTTCTTGCAGTCGGTCACGCCCGCCTTAGCCATCTCTTTGGCCGAGCGAAGGGCGTAGTACAGACACACCGCTTCCCATCGGCCCTTTTCATCGAAATAGGCGTTGCGCGAAGACATCGCGAGGCCATCGGCCTCACGAACGATCGGCGCAATCACCAATTTGACGGGGAAGCCCAGATCGCGGACCATCTGTTTAAGCACCACCGCCTGCTGGAAATCCTTTTGGCCGAAAAACGCCACATCCGGTCGGATGATGTTGAACAGCTTGGTAACGATAGTTGTCACGCCCCGGAAGTGCTCCGGCCTTTTGGCGCCTTCCAGCTTTTTCGTAAGCTTCTCCACCGTCACCCATGTTTGAAATTCATCCGGGTAGACATCGTCGACCTTCGGTATGAAGATGATGCTCTGCTTGAAAGCGCTGGCAGCGGTAGCAGCCTTGAGCGCTGCTTTGATCTTCTTCACGTCCCCCTTTTCGTCGCGGGGGTACTTCTTGAAATCCTCTTTGGGCCCGAACTGGGTCGGGTTGGCAAATATCGTTACCACGACGACATCAGCGGCTTTGGCCGCCTTGCGAACCAGCGAGAGGTGTCCTTCGTGAAGATACCCCATAGTCGGAACCACAGCGATGGTCTTGCCCTTATGAGCCAACTGCCTCGCAGCGGCCTGCATCTTTTTTATGGAGCGAATTGTTTGCATGGGGCGCTCTTCCTTAGCCCTTCTCCGGGGGCGTGTAGACAACGCCGTGTTCGAGGTAGAATTTGAGCAGGGTCAACGCTTCGCCCCAACCGCACGCACACTCCAGGATGGCGTCGCGATCCTCGGGCGTGTCCTGATATCCTGACTCTTTCAGCGTCACGACCGTCCCGCCAAACTCGGCCTTGAGATCGAACGAGATTGTGGAGGGGTTCTTTCCCCACTCGAATACAAGGCGTTTCGGGCGGTCAATCTCAACTACTTTTCCCGGTGCACTGTCGTTGTAGAAATCAGGACCCCAGTCTTTCCACCGCCAGGTTATTTTTCCTCCCGGCGTGGGATCAAGCTCCATCCCCGTCGTAAAGAACGCATCCCAGCCGCCGGCCGAGGTGATGGTGTCGAACACATCCTCGGGCGGGACGGCGATAAACGTCCTCTGTTTGATACAGTGGTCAAAGGGTTTGGTCATGGTCCCCCGCTTTTCTTCCCAATGTCAGGTAGTGGAGTTCCAGGAATCCAGACGGCGTCAGAGTACTTGTGCACTCGCGTCCCTAGCGTTTCCCACGCTCCTTCTTCTCCACCAAAGTCAATCGCTAGCATATTGAAATCGACAGCTGCAAGTTCACGATACACCCTCTGGAAAAGTTCGTTGCTCAGGTTAATCGCGAGCGACTGGACCGGTCCCCCATCACAACCGTAGTTCACCTCAACCTCGAACGAATCAACGGACGGTGGTTTCGACAGCAAGGTCATGGTAGCACCAAGTACAGATGCGCCCGGTGCAAGAAGTGAGTCCTCTCCCGAATGCGCCGTGAGCTGGTTCTCATAATTGCCCACCAGATTCCATCCCTGTCCCGCCCCTGGGGCCAAGTGGAAACTATCCGCTTTGCCAGGGAGACTGACCGCATTTGAAGTTACATATACATCCCTTATTATGGTCGCGCCAGCATTCCTGAAAACTATCTGACAACTGAACGTGACCATCGGGCCAGTCGAAACTGTCGCCACCACCGGTCGGAATTCGGTTTCCAACATGGGTTCGGGTCGCTTCCCGAACATACCTGCAAGTACGTCATGCGGGGTGATCTCAAAGGACGATCCTGCCCTAATGTAGTAGTTGTTCATTCTAAGCGACCTGATCGGAGCATAGTTGCTCTGGGGGATGTGGGTCACAAGAAAACCATCTCCGGTCTCATCGCACAGTATAGTGTGATTCTCGACTCCGTCGTGTGGAGGAAGTGTAAGTCCGGATATCCAATTCTCTAACTTGCTTCTAAAATCGTTTACGTCCTTGATTGGCACAGCCTTAGTGGGGACGTCCACTCCTTTTTTGTCAGGACGACAATCAACCCCCCAGACTATGACCCCGCCGGAACTGTTGCCAAAACCCGAGATGGCCTTTGAGAGGTTTGCTTGGTCGTCCTCGGAAAACTGACCGGGCTTTTTTTGTGACTTTGTACCTTTGTAGTCTAGGTACAACTGCTCCACGACCTTGTCTTTGATGCACTTCTCTATTGCCTCTAATCCAGTCGTTCGGAAGCGCTCGAAAAGATCGTGAGACCGGCCCATTCCCCCCCCGTCAGGAATCCTTATCGCCTTCGAACTCCGCCATCTCGTCTTCGGTCAGCTTCTCATTGACCGGCTCGTCCTCGAAAAACAGCGGCGGTTCCTCGGCGATGTTATAATCGTCTTTCATGAAACGCAGGGCCACGTATCCTCGCGCCTGCGCCGCG
>JAAEPW010000307.1 GCA_024232355.1 Chloroflexota bacterium | reverse complement strand
TTTTACAGTTCGTTCTACCTGGCGCATTTCAGCACTAGTCAACCTACCGGCACGGTTAACCAGCCTTTGCTTACTCACCGTAGCAAGTTGATCAGCCATCGCTTTGCCCGGTTTGCCTTTAAAGGTCACAAGCGCCTCGCTTGGGTAAACTCGTCCGGTTTTTGAGGTCAGAGGGACAACTTGTACACGATTGAGGTATTTATTGGCCGCGTCATTACTGATGATGACTGCGGGACGTTTTTTCTGGATTTCCCCGCCCACTGACGGATCAAAGTTGACCCACCACACCTCACCACGCTTCATGATTTACATCTCCGATGGTGACCTCGGCCCATTCCAGTGCGAGCGATTCACGTTCTTCGTCTTGCGCCATTTGCTGATATGCGGCTTCTAAATCTGGATGCAACACGTGAGGGCGCACCAAATCTTCGATAAAGCGGCTGATCCGGCGAGGACCTATCACGCGGTACAGGCCCTCATAGATTTGCTCATCAATTGTAATGGTTAGTTTCTTTTGCACAGCCTCTCTCCTGTCCGTTACACGTGTATTGCACGTATCATAACCGTAACCAAGAGAAAAGTCAAGTCTTGCCGTTGTGAAAAACCTTGACCAATTGACCAACGCCAAAACTCCCCGTCTTTGCGGCATGCGTGCTTGCCATATATCACAACGAGAACTCTGACCCCCGCCGTTGAGCATCCCCGACGCAGAGCAGATTTGATGACTGGCGTTGGTCGCCCCGGGGATGCTCGCTGCTCAATTCAACGCGTCCACTTTTTTTAATTCAGCACGAGCGCCTCATCGCAATAGTCATCTGGCCCTGTGCGAAATTTGACACATTGGTAGCTCAAGTTGGGGTTGAATTGCTTGGCAAAGGCGTCCATAAACCTGAGAGAGGCAACTGGGCACGCAGCCTCTATTGACGCGTGCTCTTGCCCCATCAAAAGCCCGGCATCGTAAATGGGACATTGGTGAGCCCGAAAAACGACCTTATCAGGGCTTGTCTCCACCACTTCCAAGGTCATACCAAGGCTTTCCGGCACGAATTTGGTAAACTGGAACGCTGTTTCGGCGTTGAATTCCTCAGCGCCGGCCTGCGCTTTGACCATCTTGCCCTGCATGGCACCAAACTCCTCCAACGTCTTGGTCTGCAAGGCGTTGGCTCGTTCTTCGCCGACTTCTTGAGTCAGAGTGTTGAACAAGGCCAGGTAAAAGGTGTACGTATTCTTGGCGACCTCAAGGGCTATTTCTTTGGACATTGGTTTTTCTCCTTTCTATCGAGTTTGTGGGGCCATTCAAAAGCAGTGAGCCAACCTCTGCGCTGCCCGCAGGCGCATAGGCCAGCTTGAGTCTAGCATAGGCATCACCTCCTCTTTCCGAGAGCCCCTAAAGGTGGATTTGTGCATAGCCTGACCAAGGTCTCAGCGCGGAACGCCAACCGAGGAGAAGCTGTGCTTGTCGTAAGCAAGGGTTGCGCTTTTCTGGATGGTTTCTTGTAAGATAGAAGAGATGGTTGTGGATTGACTGGTTCGGTGTAAGCGCAACGTTGGGTAGCTAGCTGGCCGTGATCCAGCTTAAATGTGTGCCTCTAAACACATGAACGTGGAAATTACGTCTTTTTACGGCATCTGGCAAAATAGTCAAACTGCTCAATACATTCGCCAAAGCGAGCAAAACACTGTCCGACTGGAGTCCAATATACACTAATGCCTATCAAAAAGCAAATGCCCTATGAGATAAAGATTTATCGCCGACCAGGGCATCTACCCATCCGCCTCCCGCTCCCTCCCGCGTCTCCGCAAGGCCCTCTTGATCCGCGCCCAATAAGCGCGCACCCCCGTCACCACCTCCGCCTCCACCTCGCGCGGACTATAGCGCGCCTCTACAAAAGCCTGCGTCAACCCCTCAATCTCTTCCCGCGCCTGAGACAGACCAGCTTCCAGCGTCGCCTGATACTCATACGGCGTCTGACCGCGACCCCGGCCCAGCCCTTGCTCCCGCGCGCGGCGCAAGATATTGGCATAATATTGCATCACCTGCTCGCGGGGCGGCAACCCACCCAGCCGCAAGAAACGAGGAATCGTCACACCCGGCGCAGCGCGACGCAAGCGGCGCGACAAACGGCGCGGCAGGCGCTCGCCGACGCTCTGGCCCAGGCGCGCGCTCCACTTTTTCAACCAGCGCCACAGGGTCGCCCACCCCCAGCGCAGCGCCCGCACGGGCCTCAGCCCGACCAGGGCTCGTTGCAACTCTGGACGGTCGCGCAGATAGCGGCGCAGCAGGAAAAACAGCACCCCCAACACGACCGCCCAAAAGATCACCATTCGCAAGATCACAAACCACTCGTTGGTAGAGGCAGCGCCGTTCTCCTGGAGCGGCGGCAACGAGATGACTGGGGGCGACTGGATCTGGGGGGTGGATTCCTCTTGCTTTGCGAACCTTGTCAGCACGCAGATCATGGGCAACACAAAGAGCGCCACGAGCAGCCAGGAAATGGCCCCCAAAACGCTGGCGATCAGGATGATGGCCAGGCCGGCGACAGCCAGCAAGACGAACGTATAGCCCGTGGGCAACAAAAACGCTACCAGCGCCGCCAACCCGATGAACGCC
>JAAEPW010000306.1 GCA_024232355.1 Chloroflexota bacterium | reverse complement strand
TCTCGTTACGACCAATATGGGCCATAACGCCCGCAGGATTCAGAGTTTGATCGAGGGAGTTTCTGTCGAGCAAGCTCGTTGGAAACCGACTGCCGATACCTGGTCAATCCTGGAGGTAATCAATCACCTGTACGACGAGGAAAAGTTCGATTTCCGCGTCCGGCTGGACATTATCCTGCACCATCCCGACGAACCGTGGCCGCCGATTGATCCGGCGGGTTGGGTCACCGAGCGCCAATACAATCAGCGGGAATTGGCGGAATCGTTGGCCGGTTTTCTGCGCGCGCGCAAAGAGTCGCTCCATTGGCTAAAAGGTCTGTCCGCACCTGACTGGGAAACGGTTTATCAAGCGCCTTTTGGCCCAATCACGGCGGGGGCGATGTTTGCGTCCTGGGCAGCGCACGATTTGCTGCACACGCGCCAGTTGGTGGAATTACATTGGGCTTACGTGGGGCGTTTGGTAGAGCCTTATGAGGTCAGGTATGCCGGTTCTTGGGAGTAGAATTGGTTGGGTGAGACAAAAAAAGGCGCAAGATGCCGGATAAACCAGGCCACCTACCACCTCACAGCTACAACACGCCTGATCAACTACCAGCAGATCTCGCCAGTGTGATAGTACAAGATGACACTTGAACACAACGGAGAACCAAGAGATATGAGAACGAAAAAAATCCTTCTATTGCTCGTCTTTGTGGCCTTTACCCTTTCCACAACTTGTTGTGGACCAAAAGCAACCCCCACCACAGAGCCAACGCCCGAAGGTCTGGGTCGCACCTCGACCCGCCCGTCCGACGACATGGTGATGGTGTACGTCCCGGCAGGGACATTCGAGATGGGCAGCACCAACGGACGGCGCGACGAACAGCCGGTGCACACTGTGACACTGGACGGCTTTTGGATAGACCGCACCGAGGTAAACAACGCGCAGTACGAGCGCTGCGTGGAGGCGGGTGCTTGCGATCCGCCGGTGGCGATTGATTCACGCACTCGCGACACGTACTATGGCGACGACGATTACGCCGACTATCCGGTCGTCAAGGTCGGCTGGCCTCACGCGCGCGCATACTGCGAGTGGGCCGGGGCACGGTTGCCGACAGAGGCCGAGTGGGAGTACGCAGCCCGGGGGAGCGATGGGCGCAAATATCCGTGGGGGAACGACGAACCCAATTGTGAAACAGCCAACTATTGGGACCCGGAAGTGAACTGTGTCGTGGATACGACAGCCGTTGGCTCTTATCCGGCAGGGGCGAGTTGGTGCGGCGCGTATGACCTGGGGGGCAACGTGTGGGAATGGATTGCAGACTACTATGACGAGTATCCCTCCGACCCCCAGGTGAATCCAACAGGAGGTTTTGGGCCATACCGGGGAATGCGGGGCGGTTCGTGGTACAACGACGCGGTCAGTATGCGATGCGCCAATCGCGACAGAGACCCGGCCTGGACCTGGTTCTACTCGGTCGGCTTTCGTTGCGCCAAGAGCGCCGAGTGATGCGCATGGCTTGAAGAGGAATCAGTCAAACTGGACAGGAAAGTCGAGCGGCAGCCGGACCACGAACCGGCTTCCCGGGCAGGTCAGTTCGTCGCAGCCGGGGCTTTCGGCCCAGATGCGTCCACCGTGAGACAATACAATTCCCTGGGCAATAGCCAATCCCAGTCCTGGCCCGCCGCCCTTGAACTTTGAGGTCCCCGAAGAGTGCAGGGCCACTTCGCCGGTGCGATAGAACTTTTCAAAAATCAAGTCAATGTCCTGCGGCGCGATGCCGATACCTGTGTCCGCCACTACGATTTCGAGGCACGTGCCCAACTCGTCATCGTTTATCGTTTGACCGCTGACCGTAATTTGGCCCCCGTCGGGCGTATATTTGATGGCGTTATTCACCAGGTGGTCAAACACCTTGTACAATAGATCGGGATCACCCGACCCAGAAGGCAAATCACTCAATCCCTCCAACGACAGGGTCAGGTCACGCCCCTTGAGCGTCTTTTCGGCTTTTAATTGCACAGCTTCGAGCGTGACCGCTATACTCAGGGGGCTGCGGACTACTTGAAGTCCACCACTCATCAGTCGCGAAACGTCCAGAATGCTGTTGAATATCCGGTGGAGCCGCTCCGTACTCGTCACCACACCCTCTACCAATACCTGCAATCCAGAGTCATCCTGTACCTTGGCGTTATACTGCATCATCTGAGCATACCCCATCAGGGCGGCCACAGGCGTGCGCAGCTCGTGGGCTGATACCTGGAGGAAATCGGTCTTTATTTTATCCAGGCGTTCCAACTTGTGGAGCGCTTGCTCCAATTCCACGTTGGCCTTGCTCAACTCTTCGATGGATTGCTGGTCAGCATCCTTTAGACGGCCGGTCAAGCGCACCAAAATACCGCCGCTCAGGGCGGGGCTGCGTTCCAAAACGTCCAAAAAGGGGTCTCGACCAATCCGCAAGACGATCAGAGGCTCGATAGCACGGACGGTAGCGGTGCGCCCGCCTTCCTGGAGCAGGGCCATTTCGCCGACGGGGTCGCCTGGCCCCGACGTGTGCAAGAAACGTTCGCTCCCATCTTCGTATTGTTTGACGACCTCTACGCTCCCATCTACAATAAAGTAGACGGCATCTCCCTCGTCGCCCTCCTGCATGATAACGTCCCCAACAGAATAGGAGTGCACGACTGCTGATCGAGCTAGCGCTTCCAGGTGCTCTTCCGCCAAACCGGAGAGAATTGGACGCAGGAATTCCAGGGCATTTACCTGGGTATTCACTTGGGGAGTGAGAGCAGGATCACTCATAACAAATTCCATTCCATAGATATAGTGTGAATTGTATAAAGTATAGTTCAATCATGCAAGAAAGTCAATACTAAATTTACACCACTTGTTCCCGTCCGTGGGTTACAAATCCGTTACAATGGAGTGAATATAATAATACCAGATTGATTAAATTAGAATGCCTCTTCACTCTCAATTCTACGCCGAGACGCAATTTTGCGCAAATGGATGCACGAGTCAATGATCTAAAACATGATAAAATGAGTGTAAATGACTTACGATAATGTCCCTTATAGTAAGTCAAACGAAAGGGGCGAGAAATGAACACAAAAGCACTCACGACCACAAGTCACCAAGACACAAACGCAATCGTGACCCTGGTCCTGGACGGCCTGACCAGTGAGCACAGCAAACGGGCTTACGGCAAAGCTCTGGTCGACTTCCTGGCCTGGCACGCCGAGCAAGGACAGCCCACACTGAGCAAGGCGTTGGTCCAGCGGTACAAGGTCAAGCTGGAGGGTGACGGCCTTGCCCCGTCTACCATCAATCTGCGTTTGTCGGCAATTCGTAAACTGGCAGTAGAAGCGGCTGACAATGGAATGGTGGACCAGGTCCTTGCCAATGGCATAAGGGCTGTGAAGGGCGTCAAGACGGCTGGCGTCAGGGCTGGCAATTGGCTGACCAAGAACCAGGCCCAAGACCTCTTGAATGCTCCCAGCGTAGAGACTCTCAAAGGGCTGCGCGATAGAGCGATCCTGGCCCTCTTGATTGGTTGCGGGTTACGCCGAAACGAGACCGCCGAACTGAACTTTGACCACGTTGTCCAACGCGATGGGCGATGGGTTATCGTTGACCTGGTGGGCAAGGGCAATCGGGTGCGCACTGTCCCAATGCCAAGTTGGGCGAAAGCGGCGCTCGACCAGTGGATAGAGGTGGCGGCCCTGACCGATAGGCGCATATTCCGCCGGGTACACAAGGGAGGGTACGTGAACGGCGATTCTATGACCGCCCAGGCTGTAGCCGACGTTGTAAAATTCTACAGCGATCTATGTGGGTTTGATGACCTTGCAACCCACGACTTGCGCCGGACGTTTGCAAAATTGGCCCACAAAGGTGGCGCGGGACTCGATCAAATTCAGCTCAGTTTGGGACACGCCAGCATCAAGACCACTGAGCGGTATCTGGGCGTCGAGCAAGACCTGGTGAGCGCCCCATGTGATGTATTGGGAATCAGAATTTAACCATTGACAGACGAACATAGTTTATAGTATCATACTCGCCAGAAAGAAGTACATTGACCTGGGGCGGATACACCCAAAAGGAGATGAACAATGGCTGAGTATGAATTGACACCACCGATCCGTGACGCACTGGTTTCCATCCTGCGCCGGGCTGCCCAACGTGGACGAGAGTTGCGCGAGCAAAAAGACAAAGCCGGGAGCAAACCGACGGCTGATGAGGTTTCTGTCAGTGAAAAGGATGGGTTGACGCTTGCCGCCAGCACTGGTTGAGCCAGGTTGAGGCTTTGCCAATATGCACCCAGGTTTTGTACCTGGGTGCTTTTGCGTCTGACAGGTATGTCGTGGCAGCTTCAAGGGTGAACGTTAGTTACTGCGTATACCGCCGATTCTACGCAGTTAACCGACGCCGAAACGACCGCCCTGACCGGGGCGGTTTTGTTTTTGACTTTTGTGGGGAGTGAGGATATACTAACACCGACCAAACGATTAAAGCCTCACGCCTCTGACCGGCCCGAGGCTACGACGCCGCATACAGGTGACAACGAGGAGTTGAGAGAGATGAAGAATCACACGAGGCAACTGTTTTACCTGTTTCTTATTTTGCTCCTCACCACCTGCACGGAGGCACAAACTGTACCCACACCGACTGATATGCCCACTCACACCCCCACACCGACTGATGTGCCCATTCCCACTCACACCCCCACATCTAATACCCAACAAACCATAAACTTGCACATCCGAATCACCGATGGGCAGAACCCGATTGACGGCGGCATTACCATCCGCTGGTTGGACTCGGATGGAAGTTTCACCATCGGCCCCACCTCCGACATCGTGCTGCCCATCCCGGCCGACGGCGCGACGTTCTCAGTCACGGTGACTGCGCCCGGCTACCAACCCTGGACCGAAACGCTAAAAGCCACCAAATCGCTGGACCTGATAATAAGACTAATCGAGCAGACTCCGTCGCCGGATCTATTGGATTCGTGACCAGACAATGGCGACAGATAAGACACCTGGAGCAGCTACCAATTCACTCCGTCATCCGTCTCCCCCGCAAAGTACTATAACTCCAGACCCAGGTATTACGGGTGATTCAAGACGACCGCCCCGACCTGACGCGGTTGGAGCAGTTTTGCGTTTTGCCAGAGATGAGTATAATTATAGAGTGGTTGTCAACGCCACAAAAGGAAAAAGGAGGGAACCATGCAACGCTCAGGCACTTCGAGGAAGGTTTCAATCTTCGTTGGAATAGTTTCACTTCTGCTTGTGTTAATCTTCAACTCCCTGGCCTACGGTAAATTACAAGATTTTCTCCAAGTTTCTTATATTGACGTGGGCCAAGGGGACAGTATCTTGTTGCACACTTCCAATGATACTGACATCTTGATTGACGGCGGCCCGCGCGGGGCTGGCCCTACCGTCGTGGCCTATCTTCAGAATGAAGGTATAGACGATATTGAAGTAATGGTCTTGACTCATGGCGATGCTGACCACGTTGGGGGATTGATTGACGTGTTGCGTTCAACTATTCCTGTAGAGTCAGTGATCTACAATGGACAGCATCACACAAGCCTGACTTATCAGGAGTTTATTACAGAAACCCAGGCACGGGGACTTACACCAACGCCCGCACAAGCGGGGCAAATCTACGCTTGGGGAGCTATCACAACCTCTGTGCTGAATCCTCAATCGCCGCCGACTGGCGATCAAAACGAGGATTCTGTAACGATGCTTGTCGTCTACGGTGATATGCGTTTTCTCTTTACGGGTGACATTGGCGAGACCACAGAGCAAACCATCCTAGACACAGGCACGTTGAGATTGTGGACGGAAGCGGATATACTCAAGGTAGCCCATCACGGGAGCCGGTATAGTTCTAGTTCTCCATTCCTTGAGGCGGTAGGGGCTGAACTGGCCGTCATTTCTGTTGGTGCAAATAACCCTTACGGACATCCCGCACAAGAGACGCTAGACAGACTGCAAGCGGCTGGTGCAAAAGTGTTGCGCACTGACCAAAGATGCACGATTGTCATTACAACCGACGGACAGACCTACGAGATTGAGGCGTGCTATGTCGTATTCCTTCCAATGGTAATAAAGGTTATACCAACGCCGACACCCACGCCAACACCGACGCCCACGAACACGAACACACCGGAGAACACCCCTACCAACACCCCCACACCGACCGCTACACCAACCGGGACATCAACACCCACAAGCACGCCAACGCCCACGCCAACACCCACGAACACACCCCCACCAGGGACGACGGGAAACATTAACGTCATAGACATATTTTATGATGGGGCTGGTGGTAGTGAGCCTGACGAGTATGTAGAAATTCGCAACGATGATACCCAATCTATTCAATTGAGCGGCTGGACGTTGCGCGATAACGCTAACCACGTCTTTACATTCCCAAGTCACATTATGACGCCGGGGCAAGTTTGCAGAGTTTACACGAACGAAAATCACCCGGAATGGTGCGGTTTCAACTATGGCAGTGGTTCGGCTATCTGGAATAACGGCGGGGATTGTGCAGACCTGCGGGACAGTACAGGCGCGACGGCTGATACCTACTGTTACCCATAACCGCTACCGACCGCCCCGACCTGACACGGTTGGGGCGGTTTCGCGTTTTGACTTCTGTGGGGATTGGGGATATACTAATCAATTGTGTGCCCACAGGCAATAGTAAGTGCAGGGGGAAAGATGAACGCACGCAAGTTTTTTCATTGGTTTCGTGAACAGTGGCGTACACGTCGCACTCTTACCATTATCATAATTACTATCCTGTCTGTGATCTTATGCCCCGTCTGTGGTTTTTCTTACCTTGTTGCTAACGTGACTATGCATGTAGTTGGTATCCTTCCCACCTATACACCTACCGTTACCAACACTCTACCACCAACGTACACACCGACATCCACGCCGACGCCGACCGTTACCCCAACGCCGACCCATACACCTACCCCAAGCCCAACTAACACACCGATACCAACCAGCACACCAACGCCAGAATTTGAGCGCACAGAGGCGCAAGTTGTCGAAGTGGTTGACGGTGATACAATCAAGGTGGACATTGGCGGCGAGGTGTACACCGTGCGCTACATTGGTATTGATACTCCCGAAACTGTACACCCTACTGAGCCGATAGGTTGGATGGGGCCAGAAGCAAGCGAAGCGAATAAACAACTTATCGAAGGGCAAACCGTCTACTTGGAGAAAGATGTGTCAGAGATCGACCAATACGGGCGCTTGTTGTGTTACGTCTATCTGGCCGATGGGCTGTTTGTGAACGCCGAACTTGTGCGCCTGGGTTATGCTCAAGTGTCAACCTATCCGCCCGATGTGCGCTATCAAGACCTATTTCTTGAAATGCAAGAGGAAGCAATGGAAGCTGAGGCAGGGTTATGGCAACCGCCGACGGCAACGCCCACGCCCACAGAGACCCCCATACCGACTAACACACCAAGGCCAACGGCAACACAAACATCACAACCCACAGCAGTACCACAACCAACACAACCGCCAGTAACCCCAGGTGATGTTAGAATCAACTATATCTATTATGACGGCCAGGTGGCACGGGTGGAGAGTGATGAATATGCCGTAATTAGGAATGTCGGCGGCTCTCCCGTCAATTTAGCTGGCTGGCGGCTGAACGCGGGCAACCCTGGTCAGGATTTTGGATTCCCTGGTTTTGAGTTACAACCTGGGCAGGAATGTCGGGTTTACACTAATGAGAATCACCCGGAGTCATGCGGATTCAGTTTTGGCAGTGGTCAAGCATTATGGAATAATAGTGGGGACTGTGGATACCTATATGATGCAAACGGCGTTGAAGTGTCTACCTACTGTTACTAATGACCGACCCTACCACAACCGAACGTATCATACAACAAGGCAAAGCCCTCGTTCGCGCAATTGAGTCCATCGGCACGATTGAGCCAAGCGGCCCTTTCGAGCGGGCGTTGGCCGGGTTGCTGATGGCAGCGTACAAACGACGGTTGCGGGCCATCATCGCAGCAGCCCCGGACTGGGTTGGCGAGCAAATCTTGAGCGCCAGCCAGCACGTCGGAGATGATAGACCGGCAGTATGGTTCAGTAAAAACTAACAGACCTTGCAGAGATGTGCCCAGGGCGACAATGCCCTGGGCGCTTTTGCGTTTTGATCCCCTTCCCTTTCCCTCCGTAAGTTATCAGTATTGACTGGCCTTCGGCCAACATCAGCTAACCACCTGTCCGGTGGGGTATGGGCGAGAGGTGGGCAAGTCCCGCCTCCCGCCCTCTTTTTTTGTGCTGACTGGCTACGCCAATTTGCCGTCAGACAGAACGCGTCAATTTTGGTAGCATACCCTCATACGGAGGCGCAAACAGTGAAAACCCTACACTACGAAGAATACGATACGACCGCGATAGTCACCGGCCATCTTGAGATGGGCGACGAGACCGTCTACCTGGAGATGGGCGGCATCCTGGGCCACGTCCGGGCGATCACCAGCGCGATGCTGATGCTGCAATACCGCAAGAAAGACAGCGGCATCAACCTGGACGGCAAGAACATCCACCTGGCCCGAGGCGGCCACTACCGTGTGTTCACGTTCAAGGCCCCGGAGCGCAAGAGGTACGGGATCACCACCAAGGCCGTCATCCTGCACGAGCAGTTTACCAGCCTCGCCAAACAGAAAGGCGCTTTTCATCTCCTACTGCCGCCTGATCACGACATCTCGCAGCCGCCGCCGAATTTCTTCGAGCGGCTACGGCTCGCCATCGACGTACCCATCTCGTCCGAGTGGACGCAATGGCTATGGCAGAAAGCGCAGGACGTGAAGTACAGCAAGCACAGCCGGTTGATCACACTTCGCCGAGGTGACAACGTCATCGCCGCGACGGTCTACACCGATACCACCAAGTGGCTGGACCTGGTGAGGGGGCATCTTGACCTGACCTGTGTGGTGAGCAAGACCGATACAGGCTATGCCGGGGGTACGTGGGAACTGCGAAAGCTCGACCGCAACAAGTGGACCATCTTCCACAACGGTGAGCGAGCCACGGTTACAAAAGAAGAACCGAACAAACCGAGTGAGCAAGTTCCCTACGTCGCCCACAATCTGACCAGCGCAATCAAGCACGCTCAAAACGAACTGGGCATTATCTTGATACTGGAGAATCAACAATGAAAACAGTACGGACAGGAGTATCAGAGGTAAGAATCGGCTCGGCGGCCAAGGGCCAGCGGCACGAGACCCGGCTCGAAGAACTGGCCCTGATCGCCCAGGATGTCAGGATAGATGCCAGCAACTTTACCTCTCCCTATGACACGCCCATCATCTTTGACGGTTCCTGCGCCCACGGCAAGGCCGTCGCCTACCTGGCTGAACAGTGGGAGTGCATTCCCTGGGGCAACGAGATCGAGCGCAAAGGCTACGAGGGCGCGGCCCTGATCCTGGACCAAGCCACCCACGGCCCCCAGGAGAGCTTGGAGGTCGAGGGCTACTTTGACATCTTTTTCAACAATCCTCCGTATGACATGGGCGCGAACCTCCGTTTGGAGATCGAGCACGTGGAACAAAACATCGGGTGGTTGCGCGCCCAGGGCATTGGTATCGCTGTGCTGCCCCAAGCCATCTTGAACAACGAGCTATTCTGGGAGAAATGGCACGAGTGGATGTCAGACACCCAAGTACGCAAGTACCCCGAACCCGAGTTCTCCAAGTTCAAGCAATTCGTCGTTTATGGTCGGAAGCGCCATAACGCGGCGGGCTATTACGATACTCTGAGAGATGTTGCCAAGTATACTGGCCGAGACTGGGAAGACGCAGACGTGCTAGGCGTGAGACGGGTTGATATGGTCCTCAACGACCTGAAAGGCTATTACTACAGCCGGAACTATCCCAAGGTGACCGAGATCCGCAACAGCCTGCCCCAGGGAGGGCAGATCGTCGAGGACCTGACGCAGATGCCCAGTATCTTTGACGTTCCCGAGTGGGAAATGATAACCCGGCCCCCGATGGACCCCCAGCGCAGCAACCCGGCGATGCCGCTGGGCGCGGGCCACATCGTCCAGGTAGGCGCTGCCGGGATGTTCCACGGCCAGGAAATGGAGATTGACGGTCAGCCCTATATGGTCACCGGCTCCAGCTACAAGTGGGTACACAAGTACTCTGTCACCGACGGCGACAAGACGGTTACCCACCACGTCGAGAAACCAGCGTACAAGATCAGCGCCCTTGGCCTGGAAGATGGGCACTTTATGTGCCTGGACAGTCACAAAGGGCAGAAAGAGTATGCCGCGTTCTTGAAAAAGACAACCGGCCCGCTGATCGAGGCTGTCACCAAATCCTACCCACCTCACTATCAGATGGACTATGCGCCGTGGGTGGACCGGTTCAACGAGGTCCACGGCCCGCGTGTTCTGCCTGGCCGAGAGGCGAATGGACTGCTGACGGCGCAGAAGCACGTCGCCGCCGCCATTCTCAAGGTATTCGAGAGGCACAAGGCCGCGATCCTCGTCGGCGAGATGGGGGTAGGAAAAACCCTGGATAGCATCGCAACGATGGCGATTGAGAGCGCAGGAGGTTCCCTCACCGACAAAGGCCAGAACTGGCGCGTAGTCGTGCTTGCCCCGGCGGTAGTCGCCCCGAAGTGGGTAGAGGAAGCTGGGACTATCCTGCGCGACATACCGGGGTTCAAGGCGTTCATGATCGGGCGCGAGGTGAAGCAGCCTCACCAGGTCCCCCACCGGCCAGGCTCTACCAAAAAGGGCCTTGCCCGTATGCGAAATGCTCCCCTTGGAGTGACACCCGGCAAGGCCCGTGGGAAAAAGATACGCAAGCCCATCACGGACACACAGAACGCGATGGCCCACGACGGCCCGGCGATGCTGGTGATCCCCTACGAGGTGGCAAAGTTTGGCAGTCCCTGGGAGCACGTCGCTATCAGAAAGCGCCAACTCGTGAAGTGGACAGAGACCGTTCCCCACTTTAACCGGCACGGCGAAGAGGATGGCACGGAGGACGAGGAACACGAGAAAATAGTGGATGTGTTCCACTGCCCTGACTGCTACGAGATGCTGCGCCGGGAGAACCCGGACGGTTCAGCCGGTCGCCCCTGGACAATGGGCAAGGCCAAGGACGACGACTTTTGCACCAAGACGGCCTACGCCGTAAAGCGCCGGTGCCCTGACTGTGGGGGGATTCTGTATCAGGACATCCCCTTCAAGAAAGGCGGGCGCTTCCCGGTGGCCGAGTACCTCAGCCAGAATTATGGCGGTCAGTATAGCTTGATAATTGATGAACTCCATAATCTGAAGGGCGGTCAGACTGCGATTGGGATGGCCTCACAGGATGCAATCAGTGGAGCCACCAAGGTTATCGCTATGACGGGCACGATCTTCAACGGATACGCCCGGTCGCTGTTCCACCTAATGTACCGTCTCAACCCGCAGTTCCGCAAGCTGTACAAGCACGATGATGCCACCAAGTTCGCACAGCAGCACGGTTATGCCGACACGGTTGTCACCAAGACCAAGCGTAGGAGCAGCGCGTCCGGCTACAGCGGGGACTTTGAGACCACGCGAGTGGACGAGGCCCCCGGTGCATCGCCCGAGATGGTGGCTATGCTGATGCCCAATACAGTGTTTCTCACCCTGGCCGACATTGGGGTTGACCTGCCGCCGTACCAAGAGATCGCCGTGCCGGTGGAGATGAGGCCATCTTTGCGAAAAGGGTACAACAGAATCAAGAGTCACGAGAGCGAGGTCAAGTACCAGTTCTCCCTCGGCAACAAAGGCCCTCTGGCAGCCTGGACACAGGCTATGCTTGGTTGGTTGGACTGTGCCAAGGCCGACACGAATGAGAAAGGAAAGGAGGATGACCGTTTTAGTGCACCCACCATCAGGCTCAAGGATGGCGATGTACTGCCCAAAGATGAGGCGCTTCTCAATCTCGTCAAAGAGAACTTGAACGAGGGCCGGGGCACTGCCGTGTTCTTCGAGCAGGTGAACCGCCGCCCGGCTATGGGGCGGGTGCAAAAGGTCTTGGAGAAGGAAGGCATCCACGCCTTCATCCTGACACAAAAGATCAAGGGCGAGGAACGGATGCCCTGGATCAGAGAGCAGATCGAGGTGGCCCGTTCCAAGGGCCAGGAGCCGGTGCTCCTGGCTAACGGCTCACTCATCAAGGAGGGCGTGGACCTGCTAGAGTTCCCGACGATATGCGAGTTCGGCCAGCATTACAACATTAACACCTTGCGCCAGCGCTTGCGCCGGTCGTGGCGGTTGGGGCAAACCAAGGACGTCCGGATCTACTTCTTGTACTACAAAGACACGAAGCAAGAAGAAGCCCTTATCCACATTGCCAATAAGCTGCGGGCGGCCCACCAGGTGGACGGCAACGTCGCCGCCGGGATCGCTGCCTTCGAGATGGGCAAGAACGAGTTTATTCAGACTCTCATGTCCGAAGCAAAAGGAATCGCTGGAGGCAAACTTGCCAAGCTCATGCAAACCAAGGTAGTGACAGATGTCAGTCTACGGCTGAGAGCGCCGGAACGCCCCAAGGCTGCACCTGCACCAGAGCCACAGTTCAAGAAGGTAACAATCGTTCCGACCAGGGCAAGCCAGGAAGTAGCTCAACAGCTTTCGTTCTTTTAGGAGATAGGGGTGAGGGCGGGGGCAGCAAGCCCCCCCGCCCCACCCTCCACAGGATAGATTATGACTAAACAGGCAACAACGGGGATACTACCAGGTTTACCAGAATCCTTACATCCTCTACAGAAAGAAAAGAAAACCAAGCCCAGCTACGGCAAACAAAAACCTACAAGGCGTTGGACTTGGGCAGAACAAGAGGCAGCTAGGGAAAAGTTCTATCAGGCCCACAAACTCTATTTTGAACAAGCCTTGGCCGAACCCCTTCCCCCAGGAATGTTTCGTCCCTATCCCCGTCGGCTCTTTACGTGCAACCAGGCAGGGCTGGACCTTTTGGCTTGGAGAAAAGAGAACCCCGGCAAGCGAAACATAGATAGACGTCCCATCAAACGCCCAGCCGATCAATGCCTACATCATCGCCCCCATCGTTGCTTTCACCACACAGCAACCGAAATCTCATGGGTATTTGTACAATGGCACATGCCGCTACTCACGTTTTGTCTCCCGACGCGGGAGATGCAGCCACTGGAGGTTCAGCACCACTACCAATCAAGGTTCTGCTGCTCCGAGGCTGCGTATCTATTCGCCGAAGAACTGTCAGTAGACGGGATGGTCGATGTTTGCCTGGTACAAAAGGACTTTGGCTGGCGCGAGTCGGTCGAGGACTATGCTGATAGATTCTATGGCCTAAAACCATGCTGGCAACAAGCGATGAGGAAATAAAATGTATCAGCAATGGCTGCCAATACTGTCACCACTAACTGAAGAGAACCGCAATCCTCGAGGGAGAGAGATTCTCGCGGATGTATTCCTGTTCGGCGGCGGCTTGGACAGTCTCACCATTCTTGAACTGATAGCCGACGGCGTTATTGCCAAACGCCCAGACGTCATCATCTTTTCTGACACCCGTGCAGAACCAGCATGGACATACCAATGGATAGGGTATGCTCGAAGACTGGCTAGAACTTTAGGTATTGAGTTCATCGAAACAGGGTACTCTTGTCATCCTTTCGATAACGTTATGACTGGTGCTTGTCATGGATCTCCGCCTTTTTGGTTAGCATCCGGCAAAAAAAGGCCAGGCCGTCTTGATCGCCAATGTACCGATTATTTCAAGATTACCCCTAGCCAAAAACAAACCAAGCTCTGGTTACATGAGCAAGACATACTGACATTCAAGATCGAGGAATGGTGCGGTCCCCAGCATTTTGGACAGTGGCGCTTTAGCAGATTCCCGCGAAAACTCGGCGTACAAACCTGGATCGGGTACACAATAGACGAGACCCGCCGTTTATGGAGCGAGAAACAAATCAAATGGCAAATTCCCTACTATCCATTGATGGAACTTGGGTGGACAAGAGAAAATTGCGCTGACTACTGGCGTAGAAAAGATAAGCCTGTCCCTCGTAGATCGTCGTGTGTTTTCTGCCCTAATCGCAATGATGACGAATGGTGGCAGATGATAGCGGTGGAACCGCCAGCGTTTGAACGAGCTTGTCATGTGGATGAGCTATTACGCCGAGAGCAAGGATTTGGACGCTATGGGCCATTCGCCAAAATCAGATCACCGATGTATGTCCATTCGTCGCTACGCCCACTTCGAGAAGTGTTCAGGTGAAAATCTCCATTTTGCACAAAGACAGCGCGGCTCAAACCTGGTAATATTCTCGCGCTGACTGGCCCTGACGGGCCAATAGAACTTGATCAACTTGGGGTAGTAGTTCAGTTGGTACAAAACACGGCCTCAGACCGCCAATGACAAATGGTGGTCGCTTGGCCGAGGTGCTGGTCACACCAGCGGGTTCGATTCCCGCCTACCCCACTTCCCATCAACGCATCTATTACATTTGTAATAGATAGCACCAATCATATCAAGGAGGCACAATGCAAAATCAACTGAGTCGCAAAGCAGTAGCAGGGATGAACGTGTACAACTGTCCAACGTGCAAGGGGATGAAGCGCACCGCCGTGTTCGTCCCGGTCAATATGACAGACTGGGCACTCATCCAGACACATGGTGCAGTCACGCGCTCATGCGAGTGTCAGAATGGGCACACGATCAGCTTTACCCTGGAATGTCCCAGGCGAGTGGATAACCGGTATCTGATGCGGCGGAGGATGACTAATGCCAGGTGATACAAAAAACCTGATCGAAAAGCTGAGAGCAATAGCCGATGCATTAGAAATAGAACAGGAAGCCTTTCCTGACATATCCTGGTATCGCGCTTTGCATACGACGATGTGGAACGGCGGGATAACCACCGTTGACAAGACCGGCTGCTTCTACGAAATTTGTGTGGACTATGACAACATCGGACGGTCAACTGACATTAGTGTTGGGATACACACCGCTGGTGCTTATGTTGACATTGGTCCGGTCAGAATTGGAACGCTTCGCATTCTCGGCCTCGACATGTGTACCCTCGATCACACGCGAAAGAGAATATGCAATGTTGTCGCAGAGTTGCCGGAGCATCTCAGGCTTCCAGTCTACAAGCGTATGGCACAGATCAGAATGGAAGCCCGGCGCAAAAAGAAAGAGCAGATCGACGAACTTGAAACAAGCCTTCGGGAGTTGAAGGCAAAATGACCCATATTCTCGATAGCCAGGAGCTAACTGTTCTCCCGAAAACAGAAGTCGATTGGTTGCACAATCAGCTACAGCTGAGGAATAAGCAACTCGCCCTCGCCCAGCAGGAGATTGCCCTTCTCCGTGCCAGGCTCTCGCACCTGGAAATACAACTACAAGGAGGAAACGTTGATACACGACACGTATATGGACCAGTCCCCGAAGTTGTTTGCATCTGCGGGGTTCTGCAACCGCAAGGCATTCCTGGACTCGGTGAAAGCTCTGCCTACCCACCCCTGTGTGAAGGCCACTCATCTCCCTAACAAGGACCTACTGGAATGAATCTCGGAACCCTACTTACCATGTCAGACCATTACTGCGGGGCCGGTGGCAGTAGCAAGGGAGCAGAACAAGCTGGTGCCATAGTCGTAATGGCTGCTAATCACTGGGACAGGGCTATCGAAACGCACCAGCACAACCATCCGCATACCCGTCATTATCTGACTGACTTGCTGGAAGCTGATCCGCGCCGGTTCCCACGGACATTGTTTGCTTGGTTCAGCCCATCGTGTACATGGCAGACTCGCGCAAGTGGCAGGAGTGTATTACGGCCTATCGAGCAGCTTGACATGTGGAAAGAAAGAGACCCTAGCGGTGTACGATCCCGCGCCACGATGCAGCAAGTGGTCACCTTCACGAGACATCACCGTTACGAGGTCGTCATTGTGGAGAACGTGGTGGACATCAAGTACTGGCCGCCTCTGTCACAGTGGTTTGCCGAAATGTGGAAGATGGGATACGAGTCCCACACTTGCTATTTCAATTCGATGTTCTTTCACCCGATGAATGGGCAATCAACCTATGCCCCTCAGAACCGGGACCGTTGGTACACCGTGTTCTGGAAGAAGGGCAACAAGGCACCCGATCTGAACTTTAGACCCCAAGCCTGGTGCGAGACCTGCAGGGAGAATGTCAGAGCTGTCCAGGTGTTCAAGAAAGCCGTGTTCCCACAAGGCCTGTACGACACTACGGGGAAGCGCGGCCAGTATTACTATGCCTGTCCAACGTGTCAGCACAAGCGAAGCATCCGACAACCAGGCCGGGTGGAACCATACTACTATGCAGCCTGGAATGCCGTGGACTGGTCCATCCCCATCACCAGAATAGGTGACCGAGATAGACCACTGAGACCGAACACGCTCAGACGTGTAAGAATTGGCCTGGAAAAGTTTGGCATACAGCCTCTGGTGGCGAATCTATCGCATACACAATCAAAGCATCATCATTCTATACCAGTTACAGCGCCAATGATGACACAAACGACACGGCAAAGTGCCGCCTTTATTGTCCCGATGAAAGCTGATCCCAAATATGTTCACGCTTTCCCTGCCAGTAGGCCGGTGTCCACACTGACCACAGCGGGCGCGCCAGCCGTATTACTGGTCGAGATGTACAAGAATGGAGACTGCCGCCAGGTAACCGAGCCAGTGAACACTGTCACGGCCGGAGGGATAAAGAGCGGGCTACTAATGTTGTCGCCGGGGTTTCTCTATAGCTATTACAACAGGGATAACAACCAGCATGGCCTGGACGCCCCAACTCCTACAGTGGTATGCGACAACAGACTAGCATTGGTAATGCCGCAAACCCCATTCATCACAAGTTACTACAGCGAGGGCGATGGAGCAAAACCGATCACCGACCCTTTGCCAACAGTGACCACGGTGGACCGGCACGCCTTCGTCGTGAATATGCAATCGAACAACAGGCCCACAGCGATCGACGAACCATTATCCACAGTGCTGACAGGAGATCACAAGTACCTGGCGCAACCAGAGAACATCGACGTGGATGATTGCGGCTTCAGAATGTTTGCGCCACACGAATGCAAGAACGCTCAGGGATTCCCACATAGCTATGATGTCCTCGGGACCAAGCGAGAACAAGTCAAGCAAATCGGCGGGGCTGTATCGCCACCGGTGGCCGAGTTCCTGGTAGGAGCCGTGAGAGAAAGTCTAAGTTAAACGAGAAGGAGTAACCGATGAAGGTAAAAGTAGTAACATCAACGGAGGAACACCCCCAATGAGTGACGTCTACCTGGTGAACTTTCACAGCCGAGACTCTGAAACCGGCCATATAAGCGTGATGACTTGCCACTGTGCATCATCCATTGGCCGCGCTATAGCCTGGGCGAAAGACACCGCTCTACAAAAAAAGGGCTTTAATGATCTCTGCCATTCGTTCTTCCTAATCACCAAGGTGGTAGTGGATCACCCAAGCATACCCAAAAATAATCTCGCCAGGGTAGTATATGACGACAACGCAACTGTTTATCATTGGGATGCGAACACGAAAGAATGGATCGGCCCTAACGAAGAGCAAACTAATGCCACGTAAGAGATACTCTCTAACAGAAAGACTAATGATGCGATTCAGGCTAATATCCAAGATCAAGATTCAGGCCAGCGATAGCAACGCATCATACTGCCTTCCCATCAAGAAAATAGCCAGCTTTAACGCTGATAGCTCAGTGGAGTACGTAAAAGCATATCAGTGGTCTGGTGAATATGGTCCATACGACGAGGAACAACAGCGGCTCACGTGGGAACGGGCTTACGCTAGAAGCTTTGTCGATTGGAGTAGATCAATAGATATAGCCAGTATATTACGACCGGAAAGCTTTTGTCATTACCACATTGACCACATGCCCAAAACGGTATTTTTCCAAGATGGAACGTCTATGGTCAAGCTCGAACCCTGGAGTCATAACGAAAGCGTTAGCTACACACGAGAGTTAAGTCAATTCCTTTGGACAGATGAATGGCTCTGGGACATCAAGCCCAGACTAGTAGCCGGTATGTATTTAAAGCATAAGGAGCAAACCAATGCCCAATGAAAGAACCTGCGGCCCAGAGATAGTACGCTCGTTCGGCACCGTCGGCCTATACGCCGAGAAACGGATTGACATCCCTGGTGTCACCCCGTCGGGGAGACCAGATTACTGTGTCTACGGTTCCCCCACCCTATCACTGACCGGCACCCACTTCTGGATAGAAGCCAAGTACGCTGACGGTAACAGCAAGACCAATTTCAACTTTGCCAAGATCAGTGAGGACCAACGGAACTGGCTGGCCTACGGGCCGCCCATCGACACCAGGGATACCAACGGCCTGTACAATCCTGACTGGGCACTCAAGTGCTGGTTGTGGTTATGGTTCGGCAAGGGGATCAGATCAAAGGACTGCCCCCGCCAGGCGTACCTCGTCCCCTGGGTGGACTGGTTGAGCATCGAGGAAAAGTTCACCGACGTGGGCCTACAAGGGATGGCCTACATCAAGCCCAAGATGATCGTACATCGGGAGATGGGACTGTCAGCAAAGGAGCAGCTTGCCCGCTTCGTCCTGGAGTGGAAGGGCAGGGGCGTGTGGAAGTTTCCCGCCGGTCACGAGATTTGGAAAACGATAGAGGGGATCGTACCAGAGCCAGTGGCACCGCTGCGGATGTCGCTGATGCCCGCCGGAAGCTGACAGGCATTGACTGGCTACGCCAATAAAACAATGAGAGGAAAACAAATGAAAAAGAAATGTCCATATTGTAAGAACAGGATTAACGTTCGGAAGATATATCGGAAACAAAAAGTTGACAGTGATGGATATAATCACTGTCCCGACTGTGACGAGACAATCTACATTGAGAAGCGCGAGCGTGTCAAAGTTCGTTACGTATACAAAGTTATGACTGTAGAGTAGCCAGCCCGGAAACTGCGCGGGGGCTATCTGGTCCATATGTACCAGATAGAATCTGACGCCAGCGCCCGGCTAGTAGGGCCTCGTCGCACCTCCAACTCAATTTGCACCTCCAAACCGGTGGGGGCTGCTCTCTGAGGCCCAGAGCAGCCTCCGCCACGGTTATCAATAAGCATAAAGGAATCAAGTGATGTCAAAAATAATGCAAAAAATAGAACCACAACCAAATCTGCCCATTGTAAGTTTTTTCCATGGTGGCGACGAATATGAAGATTGTGATGAGTGGGTTTATCAATCGCCGGAAACAGATGACGAATCAGGATTAACATTCAACGCACTACATAAATTCAATGATCCAAATCAACCTGGAAAAGTTGGCGATTTATACGATGGCTTCCGCATTGCTCACGTGGGTGTTCAGATGAGTTGTGATGATGCAGCCTACTATTGGATTATCACAATCGCGGATGATGTAGAGCAAAAGGAGAGTCCGAATGACCGATAAACCCTGGCGCATCGCCAACGAGAAAGGATACCTCTCCAGCTTATGGACAATGGAGAGAGACGATGATCGAAAATTAGAGTTTCACGGCGGTTTCATCCCCGCCGTCGTTGAGGGATTGCTGTTGAGACATACAGATCCCGGGGACCGAGTGTGGGATTGCTTCGCGGGTAGCGGAACGACCAAGTTGGTAGCGGATCGCCTCGGGCGCAAGAGCTTTTTGACAGACCTTAATCCTACGAATGAGCATATTCTTTGCTCGGATGCAAGATCGGCTCATATTTTCAGTGCATCAGATCCAACGCTTGTGGAGAACCCGAGCTATCCTCTTGATAGATGGCCGCTCTGGCATTTTAACCTGGTCATCGCCCACCCGCCGTACCACTCTATTATTCGCTTCAGCGATAACCCTGCCGACCTGAGCAACTGTCCCAATGTTGGCGAGTTCCTGATCCAGTTCGATGCGGTCTGTCAGAACATCAACCGTCACCTGCGCCCCGGCGGGTACCTGGGCCTGGTGATCGGCGACATCTGGGTGACGCGGGAGCAAGCCAAAGCCACCGGCGACCCCTACGGCTATTTCCCCCTGGGCTTTGAGTGTATGAAGGTGGCGATGGAGTGCATCGAGGACGCTGTGCTCACCGCGACGGTCGTCAAAAAAATCGAAGGAAACCGCCACAACGCTCATCGAGCGAACTTGATGAAGGCGCGGCTATTCAAAGCTGGCGCGACAACCTTCAATCACGAGTACGTATTCTCGATCAAGAAAGGTGGAGCCTGATGCACTCACCATTTCTCAAGATCGGCGGCAACGTAGCCGACCAGGAAGCCGCCAACGTTGCAATGATGACGATGCTTTACGCCCCCCGGCTTCTCGCGGGATGTTGTGTTTGCTCCCCACTGATACGACTGGGGCGAAACTCAGACCACAACATCTGTCCCGATTGCGGTAAAGCGATGGAGATGCACCGCATCCCATCTTTGATAGAGGACTTTGATCGTTTGTTTGAAGCGGGCTATCTCACGATGTGATAGGATACTGCCCACCGGAGGAAAACTATGGGAAATATCAACAATTCAGAAGTCAAAACATACAAGGGTAGAGTAAAGTGGATTCCCTGTGACCGTTGCCACACGCAAGTCGTCTTGGATGACGAACTTGCAGGTCAGTGCATGACTTGCGGCGAGGAAATCATCATTGTGTTTCCTGACAACCCACCAGCCGAGACAGCAAGCAGTCTCCCGACGGGTAACGAATTGATTGAATGTTTTGATTGCGGTCAACTTATTACCCTAGAACAAGCCGCAATCGGTTGGTGTACAGCTTGCAGCGAAGTGACAGTAACTGCCGTGGAGTGGACAGGTGTACGGCAAGCAACAAGCAAACTGGTAGAGAATAGGATAAAGCATTGTTTAACTGCCGATCAGATCATCGAATTGTACCATGCCGCCGAGCGTGCGCTTGCCGACCTAGAGGACATTATGCCCGAGTTTGAACCAAGCGGGGATAGAGAACATCCCGGCTGGCAGACTATCGGAGAACTCAAAAGTGCCTTAAACGAAATGCGCGAGGTAAGGCCATGAGCAATAGACAAAAACTTCGACTGCAAATTTATCAGACCTACCGCCGTTGGTGCGCCAAGGAAAACGCCTCGGTGGTTCGTTGCCCTTGGTGTGGAGACTTAATAACCGACCAGACAGGCTTCCACGTCCACGAATGGCTGGTGAAACGCTCCGGCCTCAACACCAAGTACCACGACTTGATCATGGTGACTGAGAACTGTGTTCCAATGCACCCGGAGTGCCACGAGCGACACGGTCAGCGGGTGGACGCTGCCCGCCGCATCCTGGAGTACGTCGCCCGCACCCTCGGCGCTGACAAGATCGGGCGCTGGTACGTCAAACTGTGGCGGGAGCACGGACTATCAGTACCTCGCGGCCTATACCGCGAACCCTACGAGATCCCCCTCTACACTGGACGGGAAATGTTCACGGAGGGCTTTGAGTTGTTGCACAAAGGTCCTCGCCCAGAGTCGTGGACGCATCCCACCAGGGGAAAGTTGGATGTACGTGACTGCGCTTTCAGCGCAATAGTTACTAGCAAGAGAACGTCAACTCATCGGGAGTTGGCGGCCGCCTTGCCAGAGACCTTTGCTGGCATACGCAAGCCTCGGCTGATCGAGTATGCCAGGACAGGAGTATGGCTAAACTATTTGAGAGGAGTAATAGGATGAACAAACCAAAAGGACTAGGAGTACCGAAAGTGTGCGAGCGCGGGGCCAAGATCGGCGTCTATGGCGAACCCGGCACTGGCAAGACCGAGTTGGTGATGTCAGCTACCAAGTACGCGCACCTGCTTTTGATGGACTGTGAGGGCAGAAGCCAGTACTATGACCCGAACGATGGTCACGGCTTCGAAGTTGCCTACTCCAAGAGCATCAACGACGCTATCGAACTCTTGCAGTATGCCGAAAGCTTGCACGCCCAGGGCAAGAAAGTGGTGTTCGCCATCGACGGGTGGAGCGCCATCTGGCAGGAACAACAAGAGGTGGCCGAGCGGATCGGCGCAACCAGCAGGGGCACCGCCAAGTACAGCAGTTGGGCCGGGGCAAAGAAACCCCTCAAGAAATTCTATGCCCTGATGTATGCTACTCCTGTAGACTGCATCATCACGATGCAATCCAAACCGGCGTATGACGATGACGTTAACAAGCCGGACAAGCTGGGCTACAACACCCCGATCACCGAGCGCGGGTTGCACTATGCCGTTGACCTGGGCGTCGAGATGCATACGGACGACCTAAAGCCCGGCACGGCCCTGACCGGCGAGAACTTTTGGACGGTAGTGACCAAGACGTCCGGCCCCAAGAAAGACAACCCGCTGCCTATCGGGACAGCCTTTCGTGATCCGTCTTTCGCAAAGCTGTTGGGCTTGCGCCTCGGCGGTACTGGCAAGCTGGACATCAACGGTGATGTGGATGCCCAGGTTCTGCAAGCGTTGACTGCCACGCTCAGCGACTTGAAGGCGCTGATCGCCGACAAGGGGCTGGATGAAGAAGAGACCTTCGCACACCTGAGATCCAAGTTCGGCGCGTATGACCGCAAGAACATCCCTGACTATGCTCTGGAAGTGCTGTCTATGCAGAGTGTTGACCATATCCCTGGCCCTGGTGCTGACCATACTCCTGACCCTAACGCTGCCCCTGGCTCTGATAGCAACGGTAACGGTGCAGGCCCTGAGACCACCGATGATAACGGCGCAGATCCCGGCAAAGCTGACGGTAACGGCCCCAGCACCATCGACGAGGCCAAGAAAGCTATCCGAGACATGGCTGTCAAACACGGTGCGATGAAAGGCTCCAAGGACAAGAAAGGAGCCGCCGCTATGGTGCTGGCCGGGACCGAGACCGGGTTGGACATAGACAACGCCCTGGTCGAGTACAATGACTGGGTACGGCTGATCGAGGAAAAGTACCCGCTGGGCGACAACGGCAAGGACCCCGTCGCTGAGGGTGCGGGACAGGGATCACTGATATAGAGCATCGTTCAGGGCGGGGGCCGACAAGCCCCCGCCCATAGGAGAAACCTATGGCGAAAACTCGCAAAGAACCCAACAAGCCGAAAACCGTTGAAGAAGCCGTCAAACAATTGACCGATCAATTTGGCGATGGCGTCATCATAAATCTGAACGACAAACCAAGGAGAGATATCCCGGCTATCTCGACCGGCTCCCTCTTAGTAGACCGTGCCCTTGGTATTGGTGGTGTCCCCGTTGGTCGCGTCATCGAGATCGCAGGCCCGGAAGGCGCGGGCAAGAGCTCGCTCGGTTTACACATCGTGGCCGAGGCACAAAAGCAATTCCCCGACGCGCCAGCCATTTTCATTGATATGGAGCACGCCCTTGATACCGATTATGCCGAGGCTATTGGCGTAGACACCGAGGAACTGTTACTTTCCCAACCTCAGAGTGGCACTGCCGCACTCACTATTGTCAAGAAGATGATTGGCCTGGCGAGTGTCATCGTCGTCGACAGCGTACCTGGCCTGGTTACTCAAGCAGAACTGGATGCAGAGCCAGGAGACAGCCATGTGGGCATCCTGGCCAGACTTATGAGCCAGCATCTAAAAGAAGTCGTGCCCAAACTTGGATTGAGTGATACCACCCTGGTGTTCATCAACCAGATGCGTATGAAGATCGGTGGATATGGGTGCTTTCACGGAGATGCACTGGTTGCATTTGCAGATGGCAGCCGCGTGCCTATCCAAACGGTTGTGGAAAAGAAGCTACAAGGCCCAATTCTCTCATTCAATGAAGAAACGGGAACAATAGAACCAGCAAAAATAGTCAACTGGTTTGAAAATGGACGCTTAGACGCAGAAGCAGGCGAGAAATGGTTGCAATTGATTATGAATGGACCGGGAACTATAAATGGTAGACTTGGTTTCGCTTGTACACCGGGTCACATTTTATTCCAATCAGATGGATCAACGGTATGTGCTTCAGACGTAAAGCCAGGTGATGAACTGATGTCATACCGAAAAGAACGTATCCTGTTGGACAAAGTTCACCGCGATATCATCTTTGGCTCGCTTTTAGGTGACGGCACACTCAAGCGGCGTACAGTTAACACTTCGTGCTTCTCACTTGCAAATCAAGAGCAGCCCGGCTATCTACTATGGAAGCTCCAAAATCTTCCAATGCTCCTAATGCGGATTGCAGGAAACATCGATCGTCCACGATGGGACTCGGAGTATCTGGTTGAATTCAATGTTCTTAGAGACCAATTCTATCCAAGCGGAAACGGCTACAGACAAATCCCAAGAGGCCTAAAATGCTTGACGCCGCTAATGGCAGCGGTTTGGTATATGGATGATGGACATCTCAAGAACGAGAGCACAAGAATAACACCTGTACCTCTCATATCAATAAAGCGGATGGCGAATAACACGGATCAAATCGAAGCAGCCAAGAGATTACTTGAGAGCCTAGACAAGCGGCTGGTTGGGCGTGTCAGTTACCAAGAATCAAGTAAATTATTGGCCATTTCGGCTTCAGTAGCTCACGTGTTCTTTGAGATAATCAGCCAGTTCGTACCACCCGTAATGGAGTACAAACTCCCAAAACATTTCAGAGGTAACTATGTGAAGCTGGAACCAAGACGTGTGCCGTCACGCTTAGTGCCACACCCAGCGACAGTTCTGGTGAAAGAACCTGCTTCCCAACGCAAATACCGTAACACGCGAAAATACGACTTGCAAGTCGAAGGGAACGCGAGTTACCTAGTTGGAGGTGGAACAGGAGTTGTAGTTCACAATTCACCCGAGACCACCTCTGGCGGACGGGCACTCAAGTACTGGGCGTCTATCAGAATGGACATCCGGCGCAGCGGCTTCACCGGCCCAGCGGATGAGCGCACCGGCCAGAAGATCAAGGTGAAAGCCATCAAGAACAAAGTCGCCCCACCCTTCCGCGTGGCAGAGACCAATCTCATCTACGGGCAAGGACTCTCGCGTCATACTGACATCCTGGCCCTGGCCGTCGAGTATGAAGTCATCGAAAAGAAGGGAGCATACTACTACTACAATGACGAGAACGTTGCTCACGGCCAAGTGAAAGGTGAAGCTTGGGTGTCACAGCATCCCGAGATCGAGAAGGCTGTCAGAAAGAAGCTGTTTGCCCCCGACGATGCCGAAGAACCAGAACCGGAGGCCATCGAGGATGTGCCAGAGGCCGATGCCGCCGAGGCGCTTGCGCTTTTCGATAGCTTGGCTGAAACATCTACAGAGTAACACGCAGCGTGGGGGGGTTCGCAGGCCCCCCACGCTGCACCATTTACAGGAGGAACTATGCAATTCACAAGGACCGTTGAAGAAGTTTTTCGATCTGCAAAGACATTTGCTAATTTCTCTGGTAATCGCTCCATTGAGGCAGAAGTGACTGTGGTAGATGGAAGTGTGCGTCAGATCAAGTTAGGCTACAGCACCACTACTACCTACAACGCTATGCCCCTCAATACCATTAGACAATTGCGGGCAATGCACTTTGCGATAGGTGAGATCCTCGCCGAGTTGGAGCAACGAGAGATCATAGCCCCGCTGAAGGAAAAAGGTAACAATGACCATCACGATGATCCGGGCCACAACCAAGATCGAGCGTGACGCTATCAATACATTCCTGGTCCGGCATAACGTCCGAGGCTCTGGCAGTACACGGGGCTACGTTGCATACTACGCAGCCATAGATGAAGCTGACGGCCCTCTCCTGGATCGCATCGTAGCAGTAGCCAAGATATGCCCACTCCACACTCCCCAGGCGGCCAAGTTCTTCGCCGGTGATGATTGGAGACACGTCTACTGCTTGCAACGCCTGGCCGCGCATCGAGCGCCTACCAATCTGCTCAGTCAATTCGTGGCGTGGTGCCTGCGGGAATGTGCCAAGGACGACCGGATTCACTGGGTTGCAACCTATGCTGACACCGGCACGCGCAACACGGAAACCGGACGCCCCCACGATGGCGGAATCTATCGAGCTACGAACGCTGTCTATGCCGGTCTAACCCGAGGGGGGAGAGTGGAAGGATTTATCCAAGATGGGCAACGACACTCAATGCGATGCGGGCCAAAGACACACACCGTTTCCGGATTGAACAGCATCAACACGCAAGCTCGCTTGGTCGGAAAGCCTGACCCCATCAAGATGATTCGGTCGTCGCCAATGCACAGGTATTGCTGGGCTATCGGGGCTACTCGGCGAGAACGTCGCCGTCGGCTACGGATTCTAAAGCGACGAATGGCCCGGTTTCAATTCGTACCCATGTATCAACCACGGCTCTTGGCCGTGATAAAGAGTATCTGGATTCAATTACGCAGGAGGAACTATGCTATCTACACTCACTATCAGTAAGACAAACCCTGGCGAAACCACTCTCACGATAGAAAGCGACATCATTACAGCAACAGCAGTCGTAACGGGTGGCTATCTTGGCCCCATCAACATAACTGCATCTAAAGGAAAGAGAGGTGCAGTCAGCAAGGATCAAGTGCAGGCTGCCATTGGGGCAATGTTTGATGAAGTAAAAGCATACGATATAAAGCTAAAGGAAGCCGTCTAATGCCCCTACCCAAAATGCCACTTGAGTTTATGCAGAAGGCCGCCGAGCACCTGGTCGTCCTCCTGCAATCTGACAAGACCTGCGCGAGAATAATGATCGCCGGTTCTATCAGGCGTAAGAAACCATACCCCGGCGACGTCGAGATCGTGCTGCAACCACTGTTCACAGGCCAGCCCTCAATGTTCGACGGGGAGATAAGTAACCCTGTCAACTTGTTCGATGAACACTGTCAGAACTTGTTGCACGCCGGCGCACTTGAGAAGCGACTGAACAAGAACGGTCACGCCTCGTGGGGCCAACGTGCAAAGCTGGCGCTGTTCTACTATGAGAGTCAGCCGGTGAAAGCAGACCTGTTTACGGTACTCGAACCCGCCGAATGGGGCACCATTTTCGCCATCAGGACCGGATCGGGCGCGTTCAACAAACGTCTGGTGCAGCACGCCCATAGCGTTGGGCGCAAAGTTGCACAGGGGCAGGTGTGGGATCTGTCAGGAGTGGAGAACGAGGCGCGCTGGAGACTGTCGGCGCTCAAGCCCGACAAGTTCGTGAAAGAGGCGGCAAAGCTGGGGCTGCCCATCATCCCCACGCCAACAGAGAAAGCGTACTTCGAGGCGCTTCAGGTTCCGTGCTGGCCGCCGGAGGAACGTGCAGAGCAGAGGCTGAGAAGCTTTCTCGCTGTGCGTGCTATGAGGTAAGCCAATGAGCAGTATGAAATTTTATCAAGTGCAAATGCCCGACGAAAAATTCTATGCTATATCAGGCGCATCAATCAGCGACGTGGCAGAGAGACTCGGTGTGTGCAAGTCAAAGGTTACTTATGGTGTTGATCTGATGAGAACCCCGGACATTTCTCAGTATTACGAGAACCAACCGCAACCATCCGGCCAGCCTGTTGTATCTGGTGGATTTCCACCAGATAGCCAACTCGCGCAAAAAGAAGCGTAGGAAAGAGAATCTATCTATCCCAAATGGGATAGATAGCGCGGGACAACAATTTCTAAAACACAAAGGAGAAAAATGGACGCATCAAAACTAGCTATGAAAATGTTGGAATGGGAAACAAAGCGCAGGGAACTTGACGAACTGGAAGCCAAGATCAAAACAGCAGTTCTCGACATCGCCAAGACGCAAACCGTTGGGAACGTGCGGGCCAGTTACCGCACGGGCAGCAAGCGATACGATTACCAAGAAGCCGCTGATGGTCACCCAATAGTAAGCGATGCAACTATCTCGCTGTTCACAAAACCAGTAGTTGACTGGCGCGGTATTTGCAAGCACGCAGGCATTGATGATATCCCGTTCGAGCAAGGTAAACCGAGCGTATCCATCAAACTATTGGACTAGGAACAGACCGATGACACAATGGTTTTCTAATCCACAAGATACAATCGAGGAAGCACAACAACTACACGCCGGGGGATTGTTCAACCCGGCAGCGGTGTTCAGAACCAAGGAGGGCAAGTACGTGATGGGGCTACTTTCGCCTCGATCAGATTGGCCCCCAGACACAGAAGCGAAAGCCATCGAGGGATTAACTGGTAACGTTATGGTTTCTACGTGTGACCCGATTCTAAACGTGTGGAAACCGTACAAACAACAGGAGGAAGGAACAGAAAAATTGTGACAAATTTTACGCCCATCAAATTACCATCATCGTACAGGCCGAAAACACTGGACCAACAACGTGTGGAGAGAGCAGCCCAACGCGCCGAGGAAAGACGTGCGATGCTAAGTCAAATCCCGATAGCTGTTCAGCGTGCAATTGAGACAATTGCTTATTGGGAAAATGTAGAAAAGGAAGGAGGATATGTTGATGGCAGCTTTGGTAACCAAAAAGACTATCGAGCATATCATGAATTTATGAAACAGGCATCACAGAAACAACGGAAAATAGTTAAGCGATTGGAACAAGAGGTAAAGAGCAAATTATCCTAACTCGGGCTATTTAAAGTGGACGGTCCTTCGGGACTTTACTGACAGGAGAAAAGCAATGTGGAACGGCGGTTTTCAGGAATGGATAGAGGACAACACAGTGTGCTTATCCGTGGTGTTCTCCTGGGACTTGAAACCCGCATTTGAGCGGGCAGTATGGTTACGAGCTATGGGCCACCACATCCGCGCCGGTGGTCCTGCCGTGACACTCAACCCTGGCTATCTGTCAGAAGTGGCAGAGATCGGCGGTAAAGTCGATGCCCTGCCCCACCATAACCCCAATGCCACCTTTACCAGCCGTGGCTGTGTCCGGCGCTGCCCGTTCTGTGCCGTGCCCATCATCGAGGGGGAACTGACAGAACTGTCAGACTGGGTGCCGCGCCCCATCGTCTGCGACAACAACCTACTGGCCTGTAGCCAGGCCCACTTCAACCGAGTGATAGACAGTCTCAAGCCCCTGAAGGAAATAGACTTCAACCAGGGACTTGACGCCCGGCTGCTGACAAAGCATCACGCTGACAGGATAGCAGAGTTGGACCTGCACGCCGTTCGCTTGGCCTGGGACGACACGCGGTCAGAGTCCCAGTTCATGAGGGCATTTGAACTACTGCGTTCCGTGGGGATTCCGGCGAGGCGCATCCGTGTCTACGTGCTGATCGGGTTCGACGACACCCCGGAGGATGCGCTGTACAGATTGCAAACAGTGCGCGGCCTCAAGACACACCCAAACCCAATGCGCTATCAGCCGCTGAATGCACAGAAGCGTAACGAGTACGTCGCCCCTAACTGGACTGACAGAAAGCTAAAGCGGTATATGCGCTACTGGTCGCGGTTGCGGTGGTTTAGCGGTATCCCCTTCGAGGAATTTAGATGAAAACACCAAAACGGCCAGCACTACGTTACCACGGTTCCAAGTGGCTCTTGGCAAAATGGATCATCAGCCAATTCCCGCCCCACGAGTGCTACGTAGAACCATTTGGTGGTGGGGCAGGAGTATTGCTTCGGAAATCCCGCTCGTGGCTGGAAGTCTACAACGACAAAGACCACCAGGTCGTCAACTTCTTCCGCGTTCTACGGGAACAACCCGATGACCTGATCAGAACTATTGAACTGACACCATACGCAAAGGCAGAATGGGAGCAGGCGCTCGTGGACGATCCGGATCCCGTCGAGGCAGCGCGTAGACTTTATATCAGAGCCTATATGAACATTGCTGGCCCAACAGCCCAATGGAAAACTGGTTGGCGCAGACAAAAAGTCATCACGAAAGCTAATGGTAAAAAAAGGATGACACCAGCCGCTACTACTTTTATGCGGATAGATCATCTCTACGATGTAGCTGACAGACTTAGGGGCGTTCAGATCGAGTGTGACGATGCTTTGTCAGTGATAGAGCGATACGATTCACCCGAAACATTGTTCTACATCGACCCACCTTACCCCAGTTCGACACGTGGACGATGGAAGAATCACGCCTACGCCCACGAGATGACCGATGACCAGCATCGTGAACTGGCTACTGTACTTCGAGATGTACGAGGTATGGTTATCATCAGTAGCTATAGATGTGAATTGTACGACGAGCTTTACACTGACTGGCAACGTCGGGACAAGAAAACCAGAGTCAACGGCCCGGGCCACGCCATCGAATCAGTATGGCTGTCTGATTCAGCAATCAGGCGCGAACTTCCACTGTTTTCAAAATGAAAGAGGGGGCGGCCCCAAAGCCGCTCCCTTCTACAAAAAAACGCGCGGAGCAGCAATTGAGGGTATTTTCACCCTCTAGTATAATTACCCCATACAGGAGAAATGACTATGATAAACCTCGATACGATGACACCCGAAGAGCTATGCCAGACTTACCGGGCAGAATTACGCCGTGTCTACGGAGATGAGCGGGCACAAAAGAGCCGAGTAGATTACCATAGAAGTTGGTACTATATCAATGTGGCGCGTAAGTATGAAGACGGTTCTATAGGTCCCTACGGGATAGCTCCAGCATTCCGAAAGAGTAAGGTAATCGAATTGATACGGAACTTGAGAAAACGAAAGGCCGCGCCCTAAAGCGCGGCCTTTCTACAGGAGGAGGAAGAGATTCGGTAAACGCTACACCGCTCGCGCAGGCAGCGTGACACCTACAGTCTTGAGGTTCTCGCTCAAGGCAGCCAGGAGCTTGACCTCCAGGATGGCAAACACTACGGTCGCCAATCCGGGTGCTCCAATCGCCTCGCCAAAGATGGCAGCCCCGGCGTAGACCAGCACGTAAGGCGCGATCTTGTGCAACAAAAAGTCGGCCAGCTTCTCCCACTCGAACGTCTTGGTGTAGAGCGCGATAGCCACGGCCACGATAGTGTTCAGCCCGATATGACTGACCAGGAACCGGACCTCGAACATCGCCCAGATAGCGGTCGCCAGTTGGACCAACCAGGGCGGCAAAGCGTTCACGATGTCGTCAGTCACGTCGTTCATCGTCGGGGGTGCAGCCTCATCGTTCGTAGCCGGGGCCATCTCACTCGCAACCACTTCCCCGTTGGGGCCGAGCAGGGGCGACTTGGTGACCGTGACGATGGGCGTCAGAGTGGCGGGAGGCGTCGGGGTGCCTTGGCTACAAGCCGCCAGGGCCAGGGCCGCCAGAATTGTCAGTATAACCAGGGTGAATAGGGTTTTGTTTTTCATCGTTTCTTCTCCTTTAGTTTTGATTTGATTTTATCCCGCTGATGCGGGTGCTGCTATTGGACGGTACGCCGTCCTCGTTTTCATACGTTCCGCCAAATCCAGCCGCTCGATAGTTGCCTCCTCCAAGGTTCCTGCTGACGATGCGGCCGTCACTAGGGTGTTACTCCTGTCAGCTTGTAGACGATGTACGCCAGGACTGCACCGATCAGGCAGGTGACCACGTACTTGCCGATCTCCCACATTGTGTCTGTCACCTTCTCCCAGCGCTTCTTGTCCTGCCCCTCGTCCTTCTCGAGTGCTAACAGTCTGAGGGCATGCGCCTCACACGGTCTGTTAGAAGCCGTCGTCTGTAGCTCTGCGAGTTTCTGGTTGATGGCTTCGACGTACCCGTTGCGCTTCGCGCTGTGTTCGCGCAGCGTAACTACCTGCTCACGCAGGTCTGCAAAAGCATCTTGGAAGGAGACATATAGGGTTTCGAGAGTTATCGCGTCTCCCATAGACCAACCTCCTGTTAGACCTTGGCGTCCTCGTCAAACTCTTTGATGAGCCACCAGAGCAAGGCCATCTCGTCGGGCGTCATCGCCGGTTCCAGGCCCAGGCGCTGGATCTGTGCCAGGGTGATCGAACCTTCGACTTTGACCGTTTCGCTACTGCAAAACTCGTCCAGTTCCTCGGAGAAAGCTTCGAAGGCGGCGACGTCAGTCACCGGCCGTCCGTGCTTCTTCTCCTTGTCGTTCTCGGCATATTCGAGAATGGGGTCACCGTTCTCGTCCACCTTGACGAACAGCCAGCGGTCAGGCTCCGTCTTGCTCTTGACGGCGTGCTGCTCCAGGAGTCTCTGCCGGGCCGCCCGATAGTCACTCAAGATGGGGGCGAGCTCCCGCTTGATCTGGGCCACACGAAAGCCGTCTTGCGCTTTCTTCGGGTGACACCCAAACAGCCTGTCGAGCGCGCCCTCTGCCTCTACCACTTCATATAGCTTTACTTCCATCGTTTCTCGTTTCCTCCTATCTAAGATGATGTGATGCTAACACAAAACGTCGCGTTTGTCTTTGAACAAAATGCTATATCCAATACCCCCAAACTCGCAGGTACACATCCATCGTGCCCGTCCCACTCGCGCTGCACTTGTAGTAGATGTCACCGTTCGTGCAGGGGACGGGGGCCGCGTTCTCGCTCCAAACATCTCCGCCTGGCGGTCGAACGGCTACCGCGTTGAAATACGTCGCCGTCGGGCCAACCGAGAAATACAGCCCGGTCGTCAGTCCGGATGCGTTATCGCGTGCAAGCACGCTGATCAGCAATGCCTTGGCGTTCGACGGGATCGTGCTCGACCAACTTGTGTTCTGGATGATCGTCGCGGTCGAGCCGGTGCTAAAGCTGTCGCCGTTGAAACTCGTGTGTGTGATCGGCGTGGTCAGCGGGTGGAAGGCGTACACATTATAGGTCGTCGATGACTTGACCGACTTGAGGTTGCCATCGTAGTAAATATCATCGGAGTCAGGATTTGTACCAGTACTACCGACGTAAAGGCCGCCGCCGATACGAGTGTCTGCATCCACGATTAGATTGTCAGTTCCAGGATCACTTGTGCCACCAACGTGTAATCCGCCGAGGGCCACTATGTAATCTGTAGCTGTAATTGTGCCGGTTGCCGGATTAACGCTGGTCCCACCAACGTAGATACCACCAGCCACTCGAAGGTCAGGTGTTTTGGCTCCGCTAATCGACACATAGCCGGAGTCAGTGACGGTTAATGTGGTCATACTGCTGGCAGCATCGAGGACAATTGAGTTTCCGGTTGTGCCTCCGGTAGCATGAAGCCGGACAACTGCACTCGTATAGTCTGCGGCTGCGGCTGTAGCCACCAGTTGAGTGTAAACTTGATTCGCGGTCTGGCTTGCATAGTTGTATAATCCACTTACCACATTGTCGTTAGAATCCTTGAACTTGAACGACCTAACATCACCAAAAGTCGTGTCGGTGGCTATCGCGATACCTTCTGAGTTTAGGAGAACCGAACCGCCACCTGCCTTTAACGATCCGTTGGTGCTGATTTCCACCTGTGCCGTCGCGATGGCATTGCCATAGAACCCAAATGTCCCGGCAGACTGGTCCCACCTGATCGCAGCACTGTCAGCCTTGTTGTGCCCCAACACCAGGTCTGATTTGTCGAGCGTAAAGCCGCCCCAGGCTATCCCGTCCTCTAACGCCAGGCCAAAGGCGGCATCATCATCGGCATCGTAGGCCCACCAACCAGTGTTGTCCATCAGAGTACGTGCGCCAGTTTGGGAGGATGCAAGCAAGAATTGGCCGTCCCAAATATAGACACCGGGCTTGTTCGATGCCCCGCTGTCTACCAACGGCACACCCCGGTGGTATATGGTGGCAACCTCTTCGGCAGTCAATACCCGATCAAAGATGGCGAATTCAGCGAATGTGAAATTGCCCCAATGTGATGCTCCCGTGTATCGTGATCCAAGCATGAGGTCTGTAATCGTCGGCACTGACAGATTCGTCGTATCGCTATCGGATAGCACTCCATTCAAATACAACTTGTACTCGTCATCGCCATAGTCAAACGTTACAACAATGTCTATCCAGTCCCCAGCCTCAAACGTTTGGACCTCGCTCAAAAGTACATCTGAGCCATTTATGTACACGGCGAACTTGTCACTATCTGAACGATATCTGAGAATGACTCTGTCTGTAGAGCTATAGACATCCAGAATGTAATTCGCGGTCTCAAGCCAAACTGCATCAGCGTCGTATGGAGCCTGAATAATGACTCGATAACTCAATGTTTCATTTCCACTGATCAGCCCTACGTGTTCGTCCAAATTCACGACCGTAGCCGTTCTCGTCGATGTGCTGGCGTGTTCTGTTCCGTTCCAGGCATAGCCGGTGCCTGCTCCACCCCAACACAATGTTGTAGAATAACCTAGTTTCTCGACCTGTATCCAGTCAATTTCAATCCATTGACCATTGGAATTGCTATAAGGATCAATAAGACACCGCAGGATATCGGTTGTCGTCAAATCCATAGTGCCGGTGACAGTGAATATTTGCCAGCTAGGAGTTATCGTGATCACTCTTGTGTTCAATGTCACCCAGTTGCGATACAGGCGCAATGCTGCATTCTCGTTCGTGCTACTTCTCACGCGGACGGTCAGTGTCCATTTATCACCGATGACGAACGACATACTACTAGTATTTTGATACCAGTACCAATTGGCGAGCGATGTGTTCGCCGTGCATCGTACAACGGTGCCATTAACTGCTGTACTATCACCTATAGCTAACATTGAGCCTTGAATTGAACTCCAATATGCCGTATTGTTACCAACCGGATTTCTCATATAATTCGTCGTCGCTTCCTCGATCACCAACCCCCGCGTGCCCGGCCAGCGTCCTGCCTTCTGCTGGAACGCTCCGCTGATCGTCGCCACCTGTCCTCTCGCGCTCGTCCAGGATGTGGGCGAGATCGCGCAACCCGGACCCCACAGCGCCCGCCCGTCGGCTTGGCTGAAGAACAATGCGGCCAGATTGTTCGTGAACGACGTCGCCTGGATCGTGCCGTCGATGATCGCGCTGCCGTGCACCCTCAACCCGTTGCTCTGATCATAGGCCATCCAGCTATCCCCAGCATAGTCGCCGACAAAAATGCCGTATGCCTCGCTGGTGTAGTCGGCCAGACCGTTCAGGTCTCCAAGTCTGACTAGCTCGTCTTGGGCGTTGTAGGTCGCACCCTGCTTGACGATGCTGATCCGGGGCGTGTCGTAAGCGTTCAGTTCCACCCGCCCATCACCCACATTCCCAAAGCACGCAAAGGGCGCGCCCTGCGGCCAGGCGTTGGCCCCGCTACCATCCACATCCCTGGTCACATTCCAGATGTTGGCTCCCCAATAGGAACCGAGTTGTATGTACTCGACCTGGAGAGTAGAGCGAAGACAGATAAAGTCGCCCGCTTCCAACACCAGGTCTGATACACCAAGATTGATTGTCGTCTGAACCGAACTGACATCTTCCTCCACAGTCCCCGCATACTTGGTCACATAGAGCCACCCGCCCAGCAAGGTGATCGTGTTCTGTGCAAAGATGACGGTATCCAATTCGGACAACCAACCCTTGCGCCACAATTTGGTACTGCTGCCCAGGTCGTAGGTATCAGTGGCATCGGGCAGAATGTGGCGTGTGGTGAGATTGTTCTGGAACGCCCACACCCCGGTCACGGTCTCGTTCGCTCCGTGTTCGGTGTAATTCGTGTGCAGGTCGCCCAGGCTGCCGGTAGCATGCGTCACCGTTAGCACACTGCCACTCGCACCGGTGGCGATGCCGGTCCCACCAGCCACCTTGATCCTGTCAGCCGTGTCAGGCGATGCGCTGCCGCTATCCCCGTTCAGGCCGATGAACCCGGCATGATGTTGGTCGGGGGCGACATCGACCAAGTCAATATGCCCGATGTCTGCGAGTGTCAACTCCTGACCGCTCAAGCCGAGCATACCGGATAACCCACCGGTCCCAATCGTCACCAGGGCGTGGTGGTCGTCAGCGTTCACATCGAGAAGGTCGCCGTGACTGTGCGTGTGGCCCTTGGGTTCGTGAAGGGACGAGCCTGACAAACTGGCGTGCCAGGGGAGCGCATCAGGATGATAACTCATTGGGTGAGGCGACAGCCCAATGACGTCCCCACTCCCGCCGCTACCGCTCACCGTCCTCGGACCTCTCTGGGCCTGGAACGACTGGGCGAATATATCTCCATCTGCCTCCGTGAGGATGACGCCGTCGCCAATCTGCACGCTGCCCACTCCACCGATAACCCGAAGGCCGCGCAGGAGTTTGGTGCTCCCACCAACCCGAACGTCGATCACGTTTCCGTGAACTCGATGTACCACGGCCTGGCGTAATCCATTGCCGACCGTATCCTTGACCACTCGCCTGATCAGGTCGTGATGACTCATTCAATTTCCTCCCGAATTGCTGATGTAGTAGTCAAGTCCCCAGGTTTGAACGAGAACTTGACGGTCGTGACGACGAACGTTCCGCGTACCGGTGGGCCCCCATCCGCTGGCTCGTAATCCACGGTGACCGAATCCTCCGGCTCCCAGTTCAGACGCCCGGCGGCGAACAGATTGCGTGCGCCAGATATGGACCGGGCGTCTTTGCTCGTGCGCTGACACTCCTTGAACGCCTCTTCTTCGTCCAGGTGCGGCGTGTTGATCACCGCGAACGTGATTCCATACTCGGCGGCACTTGCGTGGTCCAGGTACTCGCTGATTTCCTCGCCGATAGCGCGGATGTGCGTCGGGATGCGGTCCGTTGGTGCAGACTTGTCAGTGTAGATGTGGTCTGTGATTGTCCCAAGATCATCGCGTGAGTCGAATAGCGAGATTGCCAGCGCGCCGTCAGCCCGCGACAACCACTTGACTCGCCGGTCGCGGATTGCCCGCTTCATCCCCGCCGCTGCGTTCATCCGTTGGTCGAGGATGATGCCATCAGTCCAGGACCATAACTCAGGCTGCGTGACATTCACCTGAACATTGAAACCAAGAGAGTACAGGCCGACGTACCCGGCGGCGGGCGCGCTGTAGCCGTCGTGCTCCGTACCAAAGATGTCGCCAAAGTGGAATGTGTGTATCCAGCATTCGTTGATGTACAGCGCAATCGTGTCGTTGTACCCAACGAACCTGAGCCGCTTCCCGGCCAGCAGGTAATCGTCGAGGATAAAGTTGTCTACCTCGGTCCAGTCGTCGATGTTAGTATTTGTCTGCGTCACCCTGATGTGCGTAGCGCCGAGGAATGTATAAATGTCGAGCCGGATCGCGCTGACTCCATCAAGGCTCCAGGCTGAGCCGGTCTGTAGCTGGACATTGCTCGTCGATCGTGCGACGAGACCAAAGTACTGGCCGTTCACCGCTGGCAACGCATCCACTTCCAGGGTGATATCAAAGTCCCGCGTGAACACTGGGTCAGAGTTGACGTCTGAGAGCCACGTCGGCCCTGCACCTGCCGTGACAGTGTGGGTCGCGTCAATGGACTTTTTCAAGTCATAGTCCAGCACCCCGGCCTTGGTCGCAATATCGACCAACGTCCATTCCAGGTTCTTGTCGTGCTCGTCGTCGTAGGCCCACACCCGCCGTATCTGCAAGGCATCGTTATGGTGAGAGCGGGCAATAGACTCGTGGGGATGATGGCGAGTACCCCGGTAATCCGGGCGTCTGGAGACCTCGAACCCGGGCAGCGTGTTGAAGAACGTGAACGTGCCGGGGGAGGACGATACTGCGGCGGGCACGATCCTGTTGTAATCCTCGTCGCTCATTGTCTGGTTCGCCGTGCTCGTCCCGCTGGCGCTCGTGTCACAAAAGTAGTTGTCAGTGTGGTCGTCGTCGCCGGACGGGGTCGTGTGACACCACTTGATCAGTCCCGTAGCTCCTGCCCCAGGTCCGTCAGATGCCTTGAAGATCCACCCAAAATCGTCCCAGTCGTCACCCCAACACGGTTCATCGAGCGGTCCATCGGGACTCTCGTCACATCCCAGCCAGGGGGCGATGTCGGTGTGTGCCCACCGCGCAGGGGTAGCAGTCCCGCCGGTGCCCCACCTGCCCTGGATTATCTTCTGACGGCCCGCTTCAGGGTCGTACTTGTCATGCACCCACTGGTACACGCTCCGCTTGTCGCTGGCGGTACGTTGGAGGATCTTCATTTCCTCCCCGTTGATCCATAGCGGTTCGTAGTCATCGGTTTCGAGAAAGTTGGTGGAGGCATCCCAAGGCCATTGAGAACGCGCGTCCGGATAGAACCAGGGAATCGCGTTGTCAGAATAGTCAAAGCCGCTGTTGGGATCGCCGGGGTCGAGGGGCTTCAAGGGCCAGTGGTAGCCCAGGGCGCGGGCGATGTACGTGTCATCCTCGCGCACCACGAGCACGCGGCATTCGGCAACCTGGACGTTGGTGATGACACCCACCTTGCACCTGTCATCCCCGCCGTCGTTTGGGATCATCCGCCCGTTACCCGACCACTCGTATTCCAACTCTGCTATATTCATCATCAGTGGGTCGTCGGAGCCATCCGGCACAAAGTAGTTGGCCAGGCGGGCGGTGATCTTGCGCCCGTTCCGGCGCATCTCGACGTCGTATAACTCAGACTGCGATGGGGTATAGGATACGGCGGTCCGGGCCACCGGCAGCCAGACACCGATGTCGTTGCCGAACTTGTCAGTGTGTGGCCGGCGCACGAGGATGTAAAAGTACCCATTCGCCGCAAGATCATCCGGCCCATACCCGTCGCCGCCGGTGTCGTCGCCGATCATATCGAAGAACGCAGCAATCAAGTTGTGTTTGTCAGCCACGCAGCCGACGACGCCAGCACCATAGCCCAGCCTGGTGACTCGCGGCAGCCAAGAGATATAGTACCGGTCGGCGGTCTTGCCCGCCACACTGGCCCCGTTCCAGCCCTGGTACTCGGTCTCGGCCTCGTTCACCTCGTGGGTGTACACCCTGACGATGGTCGGATCGCCGCCGACGCATTCCCCGATGTACCCCCACGAGATACAGCCGTCAGTGTGGACAACACTGACGACGCATACCATCGCATAGTAGGGATCGTGGCTGTTGTTCAGCGGGCCATCGAGTTGCAACTGGTTCCAGTCCGTAAAGTCCTGACCGGTATCCCGCAGGGTGGTAGCGCCGACCGTCAGCACGCCCTGCTCGGTGTCGAGGGCGAGGGTGTTACCAAGGCCGAACGGTGGGCTGATCAAGTCCACCACGTACTCGTTGGTGTAGGTGAAGCGATGCCGGACGACAAAGTTCCGGGCATCGAACGGCTTGGTCGTGAGAAAGATGCCCGGCTTGTTGTACGCCTGAAAGGTCAGTCCCGTGTTCGGCTCATCCTCCGGTTCCTCCACGACTTCCTGTTCCTCGACCGTGCCGGAGATGTCATAGTCTGTGATGTCGTTGACGTCGATCATCGCCGCGCCAATCGAGTACAAATAGTCCATCTTGTCGCAATCGTCATAGTGCTTCGTTTGAGATAACCACTGCCAATCCTGGTCTGACGCCCAATCTATCAGCATACGCATAGATGCATCCCGCGACTGTAGCGATAGTGCGCGGTCACCCGCCTTGTACGTCGGGACAACTTCGTCTATGGTCTCGGTGGAGAGCAGCCCCACTTCCTCCTGACTGGTGTACCAGGCGTAGCGCCACAGCCAGTATCCGGGGTGCAGACCGTACCGGATGCCTGCATCCCTGTAGGGCGTGTACGTTCCGTTGTGGGTTGCAATAGTGGAGATTCCCCGGCACGCCCCCCCCGCCTTGGGCTGGCTGTACTGCCAGTTCAGGATGTCCTCAAAAAGTACCCACCAGAATTGTTGGTCACCCTCAAATTCCGGATCTCCCCCGACGAGCCAGGTCCTGGGCGACTGCTTGACCGTGCTGCCGCCAGGGTAGTAGACGTAGTCGTCGTACTGGATCATCTTGGCCGCCATCGCTTCTTCACAGATGTACGAGTACCTGTCAACTGTCCAATGCTCCCCATCTCGGGACCGAAGCAGGACGTCCCATTCCTGTGCGCGGGCGCCGGTGGAACCTTTGCGCCCGATACGCCCGGTGGCAAAGAAGCAAGGGTTACCAGAATAATCCTCTATCGAACTGACGTGCCCGATGCGCAAGAAGCTATAGTTGTCCACGATGTCCTGGGGCAGCAACGGACGCGGCTGTGACCAGATTCCATCCTCGTAAAAAATCACGACGGGGTGGCCGTGGGTTTTCTCGTTGAGCACGATGATAGCGCGGCCCTCGTCATACTCGTGTCTCGCAGCATCGAACCAGGACAACGATGCCTCGTTGTAATCGTCGGGTACGACGATGGTGTGCGGGCACTCGCTGTACACGCTGCCTGATCCAAAGTGCTCTAGCCGGAGATACTTGAACTCGCACAACTCGTGCAGCGTGAGCAGAAAGATGTCACCGTTGGGTAAGGCGGCCAGGGCGATGTGATCGTCGGCGACGGTATACGCCCCGCTCTCGCGCACGATGCTGTTGTAGTAGATGTCGCCGCCGTTGCCATAGTAGACGTCGCCCCACTCGACACTGATCCTGTGCGCGCCGGTCGTGGTGTAGTCTGTGACCGATAGCGCGTTCTCCCACTCCGCTGCATCTGTGGGATCGGCGCAATTGTGCACCCGGACCGTGTCAGAGCCGACGCACCAGGCCCGGCGTACCGGCCCGGAGAACATGATGCTCCTGGCCGCATCGGATAGGCATTGAGCAATCCCGTCGCCGTCATATTGGGCCGGGTAGCCGGTGGCGTAGGCGCTCGTCGTCAGGTCCTTCCAGCGCGGCATCACGTCGCGCACGAGGATACCAGTCTCCGGCAAGCGGTTGAGGGTGTTATCGGGAACGATTGGTCTCATGGTTCTGTCCTCTGCATCTCTATGGGAACCTGGAACACAGTGCAGCCGCCGATTATCTGCGGTGATAGGTTCTGCTCCGACAATTGCCCCACCAGGTAGACCGGGTGGGCGACGCTGTCATAGTCGGTGTACGTGATCACGTTCGTGGGGTCGTTGACCGGGTCCTGGTAGTCAAAGAACGTCTTGATGTGGGCCAGTGTGCCGTACCCTTCTGTGTCCAGGTCTGTGCCCGCCGGGTCGGTCGGGTCGGCGGCAAACACCAGCAGGACATACTTCCACGAGCGCAGGATAGGGCCGACCTGATTGTCCCACTTGCCGGTGACGGTCACTCGACGAGCACCGATCTTGCTACGCACAGGCGAGTAGCCCGCAGAGAGCACGCGGAATTTCTTGACCAGGGTACTGTCGCTGTTTGAGAGTATGATGTGATCTGTCATATCCCTAGTGTCCTATCGGCATATTGGCGTAATGGCTTCTCGCCTGGTCATCTACCTCGGCCGCCAGTTCTTTGAGTAACTCCACCAGGTCGCCGTCCGGTCCCAGCAACTCGGCCAGCCTGGTAGCGAATAACTGCATCCCTCGAGTAGCCGTCTTGGTGTTGTCCTCGATCTCCTGCATGACGTCGCGGTGCTCCTTGGCCCGCTGTAGCGCCTCGCCCTGAGCCTCGAGCTGCTCCTTCCAGTACTTCTTTTGCAGCTCGGTCGCTTCGTCCTGAAGTTCGGCCTGGGCCTGTGCGTTGGCGACGTTCGCCGCGTGACTCGCTTCACTGAGGTTCAGCCGCTCCTTGGCCCACTCTACGCGCTGGTCGTGGCGGCTGACCTCCCGCTCGTGGTCCTCGATGAGTTGTTCACGACGTTCCTCGATCTGCGCGGATTCGATGCCCGCGTTCTCGGCCGCCCACTGGCGACGAGTACCGAGGTGATCCATCTCGGTGTCGTGGTCCTCGTTCATCCAGTTGCGCTTCTCTTCGAGCCGCCGGAGCGTCGTGGCGTGATCTTCGTCCGTCCACCGTTTGCGCTCCTTGAGGCGGTCGAGTTCCGTGTCGCGCTGTCCTTCCTCGATGCCGTACATCGTCGTGGCCCGTTCCCGCTGGGTCATCATCCGTTTGCGCTGGCGGCCACCGGCGAACCGGATATTTTCGTCAAAGTCCTCCATCTGCCAGCCGAATTGAAGCGCGCCGGTCGCCCGCTGCAGCGCGATGTCTTGCACGCCCCACTCGAACTTGGTATCGCCCCTGCGCATCTGCCGCCCAATGTCCTCAGACTGCCAGGCAAATTGTGTCTCACCCCTGGCGAGGCCAAGGCGTTGCTTGTCCTCACTCCACCCGATTTGAGTGAGCGTCTGGTGTAGGCGGCTGCCAATGGCGGCCGCGCTCTTTTCCAGAGACGCCATACTACGCTCGAATCCGCGGTCGATGTCCTCTCCACGCCAATCAAGTTGGGTCAACGTCTGGTCGCGGCTCAGGGAGAGTTGCGCGCCCTGGATGCCCCACATCTGGCCCTGGTAAGCGCGGCTCTGAGAGAGTTGATCAGCCTGGATGTCCCACGTGCCGCGCTGGTACGTCATCTGCGGGCCTTGCGACGACATAATGCCGCCGCCGACGGGGACCATCCCGCCCATCGTGTGCAGGCCCTGGCGTTCCCACCGCTGTTGTGATTGCTGCATCTGGAACGCCTGGTATGAGCGGTTCTCGGCGGTCTGCCAGTCCTGCAAACCCCAAAGTCCTCCCACTCCAACATCGAACATATTGCCGTCGCTGAGGGGCACAGCGCCACCGTAGTACTGCATCAGGCCTGTCTGTGAGAAGCTACCACCGCCCAGGGCAGACATTGGGATTCCGGCAGACTGCATGCCGCGCAAGAGGGGCGCGAAGGAACGTTGCCCGGTCTGCATACCATAAACGTCGCGCTGCTCCATCCAGGAGGGGCCACCGGCGCGTGCCATCCTGGACAGCGCCATTGGGTCGCCCCGGCCAAGCCGTTCGAGGAAGCGGTTCTCAGCGCCGGTGTACCCGCCACCGCCCGCCATCTCTAGCAGCTTGTCCTGGTCCATCCCCAGCGTGTCGCCGAGGGGACCGAGCAAGCCCAGGTTGGATTCCATCTGGATGCGTTCCGCGTCGGTGGTCGTCATCCCGGCGATTGCGGTCAGGGTATGCTCGATGCTGGACGAGCCAAAGCGCCCAGTGGCGGCGAATCGTTGCGCGGCCACCGGCGAGATCCCGCGCCCGTACAGATTGGCGATAGTGTCGAGGCCGCCGGGGGCAAGCAGTTCGTCGGCTGTCTTGCCCTGCAAGCTGCGCATAAATGGAGCGTACTGGCCGACCGTCTGGAGAATCTGGCCCTCGTCCATCCCGGCCCATACCGTGCCCTCTTGTCCACGCAGCTGCTGCGCCATCGCGCTGAGGGCATCTATCCGCTCGGTCGTGCCGAGTTGCGCGATGGGCGTGCCCATAATTCGAGCGCCCTGGGCGGCTTCTCCGGCGACTATGTTCGCAGTCGTTCGCCAGGGGTTCGTACCATCCTGGATAGATTGGCCGAGGACGGTCGGCATGTGAGTGAACCAGGTCCCCGCGTATCGAGCGCCAAGCTTTACGTTGCCCCCGAAACCACCTTGCTGAACGTTCTGGTACGCTCCGATCTGGTTGGCGGCAACACCAGGGTCGGTGACATTGTGAGCGTAGACACCCGTACCTATGGCTGTACCGGCTGCCGCAATACCAAGGCCCACCGGCATCGCCAACGCTGCCGCCGTCGTGCCGAACATCGGCAGTGATCCCAGCGCATTCAGGCCAATGGCACTGACAAGCCCTGCACCTGCCGCCGGGCCAGCGATGCCCTTGGCGACGTTGAGCGCGGTGCCGATACCCGGCTGCTGCATCCAGCCCCACGCCTGGTATCCAATGCGGCCAGCGTCGATCATCCCCTGGCGGCGAGCGGCGGTGTGCTGCATCAACTCCCCGGCCATCCCGCCGGGCAGGCCGACGTCGGTCCCGCCGAACGCCTGGGCCGTGCGCCACCCTGCCATCTCTGCCTGGGCAGCGGCGGGGATGAGTTGGTTGAAAACGGGCGCGCCCGTCATCCCCCATACGCGGGACATTTGCATAGGGGTCCAGCCGATAGCCAACTTCTTGAACGCACCAAAGGCTTGTTGGAGTCCACTTTGCTGCGTTGGAAACATCGTGCTAAGATCTTGCCTGATATCTACATTGGCAAGTGCCGTTTCTAACCCTCTCTTGCCGCCGAATGCATCTTCTATTCTAGTAAGACTAGTCTCGATAACTCCAGCCCCTTGCATTCGAGCAAGCTCGCTCCCTTCAACTGCTGGAGTTACCGTTGCTTGGCGCAACTGTTGATGCCACCGACCAAGTATTTTGACACTACTCCTGTACTGCTTGGACATTTCATCAGTGGACTCGACCAGGTCCTTGAGCTTTGGTCCATACTCCTTCAATCTTTCAATAATCCCACGCTGGAGAGCTGTCAGTTCCTTCTGTGGCGGGGTGACGTTCATGTGTGTCCACATCTGGCCGGTAGCCTCGTCCTGACCAAAGCTGACTCTGCCCCTTAGCCCTTGCATCGCTCCGCTGGCCGCCATCGCTGCGGCTTGCATTGGCATAGGCATCTGTATGCCACCCGGCCCTTGCTGGCCGCCGCCACCGCCCTGCCCACCACTGCCCCCGGCGGGTGGAGCGGCTGCGGCTGCCGGTGTGGTCGGCGGGGGAGCGTTTGGAGGTGCGCCACCAGCGCCAAACCCGGCATAGTCATGGTACATCGCACCACTCACGGGGTCTGTTTTCATCCCCAGTCCGTGCTGTTCCACAGCCGCACGCCAGGCTTGTTGTGCTTCAGGTCCTTTGTCAGCAACGAATTGATTGAGCGCCTGTCTGAATGGAGATGTTTGCCCTGTAAGGCGAGTCTTTCGAGCGACATCAACGACACTTGCCATGTCTTTGCCAGATAGCAATTGTCCCAAGCGGCGACTCGCTTCCACCTCAATAGAAGCCGGCTTGGCATTGCCAAAAACCTGTGCCAGAGATACACTCTCCACAGGGAACTTGGGCATAGCGTCCCACTGACGAGCGCCACCACCCACCTGCGGGCCTTGGCTCAACATCTGAGCAACGGCAGCGGGATCGCCCGCGCCGGAGAAATCGAGCGCACCAAGCAATCTGTCAACCTGTGCTTCCTGGGCAGAACTTGGGACACCGACACTACGGACACGCTTTGTATAGATGTCCATCAACGCAGGATCTATCCGTGCGCCGGTCGCCTCTGCGTGCTGAACCGCTTGTACAGCCTCGTGAAAGGGCATGTTGCCAAACTCGCCACTCTTGAGCAGCTTCATAACGCCCCGTACCGCCCCGCCCTGCTCGGCCATGTGGGATAGATTCTCGGCAAGTTTCCCTGTGGGGTTGAATGACATCTGTCTTCCGCTGGGAGTTGTCCAGGTATCCCCTATCTTTTTGGTAGAGCGTAGTGCCGCCATTCCCACGATAGAGTAACCGAGCGGCCCGCCTTCCTGCGCCCACTTCCACAGGTCGCCACCATAGGCAGCAGTTTGGAACATCTTGCCCATTACCTGGGCCGCCTCGATGCCCTTCCCCTCGCCCGTCAGGGTGTTGTACTTTTCCATCAGACCAGGCATTTTCTCGAAACCCTCACGCCCTGGGTACATCAACAAAGCCGCCCTGGTCTCGGGGGAAAAGTCTGTCAGTGCTGCCGTCTTGTCAAAGATGTCGCGTAGCAGGTGAGACGGGCCTTTGGCATAGATACGTTCATCCTCACCCCTCGCGCCCCACTTGGCCAGGCCCAGGCTGCGGTAGTAGTCCTGCAAGCGCGTCCACGCTGGCCCCGCGCCCTCGATGTCCTGCGCTTTACCGTAGGGGATGCCCAGTTCATTGCGGGCCTGGCGGGAGATAGAATCATTGCCGCCCAACGCCCACTTGAGGGTGCGCAAACCAAACTGATACGCTGGGGCCATTGCCTCTTTGCCCGTCGAGTAATCACTGAAAGCGGCGATGGTATCCTCTTTGGACACCGTGGAACCAGTCCCGCGCAGAGCTTTCATCATCTCATAGTAAGAGCCGGTCTCTTTGATCTTTTCAATGTCAGGGCCAAGCTCGGCTGGGGTACGGGTCCGCGCCATCCTGATGATTTCCTCGGACGACGTGATACCGCCCGCCATCTGTTGCGCCCGCCAGCCGCCGCTCCTGCGCTTGCTGTACTCTGTGCCCTGGAGAAAGGCGTATGGGTCGATGTCAAAGTCACGCCCGAGGGCCGCGCCCACGACCGGGTGCATCCCGGTGGACGAACCGAAAGCCGCCTCGTATGCCTTGTCTGACATCCCCAACTCTTGAGGACCTGCCCACCCAAGCCGGATAGATAGCTGTTCTTCCTCAGACGTGAGAGGGTAGCCAAAGGCCAGGGCACGAGGGAGTTGATCTTGTTTCATCTTGCCAGAGAACATGTCCTCGACCATCACGGTCGCATCGCCCTCAGATATACCCCTCGTCTGGAGAGTCTTGAGCAGCTGCTCTCGGCCCATCGCAAAGCGGTTGATCGGGATATCCTCCATCGGAGTCACACGCCCGCCGGACAGCCCCCCACTGGTAGGAAGTCCCCAAAACTCGTCTCGGAACCCACGCCCGCGCACCAGGCCGGGATTATCTGCATTGTCACCGAGGAACGCAGTCTGAGCGCGGCTGACAGCTTCCGCGTAGCGTACAGGGTTGGCCTCCGCGTGCTCCATCGTCTGCATCAGGTCGGCGTAGGCGGACGACAGGCCAAATATCTGCCCCTCGATGCCGCCCCGGCCAGCGCGGTGGAGGACCGTCTGCGGGTTGGGTAGTGTCAGTTCACCGAACTGGATGCCCTTGCCCTTGTACGCCTGGCCCACGGTCTCCATCAGAGCCTCGGCATACAGGCCCGGAGCGGGTTCGTCGTTTGGGCCGACCTTGCCCTGTTCTCGTAGCATCCCGATAGCTTGGGCCGCAAAGGTAGGCATCTGCTTCATCACGTCACCGGCGGCCACAGTCTCAAGCCCCGTAGCTACCCCAGCGTTAGCCAGTGCAGCCGCGCCTATGTGCTGGGTCTCGGCAACGCTCCGTTGCCCACGTCGCTCGTAGTGACTCACCAACTCGTTGTACTCTGGCATCCGTTTGAGGGCAGCGTACACTTCCGGTTTGACGAGTTGGTTGTGGTAGCCCCACACGGTACGGGGCTGGATGCCAATGGGGGTAGAAAATCCTGTCAGTCTCTGCTCTGCCGTCACCCACCCGCCGCCGACGTCTTCCACGTTCCTAACAGTTCCCGCCTCTTGACGAGCTTGGAACCGGGGATCGTCGGCCCTGAAGCGACCAGGTAGCCACCGCTGTTCTACGCGGGGCAGCATGTACTTGTGATAGAACTCTCTCGCCACACCAGGCGTTAGGCGGTCGGGAGCATAGCCCAATGCGCCTTGTAGCTCGCCCTGTGTCATCCCGCCCATTATCCAAGCCGCCATCTGGTGTGGCTCGTTCATCGAGAGCCACACGTCGGCACCCAGGTTCTCTTGTAGTCCCGGCATCGGCACTGCGCCGACCTTGCCGCCTCCGGACTTGATCGCCACCGGCCCCATCGGTTGGTGGGTCTGCATCTGCAAGACCATCTCGGAGTATGACTTGCCGTACTTGTCCTGGGTCTGCCTAACATCGACGTTGGCGACCTGTAACTGCTCGTACTGGGGGAAGCGTTCGCCACGGTGACCGGCGAAGGCCGTGAGCGGAACATTACCGCTGAAGGTGTCACCGACGGCGACGAACGACGCGGGATCTACGTCTTCCGGCAACCGGTACTGGCGCTTGATCATCCCCGTAGCCCGGCCAAGTGACGGGTCAAAGTATCCCGCGCCTTCCGGCAGGTCCTGGCCGACAGACACGAACGCCTGCACCCGTTGTAATTGTTCGGGGATATTCGCGCCCTGGGCGAGAATGCTGGACTGTTGGACGGGGACGCCGCTGAACCACGCAGATTCTCGTTGTTGCATCTCCCGGCTGCGCTTGGGCAATTTGGCAAACTTTCCCTCTGCCAACCCTACCTCAAGCTGCCCCTCCGGTGTCACTGTCCAACCAAGGCCAGATGATAGCCGCTCGTAGGGGTAGGCGATGTTTTCATACTGGACGTAGCCGGCAGGAGGTTCCTCTTTGTAGTTCAGGTGCTTGGCTGCGCCCATCGCGGAGTGATAACCCACAGAGCCGTGCATCATCTGCCAGGGTGTGGTAGATGTGCCGAGTGGGGGCGAACCGCCACGGGCCTGGACGTAAGCGCCCAAGGTATCTCTGATCTCGGCAGGGTTTGCTGTCAGTGCGCCCAGGCCCATCTGTTGCTGTAGCACCTGGTTGACCTGGTGGACGTCCATCCCATAGTCCACAGCCGCAGATGCATACAGGCCGGAAGGCATAGCTTGCGCCATAGCGTGGCCCGCTTGCCCGCCACCCATCACGTCCTGGAGGTATTCTTGCAGCGCATCGTATTCTGGATCAAGGTATCCACTGGGGGAACTGAAAAGCTCCCGGTACCTGTTGAGTTTGTCCCACATTTGCATTAGCCTCTTGGTTGCGGTCGAATCTGCGCTTTCCCACTTCCGCCGCCTCGATGTCCCGCATAAAATGGGCGGGTTGGTCGAGGTACGCTCCCTGACAAACGAATCCGTGCTTTTCCACTGTCAGATACCAGACAAAGCAGTCCGGCATCTCGATATCAGTGTAGCCCGGCAGCGGTATCCCGTTCACCGCCTTGCTCAAGTATGCCTGGACTTCGCAGGCTATTCGCTCGTATCGCTCGGCGCTATCCCAAAAGGGGACCAGGCAGGGACCACCACCCGGACGTGCGCGTGCCACTCGTTGACGATCTGTGGCGGGAGTTTCCCCAACTTGGTCAAAAAGTCGGCGCGGGTTTCCTTGTCGCGGGTCTCGAACTTGATCAACTCGGTCTCGGTCGGGTTGCCCTCGGCGTCGAAGCCTTTGACCAGTTTCACGACCAGGTTGGTTTCCTCGTAGGTGAGCCAGATTTCCAGCATCGCCAGCTCTACCGAGTTGTAGTTCTCGGTGATCGTCGGCATCCTGGTCACGGAGTCATAAGAGCGTGTGATCCGCTCGCTGACCTGAGCGCGTTCGCTCTCAGCGTAAAAGTCCGGGGGGCGTATCCTTACCCACACGCTTCCATCGGGGTCGGCTTGCAGTAGTTTCTTGGTCTGGGGCACCATCGTCGATATGGTTGTGATTTTAGACATCTTCTCTCTCCTGTATTTGACTTTTTCTCCATCTGGCGGTATTCTTCTGTCAGTGGAGGTGGTGTATGAGCGATTTCATTTTCGTTGCGGTGATCATCTGGTTTCTGGTCTGGGCCATCTCGTCAATCAAAGAGGATAGACGGAAGCGGGTAGCCGAGAAGGAATTTCGAGAAGCTGAACAGCGTGTAAAAGAAAGAATGAAGAAGCCTTTCTTTGACGACTAGCAGGTGAGTGGCCCTCAAAGCCACTCACCTTACTTTGTCAGTCCTCAGCGACATCCGCACTTTCGGAGCCATCTGGCCCCTGCATTCCTTTTAAAAGCACTTTCGCCTCCCCGCTCATCTTTGGCTTGCTGATCTCCACAGTCTTGTCAGCCAGGTGACTCAAGCTCCTGCGAAACACTCCCAGTTGCCTCAGCGCCCCCTGGCGTACCAGAGACACTTCCTCAGCTTCCAGTTCGGTCTGCACCAGGTCGAGCAATACACTGATCTTGACCTTCATCAGATACCCCCTTACGTGGGCAGCGCGTAGTCGGTCTGCGCGTTCTGCAAGTAGACGGCAATCGGGTCGCCGGTGTCCACACCCAGGACCGTGCCGACGATCTGCATCACAACAGGCCGGTTCGGGGCAATCTGCACCGTCTGGACCGCCCAGGTCACGTTGTCGATGGCCCCGGCGTGGTCGGAACGCACCCGGATGCGGTACGGCTCGACACCGGTGATGATCTGCTGTGAGGCGATCATCACGTCCAGGTCCGCCGTGTAGACGGGACAGTTCACGTTCGCGCTCGTCGGCGCGGACACGTCCACGTTCCCACCGGCGAACATACTCACGTACAGGTCCCAGTCCTCGACCAGGAACGTCGCCGTCACCTGCAAGGCCCGCCCCAAGCAGGGGAAGTCCAGCGGGTGCATAGAGCCGATGTACATACTTTGCTCCGGCGGTAGAAGCTGGTTCGCCAGTTGGATCGACACACCAACCGCCTTAAAGTCCACCCCGTTGACGTGGACGAAGCCATCACAGTTGGTCACACCAAAGTTGTGGAAACCGTCATAAGTAGCAGCCGCCCAGCCGGGGTTGGCATTGAACACAAAGTCAGCCTGGTTGACGCGGGCTAGGAAAGCCGCCTGGGCCATCAACGGAGCCGCCGACTGCGCGCCGAACATCAGTGTGGCGAGATGCCCGTCCTGGAATATCTCGCCCACCCGTTCGGCAGGTTGGTTGTGCGGCAACATCCGGCGCAGCGACACCCAGGGTAGGAAATACTGGTCGAGTGCGTTGAAGCGGAACTTGTGGGTGTGGATGCCCGTATCCGTCCCAGGACTGTCGTCGATGTCGGCGTGGTTCTGGATCGTCGTGTCAGCCGTGGTCAAGACCTCGCCAAACCCGGCCAGGAGCATCCGACCGAAGCGGTTGTCCATCCGGGGGATCATCCCCACACCACCGGTCATCCACGTGCCAGTGGAGTACGCGCCCGAAGGCAGCGCCCGCCCGCCGATCTCCTGTGGCAAGACCTTCATCCCCTTGACCGGCTGCAAGCCCATCTCTGTCAGGGCGTAGTAGTAGAATCTGTCGTCGGCGGTCACGAGTTGCTCGTATCCGGCCGTCATCCTCGCATAGTCGTCTGCCCCGGTCCCCTGCTGGATACCGAACGCGAACAGCGCGCCGCCAGGCATTTGTAGTGACATAGTTATCCTCCCAAATCTCTACAATTCGTAGAGCCTATATATGCCCTCCAGTCGATCCACCGAGTATTGATGGCGACGTTCCCGCCGCCACTCGCGTGCCCGTAAGCCTGGAAGGTCTCTAGTTTGAACAAGCTGTTCCCCCAGTCATCCGCCAGCGGAACGAGGCTTTTCTCCCGGTTGATCGCCGCCCGCACCCGCTCGATCACCGAGGCGATAATGTCCACAGCCTCAGAGTAGGGTAGCTTCTGCCGGATGTTGATCTGCACCGCGCCCAGGATGCGCCGGACCTCCGTGCCTCCAAAGGTCTCGGCAGGAAAGTAGTTGGGCCGGTCGGCGGTCGTCCGTGGGCGGCCTGATACCAACTCGTCCTTGTCAGCATTCGGTCCCAGTGGGTGCTGCATGTGAATCGAGATTACGATCTCATCCCGCCGCTCAGACGTTGGCTTGCCCAAGACAACGTGGTTGGCCCGAGTCGGGTCGCTGCCGGGGACGTCGGTGACACACCACTTGGTCAAAACCTCGTGGAGCTTGTGGGCCAGGACACTCTCGATACCCTGCTTTGTGATATTGCTCATCACTCCACCTCAGACCTTCGCGCCGGGGGGAACTTGTCCACTATCGCGTGATACCAAAACAAATGCTCTCGCGCCTGTTGCGCCCTTGGGTTTTGTAGCGGGTTGCCAGAGTCCACACTGATCTTCCACTCGTTCACGTCTGCGGCCTGGATCGCCGCCGGAGTGAAGCAGAACGCGCACACCAGGTTGAGCAAAGCGACCTCTGCCCACCGGGGCGTGTGTACCTGGCCCTGCTTCAGTTCGATCTCGTACACCGGCTGCTGGTCAGTGCCCAGGTTCTCGCCCCCGGCCTCGCCCATGATGTCAGGGTAGTAGGCCCAATAGTGCAGCGTCAGCCTGTCAGAGTCGTAGGCCACAGAGTCCTCCAGAAACAGCTTGCCACCCCACACCCAAAACTCACACAGGCTATCATCCTCGTAGCGCACGTCGCCGGGCCTCCGGCGCATCGGCCACCACCACTGCTGGGCCTGGCGGTCGTAGATGCCCTCCACCGCAAAGATGTCCTCCGGCAAGATGCCGGTGCGGTGATCACGGTCGATCTCCAACCTGACAGCCTTCTGAAGCGGGGAATGGGCGCAGAGTACCCGCTGCGCCCAATTCCACCCTTGAATCCGCAACGCATCGGGGAACATGCGTGAACGCAGACCTCCATTGGCGTCCTGCTTCTGCTCGTCATCCATAAACAAGTCGAGTTTCCGGTTGATCTGCGTCCACGTAGTTGTCATCGTCGATCACTCCTAGTACTGGATCGGGCCGCGATTCGCCCACGGCGCGTTGCAAAAGATGATCTCGTAGATGTCCAGATTCCAGGGATTGACCTCACCCCGCCAGTTGGCGGTCACCCGCTCGATGCTGGGGTAATCTACGACATCATCGCTCGGACGGTGGTAGCGGATAAAGCTGCCGTCGGGCTGGGTGCGCTTCACGAACTGGCAACCCTCCCTGGTCCCAAACACCATCACTGGGTGCACGTGTGTGGCCTTCGTAATGAAGGCATAGGCCGTGCCGGTTGCGGGTGTATCATTCAACGACGTGTACGGGAATGGCGTCACGTATTCCTCGGTCAGAGGATCGCGCAGCACCAACCGCTCGTTGTCCTCGTCCACCGCGTAGACCTCGGCGACGTAGGTCTTGCCGTCCAGGAAATCGTTCCCGTCAGCAATGCCCCAGTCACCCGTTCGCTTGACGTGGATGCTGACAAAGTCACCTTTCACGAACTGCCCCACACCCAGGTCGGAGCACTGGACGTAGTGCTTGACGTTCGGACCAGACTGACCGGCCCAGTACATCCCGTCCACGCTCTCGACTTCGGGGTCTGGTGCACCGTCGCCAAAGTTGATTGGCTCGGTTACGGCCACCTGTGCGGCGATGTTACCAGCGTTGTACAGAACCAACGCGCCCGCACCGGTGTCGACGATGGTCGCAAAGTCACGGTACATTACCTTGCCGCCGTTGATGATGCGCCCATCCTGCAATTGGCGCAGGTCAACCATAAAGTCCGACTCCGGGCTGTTCCAGATAGACCAGTACGTGCCGGTCGTGGACAGGATCAACACAGACTGGCGAAAGTTCTGCCCTGGAACTGGCTGGGCATAGCTGCCCCATTTCTTCAGCGAGTTCTCGCTGCGGGTCGCCAGCCGGAGCGCAATCTGCTCCATCATCGTCACGTTAAAGACGCCGGTGTCGTCATCGGGCAGGTGGGAAAAGTCGGCCGTGCCACGCACGAACTTGTTCCCGTCGTACATGTAAGTGTGCAAGGCGTGCGTGATCAAACCGTCGCGGGAGACCTTCTCAGTTTGTCCCACGATGTTGTCAGCCAACTGATCGCGCAGGGCGGCGGAGATGAAACCAGGGGTGTCGTTCCCCCAACGGGTGACGAGTGCGTCGTACTCGTCCCACTGAGCCTTTGCACCCCAGCGCTTGCGGGCACGTACCTTGCGTTGCCTCGCATCGAAATAGATCGGCGTGGTCATCCGCTGCCTGCGCCCGATGGTGTTGTGGTTGATGTGCGACGGCCGGATCTCCGTCTTGACGTACCACCACTGGTCAAAGTCAACACCTGGTGGCATCACCAGAGAGTGACCGACGAGCGGGGTAAGATACACGTCAGTGCTGTGGAACGCGCCATCGACGATGCTGTTCCTCTCGTCCCACTTGTCCTGATCCCATTCCTTGAATGGGTGAAAGTCTAGATAGGCGGATACTTCATCTGCCATTGTTCAAAGCCTCCTTGTGGATGTTTTTTATGCCCCGGCTGCTTCCAGTTCGCGGATCTTCATCCAGACGTCAGCGTGCTCTTCCCAAGCGCGGTGATCCCCGGTGTTGATGCGCTCTTGGATTTCCTGCGCTTGCTTGCGCAGCGCGCCAAGTTCGTCCTCTATGGGTTCCGCCGGTGGAGGTATTGCGCCAGCCATAACGGGCGCAGGCGTCGAGCTTGCCTGCTGTGCGGGGAGAGCCGTCGCCATCTGTTGGAGCGTGGCTGTCAGCGCGTCCCCCGCCAGTGTGGTGTTCTCGATCAAGTTCAGGAGTGGGTTGACCATCTCCTTCACCGCCTGCCCGTTCTCGTCCGTACGCTCTACCTCGACCTGGGCGTTTAACAGTGCTGGATATTGCATCGCGGCTCTGTACCGCTCTGCCAGGGCTGATTGTTGTTGTAGGGTCGTGATCTGTTCTTGCATCCCAGGGATTGCTTCTAGCTGCGTGGTCGCTTGCTGCGCTTGCTGTTCCAGGTTGGTGATCAGTGCGTCACGCTCGTGCAGGGTGCTCTGCAACCCCTCTGCTTGAGCCTGGGCCGCGCCTAACGCTTCAGCCTGCTGGGCCTCAACTTGCCGTAGCCGTCCCTGAGTGCCGTGGAACTTGTCCTTCCATAGCTTACCGTCAGACGGGTCAATCGTCGGCGGTAGCTGATGTTGCGGCTGGCTCTGGGGCGGCGGCGTGACCTGCGTCGGGGTAGTGGCGTTTCCGTCGCCCCCTGCGGGGGTCTGTGTCGTCGCTGTAGTAGTCATAGCCTATTTTCTCCTAAAGTTGGTTTAGAACTCTGCGCCCAGGGCTTCGTGGTAGGTGATAATCTCTACGAACACGATGGCCTGGCCTGCGGTGGGCAAGCTGCCCACGTCAACGCTGATCTCGCCGCCTTCGTAGGCAAAGCCAGCGGTAGCATACGCTCCGCCCGCCTTGAACGCGCCAGGGGCTGCCAGCGATTGGGCCGCGAACCAACCATCGGCGTCGTTGTCGTCGCCGATGCTGGCCGTGGCCGCGCCCACAAAGCCCTCATCCACGCGGACAAAGGCATCACGGGCGATAGTGCGGGCGGGCAACTGGTGCTTTACCATTTGGTAAACACCGTCCTCGTCCTCAAAGCTGGTGTAATCGAACGCGAACGCTACCCAGCGGGACATTGGACTGCGCCCGATGTGCTGATCGTACTCGCCCTCGACCTCGCCCAACTTTTGCTGGCGCTGCGCCTGGAACGTGCCAAGGTACGTGCCGGGGGCTTTGGTGCTGTGTACATCTCGAGCTGTCATGATTGTGGTTCCTCCTTATAGGATGGGTTTTACATCCGCGTCAGTTTGCGGGTGCTGAAAATGAACGTCACGTCCACCTCACCCGCCGTATTGCCGTCGTCGCTGACGAACGCATAGATGTTGGTCACCTCGGTGGTCTCGTAGCCGGGCCGCATCAACTCGTTGGTGATCGTGACGCGCCCCTCTGTTGCGAGACTCACCTCTTCCAGTATGCCCTCGGTCAGCGTGCCGACGAATAGAAACTGCTCTACGCCACCGGCGAACGCTTCCTTCACGTTGACAATAAAGTCGATCAGGCGCGAACCGGCGGGCAGCCGGAACCGCTTCTCCATCTCGCTGTCAGTGTGGTCCAACGTGATAGTCACCTCGCGGGTCGGGCGGCTCTGGATAAAACTCGTGGTCTTGTTTGCCATAATTGGCCCTCCTTATACTGTGCTCCGAACTGGGCCGAGATACCTGGGTAGCGTCGCCTCGCTGGAAGCCAGGGCATTCCACCAGCGGATATAGAAACCGGGGGTCTCCAGGATCAGCTTTCGGGTGTCTGTCGAACCGCACTTCGGGCACGCCACTGGCCCCTCGTGGAACATAGAATGTGCGATCACGGATCTCTCCTTGCACTCTTTGCATTCGTAATCGTATTTTGGCATCTCTGCTATACCTCGTTCGGTGCGTCTACGTACCGGACCTCGGGCTGCCCGTCTCGGCCTTCCCGTTGCTCGACACGCATTCCTTTTTCGTTGATGAACTCCCACCCTTTCGTGACCTCGCCCGTTTCCTCGTCGAACGTCGTCGGCCCGAGGCTATGCCGTTGGAAGAAGTGGACGTCTCCGGCCTGGGTTCTGTGGGCGGTGTAGATGGCTCCACCGAAGGTTCCGGTTCGGTCGAACTGGCCGGGGCTTCCTTCGTCTCGCCATCGTTGGAAGATGTCGGCGTAGTCTGGATGGTTTCGGTCAATGAGTTTGCCTCTTGTTCTGCTCGCCATCGTGCTTTCTCCGCTGATAGGACTGGGGCCACCTGCATCCGTAGGGCCATCGCCTTTTCACGAGTGATGCGTGCACCTGTCTGCCAGATGTGGATCATCCTCATACATTGTTCCAGGACATCTACCCGCTCCTGGCCTTTCCACCGACGGCGTTGGGCAACGCACTGGGCAATGTGCTCCGGCCTGGTGATCAGTGGTTTCATCAGTCTGTCCTCATTCCGGCAAAGATGTCTGCCGCATTGTCAGGCACGCCATCGTCGTACCGCACAACGTTGTTGGTGGTGTGCAGCACATACGCCTCGTGGCCGCTGGCGACCTGCTCTATCGTGAGCGGTGCAGCGCCGGGTTCCATGTAGACCTTGCCGTTCTTCAGAACGACGATGTCACTCAGGTCTCCGCCGCTCCCCAGGGCGTCCCTGACACGACCGAGGATGTCCGCGCCGATCTGCTTGTACGCCAGCGCCCGCACCGAGGTATCGCCCTCGATGGAGGC
>JAAEPW010000305.1 GCA_024232355.1 Chloroflexota bacterium | reverse complement strand
TCAGGTCGCATTCTTGGCTGATCAATCAGTAATACGGGAATGGATCTGGTCGTTGACGTATACACGCTCACCTCCCTCGAAATCTCATCTCACCCCACTCAACATTATCCAGTTGGCTAGTGAACGACCGCTGCAGCCCATACGAGCTACGGCGCTACCCCTCGCCCTCACCCAGCGGCGGGTAAAAGCCGAGTTGGCGGTAGATGCCGAGAATGTTTCCCTCGAACCACACTTTTACGATCTTTTCGTCAGCGATGCGAAAGATGTTAATCCCTGTCCATGTCACGTGCTTGCCGGTCGGCGGTGCCTACGGTAATGCCCACGACGTTCAGGCCAGCAGAGGCGCTGCTGTAGAGCAGGACACGCCCCAGGGGGAGAGATTTCACGCCAGTGGTCTCCTGTGTATGGCTACGAGCAGGAGTATTTTACCTCAATATGCCAGGTTTCGCTAATCTCTGCGTGCCCAAAAGACTGTGCTCTTGTCGACCTTGATAATGAGCCACTGCAAAATTATACCGCGAGTTGTAGAGTGGGAACAAGCGCCGCCCACCGATTGCGGATGACGCTGGGGAGATAAAGCTAATTCAGGCCGCCAGATCGAATCTCTTTACTTGAGCACAAGCGGCAAGTAAACTAGATGCTCTCCCGGCTTTGCTGTCGCCGGTGCTTGTATTTGCAGTACACCCGATGTGGACGCATATCCCGCCAACGCAGAGATCCTGGCTTGCCCAGGAACGTTTCCTGCGCTAAAGGTCGCCGTGACGCGCCCATCCACGTCACTGAGAGCGCTGGTGGGGGAGACTTTTCCCGGCGAGCCAAACAAGGTCAGCAGTTCGCCAGCGATGGGCTGCCCAGACGCATGTGCCAGGGTGACGGTTACGCTCGTTTGTTGGCCCGGTTTCAGAGCGCCGGCGCTAAACTCTAGGAGTAACGTGTTGGCCGTTTCATCGTCTTGCGGGCCATCAATTTGACTACGCGCCGGACGCCGCTGCCTATAGCCGCCTACTGTGGCAGGCCGACGTCGTCGTCAGTACCGCCCTGCACGACTTTTTCGGCGCGGCCGTCGTCAAAGCGTGTTATTGTGGCTGTTTCCCCGTTTTGCCCCGCCACTTGGCCTATCCCGAACTCATCCCGGCCGCCCACCACGAGGCCTGCCTGTGCGACGATTTCGATGGCCTGTTAAGCCGGTTGCGTTACACCATCACGCACGTTCAGGCCACCCGCGCCTTTTCGCTGCAGGAGCACGTGGCGCGGTTTGATTGGGAGCAGATGGCTCCTCTTTACGACGCTACGTTGGCTCCCTTGACCAGGGGGACAGAGCCATTGTAGCACCCCCGGCTCACATAAACTGTCTGATGAACTCTGCCTTATAAATGATCCTTACGTTAGAAAAGTTCGGCTTCAACGGCCTCTTGTCCGTTCAGCGCGATGAGTTTTTTCGGCCAAGACGTGTTTCCCGGCGTTGATGGCCGGCAGAGGTCGCGTGCAGCGCGTGGTGAGGGGTTGCGATCACCACTGCATCAACGTCGTCCCCGTCGAGCAATTCCTCAGTTTGAGGATGACGATTGAACCAATTCAAGCCTGCAACTACGAGGCTCAAAAGGTTAGCGAGTGTCAGCGCCGCCCGCTGCCGCCACCCCCGCTTGTCCCTGGGACCTTCGATCTCCCGACGCCAGCGTCCCAGCTCCTCCTGGCGCGGCGGCCTTTTGGTGCGCGCCTGCATATCCATTTTCGACAAGATTGGGTGGTTCGACATTGTTAGTTTCTCCTCGTATAATATGTTTATCAGGACGTGGTATCCTAGGGATAATGACCGCGCACTCAGAGCCGGTCAGGTGGGCAGTTCTTGGTCTCCGTGTTGCACCGTCAGGTGACTTTAACTGTTGCCCACACCGAGTGGCACTTTAAACACGCATGCTGTTCCCGAGCGGCTCAGGGCAGCCGCCAGAGTTCTGATAGCACGAGGTTGTTGCTCTACTCGGTTCCCTGGGATACCCGCCTGTCATCCTCTGAGTGACAACACCCAAAGGAGGTTGATTTATGAAAGGTTCAACGTTATGTATCGGGGCCGATGTCCACCTGCTTCATCAAACGCTCGATGAAGCAGGTGGACAAACTCATCGCCCGTCACATCGGACCCATTCCCAATCCGCTGATCACCGTCAAAGGCTTGGGCGACGTCATCACCGCTGGCCTCCTGGCCGAGATCGTTGACGTCTCCCGTTTCCCTGAGCATAAGCACTTGGCCCAGTATTCGGGCTTGACCTGGGAACTGCGTTCCAGCGGCAGATCCGTCTCCCAACACACCCGTTTGACCAAAGTCGGC
>JAAEPW010000304.1 GCA_024232355.1 Chloroflexota bacterium | reverse complement strand
TCAACGGGTCTTTCTGTCGTCGGGTCATTTCTGGGCTCCTTCACAACATTGTCTTGTGTTCTACCCAGCCATTATACACGATTCGCCCAGAATGGCTACACTCGCGACAAGTGACCCACTAGTCCCCATCTCAGGGACGGTGGCTGTGAGCGTTCTGTATTGAGAGATCGTTAGAACTGAACAGCCCTGCTATCTTGCTATCGACGTATTCCGGTTTCGTTTGATTAGGCCGAGGTCAAGAGGTACCACCGACCACGCACAAGCTCCCATGATGCCAGCACCGACGTAAAAGGTCAAAACCACAAGCGCAGAGTAGGCGATAGCCATCCCGGAATCCAGGCCCGCGCTTCCAAAAAGCAAGCTCAAGACGGCCTCGCGCGTCCCCAGCCCCGAGATGGTCACTGGCAACAGGTTGACCAGGTTGACTAGGGACATTGAGAAAAGCACAAAGCTGTATTCCAAGGGCAGATCGAGGGCCAGTACCAGCAGGTAGCATTGGGTATAAAAGATCGCGTGGGCGGAAATGGTCAATAGAACGGCCACGAGCAATCGAGGTTTCAGCAGTTGGACCAAGTTGGCGTAAAAGCTCTCCACTTTGGGAGTCAGACGATTCGCGTGCCGGCCTATTATGAGCATACTTGTCAGTACCCGCAGCGCCAGTCGTCCAACCGGCGGCCATAGCATGAGCAGTGAGGCCAGTATACCAGCGCAGACGAGCGCGAGCGCCCAACCCGGCAAGCTCACAAAGCGGGCAAAAATGATCAGCCCGCACCCTCCCACACCGATCAATGCGTAGAGATCAAAGAGGCGGTCAACCAACACGCTGGACACAGCCTCCCCAATGGTGATGCCGGTCTCTTGCTTTAAGTAGAATGCCTTGACAAACTCTCCCAGTCTGCCGGGCGTCAGAATACCGATGTAAAAGCTGGCAAAGTAAGCCAGCACGGCGTGTTTGAACTTGTACGAGACGCCCTGCATCCTAAGGAGGAAATGCCAGCGCAGCGCCTTGAGGCCCAATTGTGGCAGGTTGGCGATGATCGCCAGCAACAACAGTGAGAGTCTGACGTCAACCAAAACCACGAGGGCTTTTCCCAGGTCAGCCTTAACCAGTACCACGACCAGAACCAATAGGCCAATCAGGCGCGTGTAGCGATTCAGGCGACCAGGGGTCTTTTCTGGCGGCAGGTGATTTTCTTTAGCGAGGTCTGCGTCCAACCAAATGCTCCATTTCGCTAAAGAACGGCAGAGGCCAACAATCCGGCCAGGTGCGAGTGTTTTTCAAGTTGCCTTAATCCTTTTCCGCGACCAGCAAGATGTACGCACCCAGAGGATGCGTCCCATCCATCCAATGCAGCAACGCCAGGGCCGCTGGGGGGATCCGATTGGGAGTGATCATTCCCAGTGTGCGGCATGTGTTCACATTCAGACCTGCACTTTTGGCAAGATGGCGCAAGTAGCGCGAGGTAAATTGCAGAGTTCCCCGTTCCTCCTGTTTAGCCAGACCCAGTAGCAGCATGGCCGGGTTGTTCCGGTTGGGTTCCGAGAGTACCACGTGGCGGCGAGCCACCCGCTTCATCTCGCGCACAGCGACCTGGGGCTTGGGCAGATGATGCAGCAGATTTGAGCACAACACGGTGTCAAAGGACGCATCGGGGAAAGGCAGCGTCAGGGCCGATCCTTGCACCGGGCGAGGGCTGGGATTGAGGCGCAGCATAACGCTGGAAAGGTCAAGCCCTACCGCCTGAACCCCAGGAGGGAGATGGTGAGTAAAAAAGCCATTTCCACAGCCCACGTCGAGCACGGTTGCGCCTTTATCCAACGCCCCGTATCGCGCGACCAGGGCCAACTTTGGGCGGGCGAAAGCGGCAACGACAGGATGATCAGGTGAACGGCGATGCTGGTGGCTCTCGGCACTTTCCCAATAGACTTGCTGTAGATCGCTCTCACTCATGACGGTCTGCCCCTTTGATCGCGCGACTCGTTATACTTGTTCGTTCACCTTTGATGACTCGGGCAATGGTGATTTTCTTTTGCTCGCTCAGTTGCTTCAACTGGTGCGGTTCCAGAGTATGGGATGCTATCTCCAACTCTGGCTGCTGGAAATAGCGGCTCTGCGGCACGTAACGTACAAAGAACTCGCCTCCCATCGACAGGGAGCAAAAGTCGAGGTTCTTTTCCAGTGTAATCTCGTCTTCCACGGTCAAAGTTTCACCATCAAGCCGGATATGACGGTTGAAGCGGGCCGGTACCGGGCGGGAACCCAGCATCAGCACCCTGCGGATAGCGCCCTTGAGAAAGTGAGAGAAACGAGAACTCCAGCCGCCAACGACGAGCGCTGCCCGGAAAAGGATCGTTTTGAATGGCGTGAATATCTTGGATACAGGCATCTCGTTGAGGTGTCCCTCAATCGTCAACTCGTCATCCTGCACCGTCACCTGGTAGTTCTCATCAATCCACTGCGAACTGACGACGGTACCATCCGCCAACTGCCCCAGGATACCACAGTCGTTGTAAAGCAAACGCTCGCGCTCCACGTCAAAGAACTTGACGACGCCCCCCTTTGCCAGGTTGACCAGTAAATAATGGCGCTGAGTACGAGTGGCAAAGATTTTCGCGCCGGAAAAGTAGGTTCGGAAAGGCTCCCGCTGGTAGGGCAGAGGGGGCAGGTGCTCGGGACGGGGCGCGTGATCTAGATAAGCCAACAAGAACTCGGGCACCCGATAGAGAAAGTAACGGTCGGCCATGATCTCTGGCGGTACGAGCGCGCCCTCGGACAGTCCGCGCAACATCCGTTCGGCGACAGCGGCGGCCAATGGTATCTCTGGAGCCAGGATTTCAAAGCCGTGGGGATAAAAGTGCAGTGTTTGGCGGCTGCCCATGCTGCCCGCATAGTATCCATTGGGATACACAAAATAGCTGCCAAAGTTCACGGCTTGTTCCAGTACTTTTTTCATCTCGTCCGTGGGATGCTCTTGGTAAATCTTGCCCAGGAAAGAGACGGTCGCCGACAGGTATCCGGGATCAACGCCATCGTACTCGAGCGACCAGCCTTCTGAACGATGGTAATCGTGCAAAAAGCCTTGCCAGATGCGCTCATATCCCGCAAGAATTTGTTCGTCGCCCAAGAGTTTGTACGCTTTCCACAATGCCAGACAGGCCATGGCGTGATGGTTCGCCAGGCTGTCTTCCTCGGATTCGCCCTGGGCGATGGAATGAGCGGCTTTGCGAATCGCGTTTCGCACGCGCTCTTCGACGTCAGGCGGGAGGGCGTCTTTTTCTTTCATCAAATTGACCGTCTCTACGATTGCAAAGGTCGTAAAGGCGGTCGGGCCTACCCAGCCTCGTTCGTAGGGATAGAATTCGTCAAAGGTTCCGTCCTTGTGCTGTATTTTGGCCCAGTATTCCAAGCCAGCGACGATCCAATCCCGCATCTTGGGCTGTTCATAGTAGGGGTTTTGCGGCAAGTGGCGTGCATAAACCAAAGCCAGGCTGTGGACGCCGAACTGTGTCAAACCATCGGCAAAGTCGTCCACCTTGTCCAGCCAATAGCGGCGGTGAAAAGAACCATAGGTTGGCGAAAGAGGATTGCGGTCTTGCAAACTGAGCAGGCGCGGAATTTGACAAATCGCTTTCTCAGCATAGGTGTGTCTCAAATCAGTCATTCGAATCTCCATATCAGGCGTTGTTCAGAAGCAACGTCATACTATTTGCGTAATTTTGCGTGCAAAACTTTTACTCGCGAAACGCATATCAAGACACCAAAGTTATTTTTGAACGATCCCTCAAAAACGTGGTGTGCGCTTGTCTACCATATCAGCCAGCAAGCCGGTCGTGGCGACCTGGAGCGACGAGAGTACCAGCAGCACTGTCGTCACGTCCATCAGACGCCCCAAGACGAAAAACGAGTACAGGCCAACTGTAACCCCAAGTAGGAACAGAAAAGCGCTGAGCGGCAAAAAGACCCGTAACGGCGCGTAATAAGTGATCGTGCGCAGGATCAACAAGGTAAAGTTCAGTGTGTCGTGGATCGGACGAATCTTGGACTTGCCCACCCGGCGGTGATAGTCGATGGGGATGTATTTGACCGAGTAGTCATTGGCGAGCATTGCCAGTGTGATCGTCGTGGTGAAAGAGAAACCGGCAGGCAGGATGGGAAAAAAGCCGAGCGCAATGCGCTTGCGAAAAGCTCTCAGGCCAGAGTTGAGATCGGGAATGCGCGTGCGTGACAAATAGTTTGCCAACGCATTGATGAACCATTTGGCCGGACGTCTTACGAGAGGGATGTGAACCTCCTCCCCCGTGCGCGCGCCAACCACCATGTCGTGACTGGTCATCAATTCCAGCAAGCGTGGGATCTCTTCGTTCGGATAGGTCCCGTCGGCATCCGTGATGACAATGATCTCGTGGCGCGCGTGCCGTATGCCCCTCTTGAGCGCCGCTCCATATCCCTGGTTGGTGGAATATTCGAGCACCTCCACACCTTTTGACTGTGCGATCTCTGCCGTGCCATCAGTGGAGCCATCGTCCACGACGAGTAATTGGTAGACAATGCCGCTGTCTTCCATCACTTGCTGAATGTGGTCGAGGGTAGGTCCAATGCTTCCTTGCTCATTGTAGGCCGGTATGACAATTGTTGCTGCTAATTCGGTGTCCAAGGACATATCTTTTTCGCCTTTTTCCCCACAGTGCGATTATGGAGCGGAGATCTCTAGAACACTGTGAGTGATTGTGATCGTTTCCAGAACAACGTGATCGTTGATGGGTTGGCCCAGATCGTCCAGAACGGGCAGCCGTTCGATCTCGGGCCAGCTATACAGCCCCACCTGAAGTGTATACTCGCCGGGAGATGTATCCGGCTGGATGGGAATCAGGATGGGGTCAGCGATGACTTGGCCTGCTTTCCAACTACTGGTGGGACGCGCGCCGCCCACCGGCTGGTCGTCCATCTGCCCCCACACGTTCGATTGATTATCGAGCACGTGGGTGAACACCACGTAATCTGCATCTATATCTTGCTGCGCTTCCCAGTAGAGGACGAGATAGACTTTGCCACCGGCGACCGTGTGATCGCCATAATCTAGGTATAACTTGTACCCGCGCAATCTGATCTGGTCATCGAAATTGACGTCCAGGTCGTGGAGGGGCATGTGCTCTGTATCCGCCAAACGGTAGATACAAAGCCGCGAGTCAAAAGCGGAAATGTGATCTGGCAACTGATCGAGGGTAGGTATAATATGGGGCCAGTGGATGGTGGAATCGCTCACCTTGAAAGATGATTGATCGCCATCCAGGGGACTGCACAAAGGTGTAAGCCAGTACACTGGACGTTCCTGTTCGTACCACCCCGTGATAAGCTCGTGTAGACGTGGATCGTGCATATATTCCTGATAGACCATGAATGCGTCGTGGCCGTAAAGGTAGGTCATAGGAGTGCTGAGCCGAAATCCGATGCTCGAAAAGTGGAACAAGAGGACACTATCTTGGGGCAGACTGTTCGACAGTGTGGCTATATCCTCGATTGCTCCCTCGAATTCGACGTGCTCCCAGAACATCATACTGCCGCCAATGAAAGATGTCAACAGGAAACAGGCGGCGAAAAGAGGCAGAATTGCCCCCTGCCAGCGGGAGCGATCGGTCGGCCACAGCCGGTGCAAGAGAAACGCGACAAAGAGCACAAAAGTTGGGACAACTAGCGGAACATACCGCTTAAAAGCCCAGAAATAGCGCGCCATAATTGCCCCCCGGTAAAAGGCGATAATGGCGCCCAGAAAAGCGCCTCCCAACAAGGGGGCGGATTTTAACGTCAACTTTGTTGTGACCCAATAGACAAAGCCCACGACACCCAACCAGACGCCCAACGGAGTGAAATACCAACCCAGGCGCACGATTCCTTCTTCGACAAAAGTGCGTCCCAACTTGTCAGGGCTGGGTCCCCACATTCCAGGCGTTGTAGCCAGCGGGCGAAGCCAATTGGTCACTGCTCCTTTCCTCGCCCAATCCTCTTCGGCCATCGCCCCCAGGTCCGCGCGGAAAGGTCGGACAAAGTAAGCATAAAGACTGAGAAGCAAAACGAATAGGACAAAAATCCGTCCCAGTTTCTCCCGATGCTGCGCCAGATCGGTCACAAATCGCGCCACTCGCTCTCTCTGCCAGGCGACCAGCAAGAGCAAGGGCAGGATGAGGATCAATCCTTTTCGCGCAAGCTGTATATACTTTGAATATTCTGTGAAAAGGGCGGTGATGTACGGCAGAGAAAACAGATAGCCATGCAGCACCGCGTGAACAGTCAACAGTACATAAACGCCCAGAAAGTAGACGTGAGAGCGGCGGAGCATACCCATCAGCCAGTTACACGCCACAAACCCAAAGACGACAACGGGGACGACAAATGCGTCCGCTTTGACCAGATGGCAAAGGCCAAAGCAAGCACCACTCAAGAGAGCGATTGGAATGGCTGACGGGTGTTCTTGCTCATCCCGCTCGACGAGCAGCGCCAGCGTCCAAAAGCCGCCCAGCAGGCAGAATTGGAGAACGATGTCGGCAAAAGGAACACGGGAAAACCATAATTGGCTGATATTCAGTCCCAGCAGTGCCATAGCCAGCACACCGGCCCCAGGATGGATCAGCCGCCGACCGATCAGATAGATCGTGAGCACAGATAGCCAGCCAAAGAGCGGCGTGGCAAACATAGCCAACCCAATTCCCCCAATACTGTACAGGATGGCTATCCACACGGGAAAGACGTGAAAGAACTGTGGAACCACCATGCCACGATCTCGGTCTTGCAGGTAAAAGCCGGGGAACAATACGCCCTCGTGACCAAGCGCAGGCTCGGTTATGTAAAGCAAGGCTTGCATTTGTTCGGGATCAATGTCATCCAGCGTTTGGTCGTGGATCAGAATACTTCCTGTGCGCGCAATATTGACGCCAATGCTCACATAGACAGCCGGATCGTCGCCGCCGCCGATCCACTCAGATGGGCGGGCATACAGAACCCCAATGATCACAGCAACCAATACGGCCATGGCGTCAAAGCGATCCAGGCGCAAGGTGCTTGACGGGCGAAAGGGTACCTGGCGCTTCCTGAGCCACACGATCAGCCCCAGCGCCACGGCGATCAGTGTCCCGGTCAAGGCCGCAAGTGAGAATAACCCTAGTTCTGCCAGCAGCAATCCCAACCAGGAGATCAAGACGAGCATCACGACTATAGCGATGAATATGTCTTCTGGCGTTGTGGTGCTGGCGTCACGTGATTGGGTAGAACAGCGGTTCCGAGTTAGAATCCAAAATAGCCAGCTATTTAGCAGCACTGTTAGCAGAAACAAGATAGTCCAAAGCATAGAGTGAATCTCCTGAATTACCGATACAAAAGGCGAGATGAAGGTAGGCGTTATTCAGATGAACGATCCCCAGGGTTACCCCGTTCGATCCCTCCAGGCGCGTACTTTTTCCAGCAACGACGATAGCTTGCGACGCAATAAAAATACAAATGCAGGAATGATGTTGCCTGCATCAAGGACGTCCGGTGAAATAATTCGTATGCTGTTACGTACAGGCTCAAGAAATGCGTCGTCGAGAGCATACTCGGTTTGTGCGCGCGTGATGAACCAATGTACAAAGCGGTGGCGGTCCTCTCCGAACAGGTCTGGGAAAGCTGTTCCAAGATCAGGACGCCTGGTATAGATATAATGACCCAGATTTGTGATGGTGGGCGCATTATCACGTCGGCGAACATCTACATCAACAGGTGCATTGAGCCAGGCAAAAAAACTATCCCCCGATGTCGCGGTTTCGGAACCACGCCACCGAGACTTGAGTGCAGGGTCGAGCATCAGGTAGTGTTTGATGACGATCGTTGGCACCTCGATTCCACTGTCAAACCTGCTTTTGTCCACAAAAGGGTTGGTGGAGACACGCGGCTTTGCCAGTGCGTCGATCAATGGATCGTGAGGGTCGAGCGTGTACCCCAAATGCTGGAACAAGGTGGGGTAAGGTTTGTGGTGACGAAAAACGTCGACGACGTTGTCTGGCAATTCACGCCGCCAACTGCCAGGGCCGCCCTTGCGAAAAAACTTACCCTGGGGATCATCACGCAGCTTGCGTAACATATTGATGTCGCATAGATCAATGGCACTCGCGATTCGGTCTGAACTGACAGGACGTATACTGTTGGTCAAACGCGCGAGCGTCGTGACCGGGTCACGCCACAAATCTTCGTAGCGCACGATAAATGATACCCCCGAATTCGCCCAGTCCAGCGAAAGTTGCACTATTTCATTAAAATGTTCTTTGACGTAGTGAACTGTATGCTCGTCCATCTGATTGTCGTCGCGCATAAGAAATTGCACAAAGCGCAAATCAGCGTCAGGATCGTGGGACTTGTTGCGCATCATGTGCCACAGCGACACCAACACATCCCCAGGGTGACGCATCATAGTGACGAATAGCGCCCTGTGTTGCTTTGCCCAGGCAAGTATGTCTGGCTCAAGCCTATAGTGTTGTAAAACCACCCAACTTGTCCCGGCCTGGCCGGTCACGGTCGCGTCGAAAATGGTTGGCAGTGTCACTGGCGGCAAGTCATAGATGGTTGAGAGGAGATAAGTCATCCACGTGTTGCCAGCTTTTGGCGTACCAACGACGAAAATCTTTAAAGGTTCCTCGCACTCGTTGTCCTTTGATGGACGGGAGGCGTTCCACCAACCGCTGTACGTAGGCTCAAGAAATACTTTGTCGAGAGCATACTCAGTTGGTGCGTGTGTGATGAACCAGTGTGCAAATTGATGTCGATCCTCTCCAAACAAGTCTGGGAAAACTGTTTGAAGATCAGGGCGCTCGTCATAGATGTGGTGTGCCAGGTTTGTGATGACGGGCAGATGATCATCACGTCCCTGGGTGTCGGCGTCGGCGGGTGCATTGAGCCAGGCGAAAAAGCTGTCATCCCCGGTCGCGGTCTCGGAACCGCACCATCGAGATTTCAGTGCAGGATCGAGCATCGAGTAGAGTTTGAGGACGATCAACGGGACCTCGACCCCGTTATCGAACTCGTTGTTGTCCAAGAAGGGGTTCATATTTGTTTGCATCCAATCAGCTACCCGGCGACTTGCTCATACACGTTCCTGAAACGAGCGACGGCGATATCCCAGGTATATTGAGTCAAGGTTTTCTCTTTCCCCCGGCGTCCCATCTGCTCACGGATTCTATCGTCTGTCAGTAACTCTAAAAGAGCAGCAGCCAGTTGCGGTACATCCTGATACGGCACGAGCAAGCCATTTTCCCACTCGTCAATCACGGTGGGAATCGCACCACTGCGGCAGCCAATGACGGGCTTGCCAGCGGCCCATGCTTCGACAAAGGTGAGTCCGAACGATTCGGCTCCCGATGGTGAGACAAACACGTCGCAGGCGGCGAAAATCTGCGGTTTTTCTTCTTCACTAAAGTTTGAAATATGCTGAATACGGTCCCGTTCTCGTGGCGAGAATGACTCCAAGAGGAGGTCGAGACGTGGCGAATAGACGGTTCGCGCGCCAGCCACGATCAGTCTGGCCTCTGGCAACTGTCGCCACACCAGGCGCATAGCGTGGTAAAGCGTATCTATGCCTTTGTGCGCGGCCTGTTGGCCCACAAACACGACCAGCGGCGCATTTTCCCATCCAAATTGTCGGCGCAGCGCCGTACCATCGGCGGCCTCGAACGGCTCAACATCCACGCCAGGCGCGGTAACCCGCACTTTAGCGGGACAGGCTCCCTTGGCAATCACGTGATCTCGCTCAAAGGTGGTGTACGCAAGATACATATCACAAGCCGCGATAGCCTTGTAGATGATGGGGCGGTCAAAGCTCCAACGGTCCACCGGATGAAGAGCGCCGCACAGTAGCAGTGGGATGTGGTTAAATCGTTTGCCCAAGGCCGCATAATACATGTGCAGCAACGGGAACGCTGATGCTAACAGCACATCGGCTTGCGCATCCCGAATTGCCGCAAACATCGGCCACGAGATGGGACCGTGGTACAGTGTGCGCAGCATATCGTTGAACGGCCATTGATTATCGTAGGCGCTTTGTTGCAAGCTCACGAGGCGTGATGCGATTCGATTATTGACCGGAAAACGGCGTATCCTTACCCCGTTCGCCTCCTCGTTCTCACAAGGCAGAATGGCAGCCACGTCGGGATTCACAAAAAAGTCAGTGTTGTAGGCGTTCGTCGTAAAAACCGTCACTTGATCGCCATATTGGGCCACCAACTGCTCCGAAATCCGCTGGAACAGAAATTCAGTTCCGCCAATTGCGGGAGGGTATCCGTGAACCACATGGAGAATATTCATCGTCTGTCTATTGGCTGTGTTCGACGCTGCGCCGTTTCATGACCACCATATCTTGATAATTGCTCGCTCCCCGCTCTTTGTATTCGAGTATCTCGAAATAAGGGGACCATTCTTTGAGCGTGTATTTTCGTTTTTGAAACGTTC
>JAAEPW010000303.1 GCA_024232355.1 Chloroflexota bacterium | reverse complement strand
CCGCCCTCTGACATTCCCAAAGAGGGGAGTAGGCGGCGTACCGCTTTGGTCACCGGATGGCAATCAGATCGCCTTCACAGCATCTGCAAAGGACGAGGCTCGGGATCCGAAAAAGCCCTACCGCATAACCAGGTTCATTCATCGGGTTGATGGGATGGGCAACGTTGACGACGGGATCCAGGATATTTACGTCACGAATACAAAAGGAGAAGTCAAACGACTTGTAGAGGGTCCTTACGACAAATCGCCCATTGCCTGGTCACCGGATGGACAAGATCTGCTGTTCACTGCCAGTTTGTTCCCCGATTCGTCCGATACGCATCCCAGACTTTGTACTGTTGATCTTAAGGGCGAGATTCGCGAACTCGTAGACACATGGTGCTGGTCTATCACGGCTGCTTGGACACCAGATGGGACGAGAATTGTCTACATATTGCCGCAGGCTAACGCTCTTGACGGAGCTAAAGCTGACCTCTGGATCATCGACCGGAGTGGTGGCGAACCCGAATGCCGCACCGCTTCTCTCAATGCTAATGTAGGCAACAGTTTATCGAGTGATATCCCAACGCCGGGAGGAACATCGATTCTGTTTGACGAGAGGGGCAATAATGCTTTTGTAAGGGTTCAGGACAAAGGGTTCGTTCACATCTATCGTGTTGGCCTGGCAGGCGAAGAGTCGTGGGAGCGGGTGGCGACTCGAAAACATTCGAGTTTTCTGCTGGGCGGTAATAATGACCAACTACTCTACGCGATTTCGGATTTTGACCGCCCTGCCGAACTGTTCATCTCCGGGGTGGACGGCGCCAACGAGCGTCAGCTCACACACCTTAACGACGACTTGCTCGCGCAGCGCCAGATGGCATCTGTTGAACACCTGCTTTTCCCCAGCATTGATGAAGTACAGGTCGAGGGATGGATCTTGAAGCCTCCTGTCGGCAGCCCACCTTATCCCACGATACTGTTTAGTCACTCTGGTCCGCACAACGCCTTGGGTCATAAATTCCACTTTGAATTACAGATGTTGGCGGGTGCAGGCTATGCGGTGCTAGTTGTAAATTTCCGCGGATCGGTGGGTTATGGGACCGAGTTTGGCACCAGTATCAACGGAGACTGGGGCAATCTCGACTACCAGGATTCGATGGCTGCTGTGGATTATGTTGTTGCTCGTGGTATCGCTGATCCTGACCGCCTGGGCTGCTGTGGTTTCTCCTTTGGAGGGTATCTGACTTGTTGGACCGTAGGACAAACCAATCGCTTCAAAGCAGCCGTCGCTGAGAATCCAATCACCAACCTTGTAAGTTTGTACGGCACGTCGCAAAATGGGCCTGGATCTTGGGTGAGAGAGATGGGTGGGCGGCCGCATGAAATCCCGGATGTGTACCGTCGTTGTTCGCCGATCACCTACGCCCACCGGTGTAAAACGCCCACCCTGATTGTACAGGGTGAGGCCGACCTTAATTGTAGCCCGGAGCAAGGGGAACAGTTCTACACAGTGCTCAAGGCTAATGGATGCACCGTTGAAATGCTTCGAATGCCAAACATGTCCCACGAAGGATCCAAATCAGGACCACCCATTGTGCGCCGTGCACAAAACGAGGCACTCATCGATTGGATAAACCGGTATGTACGGGGTAGTGAGGCCAGGTAGTGGGACCATGTCGATGAGTAGTTTGCTTGCGCTGCACCCCAAGGGCGCACTCAAATGTGTAGGTGGCAGCCCAAGTTATGGTAGTGTTCAAACCGAACAAATGAGCTAGGGTTTCGCACTGGACACTTTTACTCAAACATTGGACACTCCACCGGATGTTTTTGACGTGCAATAGGAGTCATCCAAAGCTGTTTTGAGGCTCTGGAAAGCCAAAAATAAGAGCAAAACGCTGGTTTTGAGCCCAGAGT
>JAAEPW010000302.1 GCA_024232355.1 Chloroflexota bacterium | reverse complement strand
TCAACGGGTCTTTCTGTCGTCGGGTCATTTCTGGGCTCCTTCACAACATTGTCTTGTGTTCTACCCAGCCATTATACACGATTCGCCCAGAATGGCTACACTCGCGACAAGTGACCCACTAGTGCAGTTGGGTGTAAATATCCCCAAATACCAAACTTTGACGCCCAACTGCTCAAGTGTTTCGCGGCAGATTAGCATCATAATAGGTAGTTTACGTTGATAGTCGGCAATTCTGAACTGGAGGTTTATTTACGCCGCGAAACACTAGTGGTGTTTTTGCATTTACTCCATTGTAACACAGTTGTAACCCAAATAAAGTGCAAAATAATGTAAGTTTATAGGTAATAAATAGATTATGTTTCACACAGATTGAGAATGGTTACTGAATTTTTATGCAAAAAATGGAAACCTTTAATTTGAAAGATCAACGATTGCGTGCCAGAAATACCAGCACAATCCCGTGGCTACAACGACTGTCCTTTCCAGCATATTGGCAGTGGGGCAAGTTAGTGGGAGGTGTCGGGCTCGTCGTCCTGGCAATTCTCCTGATAACTGATCATGTGCCACATCCAATAATAGTAGCAGTGATTCTGCACCTCGCTGGTGATTTTACTTCTCAATCATCGGTGACGGCATTGCGGAAACACGAGCGCGGTCGCCATTTGCTGGTCCACGCCCTGGTAGCCGGAGGGCTTCCGATGGCTATTACCGGGCTTGTCACTGGAAATCTGATCACCACACTTGTCTGGACAGTGATTGGTTTTGTCAGCCACTATTATATTGACTGGACGCGTAGGTTTGGCCTGGAAGGAACGTCCCGGGGCATTGTTTACGACCAAGCGTGCCACTTGCTGATAATTCTGGTTCTTGTATTCCTGACCTGATCTCGGTGTTCTATCGTTTGCACTCACCCACGCCGAGATCATGGTGACATCATGTCACTTGCTCCAAAGTAGATTGAAAAGCCTGGGCCACCTTTCGATCAGCCACAGACATCGGCAGCGCGTTCAGTTCATCCGGGACCACCCAGCGGAACGCGGCGCAATCCACACAGCGGGGTTCGCCAGACACTAGTCCACAGCAAAAAGCGTGCAGCGTGATACGAAAGTGCGTGTAGGCATGCTTGACGACGATCAATACCCTCCCCACATCAACCTCCACATCCAATTCCTCGCGCATTTCGCGTGCTAGGCATTCGGGCAACGTCTCGTCACTCTCCCTCTTGCCGCCGGGGAATTCCCACATCCCACCCAACATGTCGTCGACATTACGCTGCGCCACCAGCACGCGACCATCGTCGCGGACAGTGACAGCGGCAGCCACATCATAGTGGGGGACGCGCTTGCGCGGGCGTTTCACGGGCAGGGTCTCTTGCACTCCCTCCGCGTGAGCCTGGCAGAGGTCGCCCAGCGGGCATCTGTCGCAGCGAGGCGCGCGCGGCGTGCAAATGGTGGCTCCCAGCTCCATCAGTGCCTCGTTGAACACGCCCGCTCGTCCCGCCGGGAGCAAGTTCGTCGCCAATACCTCCAACTTGCGCTGTACCTTTGACCGCGTCACGTCCTCCCGTATCCTAAAGACACGGCAAAGCACCCGCCGGGCATTACCATCCACAGCGGGAACGTCTCGCCCAAAGGCGATGGAGGCGACGGCTCCGGCGATGTATCGCCCCACCCCAGGCAAAGCCAACAAGTCGTCAAACGTATCAGGCAGTTGACCATCGTTCGCGCTCACAACTTGTTGGGCGGTGGCGTGTAGATTGCGGGCGCGGGCATAATAGCCCAACCCCTCCCATACCTTGAGTACATCCTCCAACGACGCGCTGGACAGGGACTGGATCGTGGGAAAACGAATCAAAAAGCGTTCATAGTACGGGATGACCGTCTCGACCTGCGTCTGCTGTAACATCACCTCTGCCACCCAGACCCGGTAGGGCGTGCGATCCTGCCGCCAGGGCAGATCGCGGGCGTGACGAGTGAACCAAGCGAGCAGTTGCCCGGTAAAGGCAATACAGATTTGGGGGTCAGGTAACGTGGACATCATTGCACAACTATACCGTGCTTTGGGAAAAGGGCAAATCACGGAATTGCATTTGGAGCAGTTTCTGTTATTATTCACATTGGAGGGCGGGGATGAAAATCGGCATCATCTCGGACACACACGACAATTTGGTCAACCTAAAAGCGACGCTCGATATACTGCGGGCCGAACACGTGACCAACTTGCTCCATTGCGGCGATCTCTGCGGACTTGAAATCATCCAAGCATTGGCAGGTTTTGACGTGTGGATCGCGCAAGGGAATATGGACCGCCACCTCAAGTTACCAGAGGCAACCAAGGAGGCAAGCGGGCATATTTCGTTGGCCTGGCTCCAAAAGCCGACGCTGAACGGATGCTCATTGGCAGTGATCCATGGAGATAACGAAGAGGTGTTGGGAAATCTCGTCACCTCTGGCCAACACAAATACGTCTTTCATGGACACACACACCGCCGACGCGATCAAACAGTAGGACGTACCCGCGTTATCAATCCCGGAGCCTTGGGAGGGACACGCAAGCAACCACGCTCATTTTGCATTCTCGATCTGGCGACGGGCAATGCTCGTTTTGTGGAACTGGAATCGTAAAACGTAAAACATGACTTTTTCAACGCACGAGGAGACTCTCACATGACCATAGACCCCCTATCCACACAAGAACTGTGTCAGACGTGTGATCCATCCCAATTTGATTTCGAGACGACGAACGATCTGGCAAACCTGAACCTGAACGAAATCGTAGGGCAGGAACGGGCAGTGGACGCGATCCTGTTTGGTATCGGTATCCGGCGCGAGGGGTACAATCTGTTTGCCCTGGGGCCCAGCGGTACGGGAAAACGCACAACCATCACCCAGTTTCTCGACAAACAAGCCGCCGATGAACCGACCCCCTCTGATTGGTGTTACGTCAACAATTTTGAGCAACCACACAAACCCCGTTCATTGCAACTCCCGCCGGGGCAGGGAGCCATTTTGCGCCAGGATATGGAACAATTGGTCGAGGAACTGCGCGCCGCGATCCCGACGGCCTTTGAGAGCGAGGATTATCGCACACGCAGGCAAGAGACCGAAGAAGAGTTCAAAGAGCTGCAAGGAAAAGCCTTTAACGAGATCCAACAGCATGCTCAAGAACACAGCATCGCGCTGATCCGCACGTCGACCGGACTGGCGCTCGCCCCCCTGGAAGAGGGTGAGGTCATCAGCCCGGACAAATTTCAAGAGCTGCCAGAGGATACTCGCAAACAATTTGAAGGAGACATATCCAAACTCCAGGAACAACTTCAAGAGACCCTGCACCAGGCCCGCCAGTGGGAACGCAAAGCGTTGGAAAAGGTCAAAGAACTGGATCGCCAGATCGCAATGTTTGCCACGGGCCACCGGATTGACGAATTGCGCGAAAAATACGCGGAACTGACAAACGTGGTGAGCTACCTAAACGCGGTGCAGCAGGATATTGTCAAAAACGTGGACGAGTTCCGCGAGCTTCAGAAAGCAGAAACCCCTTCCAAAGGCGCAAGCATACCACTGCCCCGTGTGATGGCCAGTCCGCCCCTGTTTCGCCGCTACCAAGTGAATGTGCTCGTAGATAACGGCGAGTCTGAGGGGGCACCGGTGATCTTTGAAGAGTATCCAACCTATAACAATATCGTCGGGCGGATTGAACACGTCGCGCAGATGGGCGCGTTGGTGACCGACTTTAACCTGATCAAACCCGGCGCGCTGCACCGTACCAATGGGGGCTATCTCATCCTCGACGCACAGCAAGTATTGATGCAGACCCACGCCTGGACCGGGCTAAAGCGAGCCCTCCGCGCGCGTGAGGCGCGCATCGAACCGTTGGGCCAAGCATTGAGCTTGGTCAGCACGGTCTCATTGGAACCAGAACCAATTCCACTCGACGTCAAGGTTATCTTGGTCGGCGAGCGACGGCTTTACTATATGCTCTACCAACACGATCCTGATTTCGGCGAGTTGTTCAAGGTGGAGATTGATTTCAATGCACGGATGGCACGCACAACCAAGAACAATCAATTGTATGCCAGCCTGATCGCCACAAAAGCGCGCCTGGAAGATCTGCGGGGCTTTGATCGAACAGCCATCGCGCGCATCATCGAGTACAGCGCCCGCACGGCAGGCGATGCCGAAAAGCTCTCGGCCCACATGCTGAGCATCGCCGACCTGCTGCGCGAGGCGGACTATTGGGCAGATCAATCTGGCAACGGCATTGTGACCGCGGGCGATGTGCAGCGGGCGATCGACGCCCAGGTCCGGCGCGCCGACCGGGTGCGGGAGCGCGTGCAGGAGCAAATCGAACGCGGAACAGTCATGATCGACACTGACGGCGAGCGTGTGGGGCAGGTCAATGGCCTTTCGGTGCTCAGTATGGGCAATTTTGCCTTTGGACAGCCCAACCGCATTACGGCCCGCGTCCGTCTCGGCAAGGGCGAGGTCTTGGACATCGAACGCGAGGTCGATCTGGGCGGCCCCATCCATTCCAAGGGTGTGCTTATCCTATCGAGCTTTCTCGGCGCGCGTTATGCTGCCGAGCACCCACTATCTCTCTCGGCCAGCCTGGTGTTTGAGCAATCCTACGGCGGGGTAGATGGAGACAGCGCTTCGATGGCCGAATTGTGTGCATTGCTCTCGGCCTTGGCGAGCGCGCCCATCAAACAATCGTTCGCTATGACGGGCTCTGTCAACCAATACGGAGAAGCACAGCCGATTGGTGGCGTCAATGAAAAGATCGAAGGCTTCTTTGACGTGTGCCAAACCCGCAAATTGACGGGGAAACAGGGGGTGATCATCCCCGCGTCCAACGTCAAGCACCTGATGCTGCGGCGAGATGTCGTCGAGGCGGCAAGGGATGGGCAATTCCGCGTCTATCCGGTGCAGACGGTGGATCAGGCCCTGGAACTTTTGATTGGTATTCCGGCCGGAGAGAGAGATGTTGAAGGAAACTTTCCTGAGGGGAGCATCAACCAACGGGTCGAAGCCCGGCTGATCGAGTTGGCCGAAAAACAGCGAGATTTTGATTCGTCCCCTGAAAAAGAGGATGAAGAGCCGCAAGACCAAGAGCAAGTCGGATAGCAAATCTGACCTACAGATTTATCGGGATAAAAAGATAACGTATGACTCGTTTACTGCTGATCCGTCACGCTACCAACGATCTCCAAAAGGATGGTGTTCTGGCAGGCTGGACGCCCGGCGTCCACCTCAGCCAGGCAGGGCGGGCGCAAGCGGAGGCTTTGGCCCAACGTCTTGCCACGGTCGAAATCAAGGCGTTCTATGCCAGCCCGTTGGAACGCACGCAAGAGACCGCCGAAATTGTCGCCGCACCGCACGAGTTGCCGGTGGTCACACGGGATGGGTTGGGCGAAGTCCGCTTTGGACGTTGGACCGGAGAGTCGTTGGACAAATTGCGCCGTCGCAAGTTGTGGCGCGCTGTGCAATTTGCGCCCAGCGGCGCGAGATTCCCCGGCGGAGAGAGTTTTTACGAGATGCAGACCCGAATCGTGACCGAGTTAGAAGCACTGCGGGGCAAACACCCCAAACAAACCATCGCCGCTGTCTCTCACGCCGACGTCATCAAGGCCGCTGTGGCCCACTATGCCGGCGTGCATCTGGACTTGTTTCAGCGATTGATCATCAGCCCGGCCTCTCTAACGGTATTGATGTTGGAGGGCCCAATGCCCCGATTGATCTGTATGAACGACACTGGTCATCTGCGTTCTGTCGTGGAAGGAGAAAAGAAATGAGCTTGCCCGAACCGATCGAACTAGGCTCGGCGGATTTTATCACCATCGACACCATCGGGGTGCCAGGCCAGCGCACCTTTTTCCTTCAGGCCGCAGAGGGCGATATGATCATCACACTGGTCATCGAAAAGGAGCACGCCGCCGCGCTAGCCATTGCCCTTCGAAGCCTGCTGGAACAACTGGGGCAAGGACAAGCAGAAACTGACGACACGCTTATGCCGCCCGTCAACCTGGACCTCATCTATCCCGTTGAACCACTCTTTCGCGTCGGTCAGTTGGGAATGGGCTATGACGAGACCCAGGATATGATCGTGATTATGGCGGAAGAGTTGACTGAAGAGGAACAACAGAGTACCAAGGTTCACATTTGGGGCAACCGCGCCATGATGGGGGCGTTGGCTCATCAGGCTGCTACTGTCGTCGCTTCAGGCCGCCCCATCTGCTCGCTCTGTGGTGAGGTGATGGATGTTGATAAGCATGTCTGCATCAAGGGCAATGGACGCAAGCGTCTCTACAAATCAGAAAACTGACCAAACCGCAGGCGCCGTAAGCTTGGAACGCGCGCTGCGACTGCTTTCTCAAGGGCAAGTGGAGCTCGTGGGCCAGGTTCTGGACAGTTCCAACGTCATTTTTGTGACTCGCGTGGACGATGGAGATTTACAGTCGCTGGCGATCTACAAACCACGCCAAGGAGAGCGACCGTTGTGGGATTTTGACCACGGTACGCTCTGCCAAAGAGAAATGGCCACTTTTGTGCTCAGCCAGGCCCTCGGATGGCCCCTCGTCCCCCCCACCGTCTTGCGCGATGGCCCATATGGCCCAGGCGCTCTCCAACTTTACATCGACGCCGACTATGAGGCGAACTATTTTACCTTTCGCGAGGAACGGCTGGCCAACTTGCTGCCGGTGGCCCTGTTCGATATTCTGGCCAACAATGCCGACCGCAAGGGGGGACATCTGTTGCTGGATCAATCGAACCGCATCTGGGCCATCGACAATGCACTGACCTTTCACGCAGAGCCCAAGCTACGCACCGTCATCTGGGATTTGAGCGGGGAAGCGATTCCCGAAGAATATCTGACCGATCTACGCCAGTTGCAAGAAGAACTGGCTCGCGAAAGCACGCTGCGCCAAACGTTGGGCAGTTTGCTGTCTGAGGACGAAATCACCGCTCTGCAAGCTCGCTTGACAGAGTTATTAGAGAGTGGCAAGTTTCCTCACCCTGATCCAACCCGCCGCCATGTGCCCTGGCCTATGATATAGCCATCAATGTAGAATTCACTGCCAGAATATTTTTCCGCCACAAATTCTCACGAATAGGAATCTAAAAGAGCAACCACTCAGGTATGGAACCCTTGCAAAGGTTTGGCAGTACTTTGTCAGCCAAAGGTGCTTTCGCTGACCCAGAACCACTACAGCGACATTCACTACCGGACACTTTTTTCTTTAGCCACGAATTGCACGAATTACCACGAATGTGGGGGGGAAATTTGTGAAAATTCGTGCAATTCGTGGCAAAAAATTAACATATCCC
>JAAEPW010000301.1 GCA_024232355.1 Chloroflexota bacterium | reverse complement strand
AATCAGGAGAAGCATCTTCATAATTGCTCAAGTGAGAAACGCCTTTTAGTCTTGGCTTGAGGAACGAAGTTATATCCTCAGCCGTAAGTAACGATTGCAAGATGTCAACCGGAGCTAGCGCCTGGTTGATTTCCACATACCATCCAGTAGGATAAAAGTAATCCGTTTCAACCTTACTCCATCCACACTCCTCACAGAAAAAGACTATCTCACTATCACTTTCTATCGTAACTTCGAGTGGCTCAAAGTTGCAAGCAGGACACTTGAGCAAATCTTTATGCATCTTCATAAACTCCACAACCTAAAGCAAGCTGGCCGGGCTAACTACATATTTATGGTCATCTATGACCACAAACATATCCTCTACCGATCCCCTATCCCCAAAATCCGCGCTGCATTCCCCCCCAGTATCTTTTCCTTCGTCTCTTCCTGGAGCGGCAACCCACGGATCAGCTCGATGTTGCGCCCGATGTACGGCATCCCCGGCCAATCGGAGCCAAAGATCACCTTGTCCGCCACCCGCTCCAATTCCGGAAAATAGTCCAGCAGCTTGGTCGGAGGCAAGCCAGAGATCTCCATATAAACGTTGGCGTGCAGCTTGGCCAAAAAGTAGGCTCGATCGTACCAGAACCCCCGCCCGCTGTGGACCATCAGCAGCGTCAGGTTGGGAAAGTCCACTGCTACGTCGTCCAGGTAGAGCGGATCACCATACTTGAGCCTGGCGCCGCGAAAGATGGACGAGCCGGTGTGCAGCATCACCGGTATCCCCAGTTCCTCGGCCTTGGCGTAGAGCGGATAGAGCCGGTTGTCGTTGGGGTAGAAATGCTGGTAGGTCGGGTAGAGCTTGAGGCCGCGAAAGCCCATCTTGGTGACGTATCGCTCCAGCTCGCCGGGCAGGTCAGCCACTAGGAATGGGTTGACATTGCAAAAGGGGATCAAGCAGTCCACACCTTGGCTCAACTCGATCACGCCCTCATTGGGCATCATCCCGGTGGTGATGGGGCTGAGTTCAGCCAGCAACACGGCATAATCCACCCCATTCATACGCAGGAACTGGACTATACCCTCTGGCGTCAGGATGCTTTTGAAGAACGCTTCCGGATCATCCACGCCTTTAAGCTCGCTCTGGATCCACTCGGTCACCCAAGGATGCAGATCGTGGTACAGACCGGCGTGAACGTGAAAGTCAATAATTGGTGTCATATCGCAGCGACAATTCCTGATTGGCTAACATCTTTTTTAGGGCACAGTTTTCACAACCCTTGGTTCACCCAAGAACGAAAATGTAGCCGCGCTTTCCATAGCGCGGAATGGAATCCGCGGCTACAGGTCTATTTGCACAACAGATAAACGCAGATGAACGCAGATTCTGTTAATTTTTTCAGATCTGCGTCTATCAGCGTGAATCTGCGTCCCATCGCCAGTCGCTTTTTCTAAAAGTCTGGCGTTAGGACGATTCGTTTCGTCAGCTTGCCAGCGTGAGCCTCCTCAAAGGTCTCTTGGATCATGCTCATCGGGCGAGTCTCGACAAAGGGTTCGATCTGAATGCGCCCGTCCAGCACCATTTTCAGTGCCGATGGATAATATTTGGGCAAGCAGCCCCACGTGCCGATGATCTCGGCGTCAAAAGCCATCAGCCGGGAGAGCGAGTACTCGTTCTTGTTGATGGAAAACCCAACCCAAATCAGCTTGCCGATAAAGGACAACAAAGCAAGGGATACTTCCTGGCCGCCCCTGGCCCCGGTTACCTCGAAAATCTTCCAGCCATAGTTGTGCGGCAGCCCGTTCTCTTTGCACAAGGCGCGGAACTCGTTCCGCACATCTTTGGTACTCTTGTCCATCGAGTTGATGATAAAATCAGTGCCGAATTCAAGCGAGCGCTCCAGCTTTTCCTGGTGAATGTCAATACCGACCACCGTCTCAGCCCCAAACGCCTTGGCTACCTGAACCATATACGTGCCCACCCCGCCCGCCGCCCCGACGACGATCACCCGGTCGCCCTCCTGCAGATCGGCACGGGTAGCTGCCTGATATGGAGTGGTGACGGCATCGGCCACCACCGCCAGATACTCTAGCGGCATATCCCCCCGATCCTCGACGACGCACAAGTCGGCAGCGGGTACAGGGATGTGACTAGAGAATCCGCCATAGACACCGAGGCTGTTGCCCGGCATCTTTTGCGCCAGGCAACGGTTACCCCGCCCCGCCGCGCAGATCGGGCAATCATTGCAGGGCATCACCGCCGGGATAATGACCTCTTTGCCGATCAACCCTTCGTCCCCGGCTACGACGCGCCCGCTGATCTCGTGCCCCAACGTCAAAGGGGGCTTGTTGACGGTGGGCACCCCGTGATAAAAGTAACCTAGGTCAGTGTGACAGACGCCGCATCCGGCAACCTCGACCAGCACCTCACCCGGTTGCAGTTCCGGCACAGGGATGCTTGTCTGCTCTAGCTTTCCGGGTGTCTTTTCGCCTGTTTCCCTGTCCTTGGTCCACGGTTGGACCATCTGCCAGGTCTGAATTGTGTCAGGTACGTTTGTCACTTTACTCCTCCTTGGGCTTGCCCAGAACCTCAGCAAAAAGGTCTTCGTTCACCATGCGCCCCTCGGCAATCAACTGGCGATATTTGATAAAGTCAATCGTATCCTGGCCCGTGATCTTTTTGGTATTAAAGGCCGTAAATCCAAGATAGGCCTCACTCGACATGTTTGCCATCAACCAGTGACGATAATAGTCCTTGCTCGCATCCCAGAAGAATTTCTTTTTCGCACGGATGCCGTCAATGGACATCTGCAAACAGTTGGGGAACAAATTGGTAAACGTCCACAACATGTCGTCTACGGCCTTGTCCAGCAGCTCAAAATCGGTGGTTCCTTCCTTGAGCAACACACGCCCCTTTTTATACGCTTCGCCGCTCTTGGATTCACCATAGACGATCTCGCCACCATCGACGTATTTGTCGGTGATCACCAAGGGATTCCGCACAAATTCGCCCTCGACCTTGAGCACGGGGACAACCTTACTGACGTATCCCTTGCGATGCATCTTGTAGGCGCTCCACGACTCGCACGAGATGCAATTCCACATTGCATCCTCGATGCCCAGATACCAGGGCAAAAAGTCGGTGGAACCACCCACCGGCGCAGAACCGTGCCGGGGCCCTGCCTGACCAAACATGGCTAGGTCAGAAGTAATAGCCAGGTCGCAAGCGCCACCAATTTCCTGGCCGCCAGCGATCCGCATCCCGTTCACCCGACAGATGACGGGCTTTTTGGCGTTGAGGATACTGTCCACCATCGCGTTGAACAGGTCCATATATTGGGCATACTCGGTGGGACGCCCGCTGTAATACTCGGCGTACTCTTTGGTGTTGCCGCCGGTGCAAAAGGCCCGGTCGCCCGTACCGGTAAAAACAATCGCCACGACGCTGCGATCCATCGATGCCTTTTTCATACCGGCACTGACGCCCTTTACCATCGTGGTCGTGTACGAGTTGTACTGCCGGGGGTTGTTCAACCGCACCCAAGCCGAGTACAACCCATCGACGGTATTGCCCTCTGGGTCAACGATGGGCTTTTTATCATATACCACGCACGGGGCTTCAGTTCCAAAGAACTCGTCTCCCCCCACGCTATGATCCTTCAATTCGTGATCTCTTGGCAGCCATTCAAGGGCCATTTTATTTTTCTCCTTTCAATGTATAAGCGACTCTCTATTTACTCAAAAAGGACAATTCGGTTTTGCTCATAGGGGATCGTCAAATCCCCGTCTCAAACGTGGCCGTATTTATTGGAGGAATTGCTGGATTGATTCGCTTTCCCGCCTAGTATACATCGGATCGATTTCTCACACAAAAAACAGTTTTGCTAGCCCCTCACCAGAGCTTTGGTCAAGACATAAGCTGCTTGCAGGGCCGACGTTGGGCAAAGCGGAAAACATTCTTTGCAGTCCCAGCACTCTTTAGATGCTATCTCTGGAATGAAACTGATCTCTTTTCTTATCCCCCGGTCAACAAATCCAACGGCGTTCTTCTTTTTGACCTCGGCACAATATCTCACACACAGGCCGCAATGAATGCAAAATGAGGCCTGTTGTTCAAAACGATCTCTGTCTGCGCCATACTCTTGAGCCAACTTTTGCAATTGCCAGGAGTCCGGCGCATGGGCCATCAACAGTTCCAAGATCACTTTGCGGATTTTGTCTATCTTTTCGGACCTGGTTCTTACGACCAGATCCTGCTCTACCAGGTAGACGCAAGAAACAACGAGCCTCGTCCAGCCGCGAATTTCTGCTTCTACTATACAAAGACGGCACCCCCCATAGGGTTCCAATGTCTCGTGGTGACACAGTGTGGGAATAGATATCCCTGCACTTTGTGCTGCCTCCAAGACCGTCATTCCTTCCCTTGCTTGGATCTCTTTTCCATCAATCTGTAAAAGGATTTCGTTCATTTTTTCTTGCTCTTTCTGACAACTGTTCTTGCATCGTCAGGGATAGGAGGCGGAACAGGCTCGCCCGAAATCTTGATTACCGCGCCAAAGCGAGGGGGACAAACTTCAAAGCAGGTGGCACAATTCGTGCATTTCTCTTGGTCGATGATGTGGATCGTTTTCTTGGCACCGTCAATCGCCTCGGCAGGACATTTCCTGAGGCAAATCATACAAGCCTGGCACTTGTCCGGGTCAATATAGTACGAGATCAACTCTTTGCAGGACAAGGCCGGACATCTCTGCTCCTCGATGTGGGCCTCGTACTCGTCTCTAAAGTAGCGTATCGTGCTCAGAATCGGGTTGGGGGCACTCTTGCCCAAAGCACAGAGGGAGGCTTCAATGGCAACCTCAGATAGTTCCTCCAAAAGCTCAATGTCCCCCACCCTTCCATTTCCTTGGGTGATGTCTGTGAGAATCTTGTGCATCTGCCGCAAGCCTTCACGGCACGGGACACATTTGCCACACGATTCATCCGTCAAAAAGTCAATAAAGTATCTGGCGACATCGACCATACAGGTTTCTTCGTCCATCACGATCATCCCACCCGACCCCATCATCGAACCAGCCTTGGTGAGTTCGTCAAAATCAACCTGCAAATCTAACAGTTCCTCAGGGATACATCCTCCAGACGGCCCCCCGGTTTGCACTGCTTTGAACTTTTTGCCTCCAAGGATTCCACCACCTATCTTGTAGATAATGTCTCTCAGAGTCGTGCCCATAGGTACTTCTACAAGGCCGGTATTGGTCACCTTACCGACCAGGGAGAAAATCTTTGTACCCTTGCTTCCTTCTGTTCCAAATTGAGTGAACCAGTCAGCGCCGTTATTGATGATAAGGGGCACATTCGCCCACGTCTCGACATTGTTCAACACGCTGGGTCTATTCCAAAGACCCTTGACGTTGGAGCGGATATACTTGGGTCTGGGCTCCCCCACCCTGCCTTCCACCGCCGTCATCAGGGCAGTTGATTCGCCCGAGACAAAAGCGCCAGCTCCTTGATGCACTATGACCTTGAAATCAAAGCCCGAGCCAAGGATATTTTCTCCAAGAAAACCATATTCCTCAGCCTGCTGAATCGCAATGTATACATTTTCCACGGCCAAAGGATATTCTTGACGAACATAGATATACCCCTCCTGAGCGCCAATGGCAAAAGCCCCAATGATCAACCCTTCGAGGACCGAGTGGGGATTCCCCTCCAACGTGCTCCGGTTCATATATGCGCCCGGATCGCCCTCGTCTGCATTGACGAGTACATATTTTATCTCGTCAGGGGCATTGCGGGACCCTTCCCACTTTCTCCCAGCGGGAAATCCGCCGCCGCCCCTTCCTCTCAGGTTGGCTTTTTTGACCTCTTCCAATACCTGCTCAGCCGTCATCCCAGAAAGAGCTTTGGCTAACGCCGAATATCCGCCGATTGCAAGATAATCGTCAATGCTCTTGGGATCAATACTGACATTGGCACCGAGCACAAGCCGCTCTTGGTTTTTGTAGAATGGGATTTCAGATTCGTGAACGATCTTTTCATTGGTGCCGGGTTCGGTATAGAGCAAACGCTCTATGACCTTTTTCTCCTTTATCGTCTGGGAGATGATTTCGGGAACATCCTCAGGCTCGATTTGGAAATAACTGGTTTCCTCAGGGTGAACGATCGTAATAGGCCCCCGCTCACAAAAACCATGGCAACCGGTCCTCCTGATGTCCACCTCATCGCTCAAGCCTTGTTTCTCGATCTCTTCTTCAAGACTCGCAGCGACTTGGTCGCTGCCAGAAGCAAGGCAAGCAGATCCCGAGCAGAGTGCAATACAAGGTTTATGCGGGTCTCTTTTCGACAAGATACCCTCTCTGAATTGTTCTAATTCAGCGGGTGAATTTATCAATGACATAGCTTTTATCCTATCCCGAACGAGCCGGAATCAACAAAGAACCTTTCATCTGCAAAACCCTTCCACAAAAAAGCAAGAATTTTGTAGGATAGGCCTACTCGTATCTTTTCAAAACGTCTGCCGTCTCGGCTGGCGCGATCTTGCCATAAGTCTTTCCATCGATTGCCATCACCGGTCCCAAGGCACAGCAGCCGAGGCAATTGACAGTCTCCAGGCTGAACTTTAAATCCAAGTCCGTCTCGCCAGCCTTAATTCCAGTCAGGTCCTGCACCGTGTCGAGAACGCGTGACGCACCGCGAACGTGACAAGCAGTACCCATGCAAATGTGAATCTCGTGACGCCCTTTAGGAACTAGACTAAAGGCTTTATAAAAGGTAGCGACATGTTGTATCCGGGTTAAAGGAATTTGCAATCTTTCGCTGACCCTCTCCAACGCTTCCCTAGGAAGCCAATGATATTCGCTCTGAATCTCTAACAATACCTGAATGAGTGAACTGGCTTTGGCCTGATGTTTATCAATAATCTGATCGATTCTGTCGGTATTCATAGCCGATTTCTTTTTTCCCATAAGCCTGCTCTTTTGCCTCAGGCAAGCGCATAGCGCTTGAGGCCTTCATCGTACCTGACTAGTCTTTGCCGTGATGAACTATTCAGATATTTTGATACTTGAGACGGGTTCAAGCCCAAAGTCTCAGCGATTTCACCAGTTGAGAGGGGTTTTTCTCGCAAGAGTGACGTGATTTGACTGATTGCCAATTGGTCTAGAACCAATTCACTAAACAATCTGTTCACTTGGTCACTGTTGTAGAATTCATGATACGCTTCTTCTGACCTAGTCGGTGCTCGCAGCCTCTCCCTTTCCACCAGTTTGATGTAGGGGACGAGCTTTGTGGCCGCTTCAAGTTTAAACTTTGACCCTTTGCTTTTATCAAGAGGTCCTAATTCTTTCACCTTTTTGACGAAATCATTAGCAGCTTCTGTAAAAAGGATGCCTTCACCAGAAGACATGAATTCGAGCCTCAACCTTTCTGGATCCAGTCCGATATGCTCCATTATCTTTTTACATAAAAGTACCATACCGAGTGCATCATAATTTCCTTGGGTGATATAATTACATTCATTTAGACGGCAACCGCCAATGAATACCCCATCCATTCCATTTGAGAAAGCCCGGAGCACAAATTCCAGGTCTACTCGACCGGAACACATGACGCGAATAAGCCTGATTTCAGTTGTATATTGTAGTCTGGAAACTCCAGCCATATCAGCAGCGCCGTATGCTCACCAATGGCATACAAAACCCAGAATTCTTGGTTTAAATGTAGGTCCTGTACTCATACGTTCTCACCTCCCTTCATAAAGTCCCAACTCTACCCACTCGTATACTTTTACACGGCTTCAATCGCCGCATCAATTTGGCTCAATATCTCATCATCGGTAAAGTGCTTGAGAAGAATAGCCCCTGTTGGACACTTGGCGTTACAGAGACCGTCCCCTTTGCAGAGCACAGGATTCACGACAGCCTTTTTGCCCTTTGGTGTCTCGCGGAAATCTATGGCATCATACGTACAAACTGTGAGACATGCCCCGCACGAAATACACTTGTCCTCGTCCACCTCGCAAACAGAGCCGGAAGCGGTGACGGTATCGTGAGAGAGAAGCGTCAAGACCCGGCCTGCCGCTCCATACGCCTGCTCGATCGTTTCCCTCGTCAGCTTGGGATAGTGAGCGATTCCACAAAGATACACACCATCCGCCGCAAACTCGACAGGCCTCAATTTGACGTGGGCTTCCTTAAAGAAACGATCCGGGCCCAAAACTACCTTGAACAATTGGGATACTTGCCTGCTTCCTGCAGAAGGAATGATGGCAGCAGCCAAAGCCACGATATCGGCATCTAGTTCAACCCTCGTACCCAAAACATAATCCGGGACAGTAACCTTTAGAACAGGCCGCCCCTCCTCCGACTTGCCCTCTGTCACCTCTAGTTCATCTTGTGGTTCATAGCGGACAAACCTGACTCCCTTATCTGCCGCTTCCCTGTAATAATCCTCGCTGAAACCATAGGTTCTCATATCCCGAAAGAGAATATAGATATCCATCTCGGGGTTGATCTCTTTTAGTGTCAATGCATTCTTGACCGACTCGCTGCAACATATCCTGCTGCAATAATTTCTGTCTTCATTTCTGCAGCCCACGCACTGGATCATCACCAGACTCTGTGCATCAAGTACCTTTTCGTTTCCTTGGTGGATCTGCTCTTCCAACTCGAGGTGGGTCATGACCCGGTCATCTTTTCCATACAGGTATTCCGCCGGTTCATATACATCAGCACCGACAGCGATGACGGTCGCGCCATGTTTTATCTCCGAGTTCCCTCTTTCCGACTGGACCCTCGTTACGAAATTCCCAATATAACCGGCAGCCTCTGTGATGGTCGCATCCGTATATACGTGGATCAAGGGGTTTTGATACACCTGGCGCACAAGATCACGCAAATAAGCTTGAACATCCAACCCTTCCAAGGTATGATAAATTCTTCTTGCTGTCCCCCCTAAATCCTTTTCCCTTTCCACCAAGTGAACCGCATATCCCTGGTTGGCTACAGAGAGCGCACACGTCATACCCGCTATCCCTCCACCAACCACCAACGCCGCCTTGGTGACAGGCAGATCAATTTCCTGCAATGGCTCTAGATGGGCCGACCGGGCGACCGACATCCGGATGATGTCCTTTGCTTTTCGAGTGGCCTCTTCCTTTTCTTTGGCGTGGACCCAGGAGCAATGCTCTCTGATATTGGCCATGTCATAGTAATACTGATTCAGGCCCGCCTCTCGAACGGTGTCCCGAAATAATGGTTCAAGGGTCCTGGGGGAGCAGGCCGCGATAATGACACGATTGAGCCCTCTTTCCTTTGTCAGGTCTGTTATTTCTTGGGCACAATTCGTCGCACACGAAAACAACTGTTCCTGAGCATGGACCACATTGGGCAAAGTTTTGGCATATTCAACCGCGGAAGGCACATTGACAACCCGTCCGATATTCGCCCCACAATGGCACACAAAGACGCCTATCCTTGGCTCCTCTTTGGAGACATCCTTTTCCGGCGGATAGACCCTTTCTCTAGCCAGCTTGCCTCTTCGGTAGTCAAGGAGTTCGCCACATTGGGAACCAGCCGCACTGGCAGTAAAAACCGACTCGGGAATATCTATAGGCCCCTGGAAGGCTCCGCTTACAAAGACCCCAGGCCTGGTCGTCTCCATCGGATTGACAGGATTGACCTTGGAATAATCATGATGATCGAGTTCAAAACCAAACTTGGCTGCCAATCCCTTTGCATCGGCAGGAGGGGTCAATCCAACGGATAATACCACCATATCGAATTCTTCCTCTTTCACACCATCATCGGGTGTAGAATAGCGTATGGTGACATTCTTGCTTTCCGGAATCTCTCTTCCTATGGACACATAGCTTCTTATAAATCGAACCCCGTCAAGCCCCTCTGCTCTTTCATAGTATCGCTCAAAATCCTTGCCATGAGAACGAATATCATTATGGAATACCGTACACTCTGCCTCTGGGTCATGCTCTTTTGTCAAAATAACCTGTTTCTGGGTATACGTGCAGCATACGGCTGAACAATAGCTGTTACCGTTACCATCCGCAGGGTTGACCTGTCTGGAACCAACACATTGGATCCAGGCTACTTTATGGGGATGCTTCTTGTCCGAAGCGCGCAGTATTTCACCCTCGTACGGCCCAGTGGCGGACAACAGCCGTTCATAGTCCATGCTGGTGACCACGTTCTGCATCTTTCCGTAGCCATATTCATTCCCGATCTTTGGGTCAAATGGCTCAAGGCCAGGAGACAAAATGACCGCCCCTACTTTTATGTTTACCTTCTCAGGCTCCTGAGTGAAATCGATGGCTTGATTCTGACATACGGCTTCGCAAATACGGCATTTCTTCTCTTTCAAGTAAATGCAGCTTTCATCGATGTAGGTGATCAAAGGAATGGCCTGAGAGAAATAGATATGAACGGCCTTATTCTGTGATATTTCCTGATTATATGGATCAGGGTATTGGACTGGGCAATATTCTACACAGGTCGTACAACCCGTGCACTTGTCTTCTAAAATATATCTGGGCTTTCTAGTCAGGGTTACTTGAAAGTCCCCTGCTTCTCCTTCTACACTGTCAACCTCAGTATACGTCAGGACCTCTATGTTGGGATGCCGGCCGACCTCGACCAGTTTGGGTGCGAGAATTCAGGTAGAGCAATCATTGGTGGGAAAGGTCTTGTCAAGCTGGGCCATATGGCCGCCAATGGCAGGTGCCTTGTCCACCAGATAAACCTTGAAACCCGAAGCGGCAAGATCGAGAGCGGCTTGGACCCCACTGATCCCGCCACCGACAACCATCACATCACCAAAATGACTGTCTGAAAAACCTTTACGCATACTGTCTGCGAGACTTGAACGAATCTGGTCTTGAATTTTTTCTAGTTCTCTTTCCACTTTATCACCTTATCAGGCTTCTTCAGTACCTAAATCACGTATCATCTCAAATTCTGGGGTGATTGCTCCGTAGCCGCGATTTCCATATCGCGTTACCCCCACGAGGTATAGAAACCTCGACTACATTCCCCGACTAGATCACTTCTTGGAGAATCTCTGTGATATCCTTGATCTGTATGGCCTCACTATCCTTCATGGTTAACCTGCTATCCTCGAACTGGGTAATGCAATACGGACAGCAAGTTGCCAGCACCTCAGCCCCAACTTCGACAGCTTGTTCCAGTCTGAGGTTAGAAAACCTTTCAGACACTACAGTTTCAAACCAGATCCTGCCGCCTCCCATTCCACAGCAAAGACTATCTTCTCGCGACTCGGCCATCTCACGCAGTTCTAACCCGGGTATCTTTTTCAAAACTTCTCGCGGGTCGTCATAGATGCCATTATGTCGGCCCAGGTAGCACGGGTCGTGATAAGTCACCTTCTTCTCGTACTCCTTGTTGAGTGCGAGTCTCCCCTCGTTAATCAGCTGGAACAAATATTCCGAGACATGAACTATCTCAAAGTTCACCATGAATTCAGAATACTCGTTTTTAAAGGTGTGGTAGCAATGAGGGGAGGAAACAAGGATTTTCTTTACCCCATTCTCGATAAACGTCTTGATATTTTCCCTGGCGAGTCGTTTGAACAATGGCTCATTGCCGGCTCTGCGGATACTTTCTCCACAGCAGTTTTCCTTGGCACCCAGTATCCCAAAATTTACCCCTGCCTTGTTGAGGATATTGGCCGTGGCTTGAGCTACCTTTTTGAGTCTTGGATCATAACTGGTATAGCAGCAAGAGAAATACAAGACTTCCGCCTCCTCCTCAAAGGCATTGACGGATAGATCTTTTGCCCAATCCCCCCTGATGTTTCGGTCTTCACCAAAGGGATTACCTTCGGCAGGAAGATTCGCGTTTATGGCGCGGACAGGACGGACAGAGGCTGGGAACATGCCATATTCCGTGGCCATCCTGCGCAGAGATACCATAACGTCTATTATCTCTACGCCCCTGGGGCATCGCTGAGGGCATCTCCCGCAGGTAGTACAAAGCCACATCTCTTCCGCCTCGCTCAAACCAAATGTAGCTTCTCGAATCAGCTTGCGCGTGCTAAAAGTGGTCACCAGATTCCAAGGGCACACCGTGTCGCACATTCCGCACTGATAGCAGAATCTGGCAGCGTCTCCACCGTTCTCTTTTACCTCATCTGCGATCTCTTTGAAGGGAGCTAGGGGCAAAGTCTCCATTATCTTTTTCAATCCTCTTCCGTCACCTATGTTTTAGTCGTTGTTTGACATTCGGGCAACGGCATCTATGATCTTTTGCAATCCATATTTGTCTACCAGTGACTCTAACCCTATCTCCATATCCTCCAGCTTGACGTCTTCTTCTACCTCTTCTTCCCTCTCTTCGTAAATCAGAGCCTCATTCAAACACCACTGGACACACAAAGGCTTTTCCTGTGCCGGATCATCTTCACACATGTCACATTTGAGAGGCAGGCCGGAATCAGGCTCTTTGAATTCGTCCCTGGACGGGCAACTGGCTCTGCAGAAAGCACACTCTTCGTATTCTTTGCCATCAATTGTGTACTTGTCTCTGCCCGCGCATTCGGCTTGAGCATAATCTCCCGCGAATACAGGCACGTAAATGTCCGCAAGCGGTTCGCGAATTACCCGAATGCGAGCCCTTCCGGGATTCGTGGTGCCATATTTCTCCACAGCGTGAGAGGACGAGCAAATTACCTCACATGCCCGGCAGCCATTGCATTTATCGACGTCAATTCTTATTGTCTTAATTATCTTTTTCATGCAAGATACCCCTCTGAATAAAGTCATCACTCACATAGTCCAGACCCAATTCGTGTAAGGACTCTTTCGTCGGAATCCCCTCGTCATTCCAGCCCTTGAATCTGTAATACGTGTCCAAGAGATTCTTTTCAAGTTCGGGGAATCTTTTCCTCCAGTGATCCTCGGGAGGCTTTTCGTCTTTTCTCCGCAGTCCTCTTTTTATATTGATGGCTCGGACCAATGTCCGGTATCTTTTGGTCGCTTGCGTGAGTTTATCTTCATCCATATCCATCCCGGCTCCGGATGCAATAAACTTTGGTAAATTGTGTATGTGATAGGGAGGCTTTAGATGAAACGACGACAGACCGGCGCACAATCCCAGGGCATCGTCAATATAGTGCATCCTCTCCATCCAGTCGACAATGTCACTGGACATCTCGGCAGTCGGATAATGAGGATTCGAGTTTTCGCCGCGTGGTTCCCAGTCGAGGAAATATTGCTTGAACCGATCATCAGGAACCTGGAACCAATCCTTTACAAATTTTTCTCGATGCTCTCTCTTGGGAAAAGGTGCCTGGGGAAACTGTCCTTCGATTTGAGTGAGGTTTATCTTTTCGCCGGTGCAATACATCAAAAAATAGATAGGATTCAGCATGCCCAGTTTGAGGGGCAATTGCTCTATTTTCTTGATGTTGTTGTGCGCGTATTCTTCCGCCCCATTACCAATCTCTTTAGCCGCCCAATAGGTGCCATTGGCTAAAACATCTCCAATGCCTTCTCGCCTGACAATTTTGTCCAACAAGTAGTAAAATCTTTCCTCGCTGCCATGCTCGCCGTCGTCAGGCATTTCTGGAAAGTCCTCGTCCGTCAAAATGCCGGCTTCGAGCAGTTCGAGGGCAAAAGCCATAACTTGCGGCGCAGAGTAGCCATCCACTCCGTACTCTGTAGCCCGCTGCGCGATTCGAAAGCCAAATTCCAGACGCTCGGACATGGCTCCCATCGCATAGGTGAGTTTTGTAAAGCATTTCATCATGTACGTGGATTGCCCCGGAGGCTCGATCGTCGCCCCGCATTCAAGCGGACAGTTATAACAACTAATGAGTCGCTTGCGCATAGATTCCATCGTATCGTGCCAGTCCTTTGCAATCTCTTCGGTCCAGAAACCTTTTCTACGCAGACGCGCATTTCCCCAGGCAAAGTTTTCAGTGTGCCACTTTTCATCGTGGATTTTCATCTCTTGGGGCGAACCAAGCACAGCCAGAATTGGAATTACCCCTCGAATCGGATTATCTTCTCGGAATTTTATATATTCCAGCACCTCTTTGCAAAGCTCTATAAATTCAGCCGGTTGGGCAACGTGGATATCCTTTGTCCCGCGAACGGCGATAGCCTTTACTCTTTTGTCTCCCATCACAGCGCCTATTCCGCCTCGGCTGGCACTGGACCTACCCTGCTCGATGGACGCAAAATAGACCTTGTTTTCACCGGCCAGGCCGATAGCGGCCACTTGGGCTTTTGGCTCATCCAACTCTTGCCGGATCAGTTCCGCAGTTTCGATAGCGCCTTTACCCTGCAAATGAGCAGCATCCCGTATTTCTACCTTGTCATTGTGTATCCACAAATAAACCAGGTCGGGGGATTTGCCGCGGAGAATCACTTTGTCATAACCGGCATATTTCAATTCTGGGGCCCAAAATCCCCCCATCATTGAAAATGCCATTAACCGGGTCTGGGGAGAAATGGTCGTAACAATGGTCCGATTACAACCGGTGGCAGGTGTGCCACACAAGAGACCAGCGGCAAATATCAATAGATTTTCAGGAGAAAAAGGCTCAACTTCCGCAGGAACCCTGTCCCACATTATCTTGGCATTGGTACCTAATCCGCCCAAGTAAAGCTCGGTATCTCTGGGGTCGGTTTCTACCCTTTCGATGTTCCCTCGGGCTAGATCAACCTCCAAATTAAATCCTGTTTCTGCATACCTCATTTTTAGTCCCTCTCAAATATCTCCACTCGCTAGCAGCGATCCACCATAGCCAGACCCAATCCTCATCCATGCAATAGTTATTTATCTTTCCAGACCGGTGATCGCTTCTCCATAAAGGCGGTCAGGCCCTCGTGGGCATCCTCGGTGTCCATCAGTGGACCCAGATACAATTCCTCGACAGCTGTCAGCCCCTCGGCAAAGCGGCCCGTGTGGGTGATGCCCATTCGCACTGCTCGCTTGGTCAGACGGAGCACAGCGCCGCTCAGCTTGGCCAGCTTGCCCACAAACTCGTCGGCTGCGGTTTGCAGTTCTTCCGGCGGCACGACTTGGTTGACGAGTCCCAGCCTCTGGGCCTCAGCAGCCCGGACGCGGTCGCCGATCAACACCATCTCCATAGCCTTTTTGGGGCCGACGATCTCCGGCAGCGCCACCGCCGCGACGGGCGGAAACACGCCCACCTGAATCTCCGGCTGGCCAAAGCTAGCCTTTTCCGAGGCGACGATCATATCGCAGAACAGTGCCAATTCGCACCCACCACCCAGCGCTGCGCCGCCCACCACAGCGACCGTCGGCGCTTCCAACTCGTCGAGCAGGAAAAAGATGCGGTGAAAGACCTCGATCATTTCGCCCACCTTGTCGGCGGTGTGATCAGAGACGTCTACCCCGGCCGAGAACGCCTTGCTGCCCTCGGCTGCCTGAAAGACTAGCACCTTGACGTCGCCCAGCCCCTCCAGCGCGGTGTTGATCTCGCGCATCATTGGGATATCGAGCACGTTATACGGCGGCTTGTTCAACGTCAACCGCGCCACGCCTTCGCTTATGTCAAACTGAATGAATTCAAAACTCATGCTTTCCTCCCACTCTTAAATGTACTGTCCCCCATCCACCTGAATGACCTGCCCAGTGACATGCCGCGCCTTCTCGGTACAGAGAAAAGTAACAACGTGAGCCACTTCCTCCGGCAACCCCAGCCGCCCCAACACGATCTCCGACAAGGCCAATTCCCGCACTTTTTCCGGCGCTTGCTGGACCATCTCTGTCTCGATCAGGCCCGGCGCGACAGAATTGACGTTGATGCTGTACCGGCCCAGATCGCGGGCGCACGCCTTGGTGAACCCGATCACACCCGCCTTGGCCGCTGAATAATTCGTCTGCCCAAACTTGCCGCGCAAGCCGTTGATAGACGTGATATTGACGATCTTGCCAGATCCCTGTCCGCGAAAAGTAGGGGTGACGGCTCGCGTATAATTAAAAGTGCCTTTCAGGTCCACGTCAATCACCCGGTCCCACTGCTCTTCCGTCATCTTCCACACCACGCCGTCCCAGTTCATCCCGGCGTTGTTGATCAGGATATCCACCCGACCAAACTCGTCCAATACCTTTTGCACCATCGACTGGGCGTCGTCAAAGCCAGATACATCAGCCTGGACGATCATCGCGCGACGGCCCATTTCTCGGATAGTATCAGCGAGTTCTGCCGCCAGATCGGCGCTCTTGCGATAGTTGAGGGCCACATCGGCGCCGTTGGCGGCCAAATCCAACACAATGGCCCGCCCGATGCCGCGCGTCCCACCAGTGACAATAGCAACTTTGCCTTCTAAATCCATTCACTCACTCCCTTTAAACTCTTTCCACAATTGTGGAGGCTCCCTGACCAATCCCCACACACAGGGACGCCAGGCCATACCGCATCTGCTCTCCGGCCTTTGCTCGCCGCTGCATCTCGTGCAGCAATGTGACCATCAGCCGAGCGCCAGTGCAGCCCAGCGGGTGCCCCAAAGCCACAGCTCCTCCGTTGACGTTTACCTTGGCCATATCGAGCCCCAATTCCTTGATGCAGGCCAGTGCTTGTACAGCAAAGGCTTCGTTCAGTTCAATCAAGTCCAAGTCGGCAACAGTCAGGCCAGCACGCTCCAGCGCCTTGCGGGTGGCCGGGATGGGACCATAGCCCATCGTGCGTGGATTTACCCCCGCTACCGCCGAGGTCACCCAGCGGGCCAGTGGCTCGATCCCCAACTCTTGCGCCTTGTCCGCCGACATCAACAGCAGTGCGGCAGCTCCGTCGTTGATACCGCTCGAAGTGCCTGCCGTCACCGTGCCACCAGCGCGAAAGGCGGCACGTAACCGGCCTAGCTTTTCGGCGCTGGTGGCTAATTCAACTTTGCCGTCGGCGTCTATGCTGATGCGCGGGTGCTCGTCGGTGTCGATCATCAATGGCGGCTTTTTGCGCTGCGGCACGGGTACGGGCACGATCTCGTCCTTGAATCGTCCAGCCTCAATGGCCGCCGCCGCCCGCCGCTGACTCTCCAGCGCGAAAGCGTCCTGCTCTTCGCGGTTGATGCCGGTCTCTTCTTGGATATTCTCCGCCGTCTGGCCCATACCCTCCAACGGGATGATCTCTTCCATTTTGGGGTTCGGGTAGCGCCAGCCGATGGTCGTATCATACATGGTCACGTTGCCCCAAGGAAACGCACGCGTCGTCTTGGGCACCGACCATGGTGCCCGGCTCATGCTCTCCACCCCTCCAGCCACAAAAATATCGCCCTCGCCGCACTTGATGGCGCGGGCAGCCTGATTGATGGCGTCCAACCCAGAGGCACAAAGCCGGTTAACGGTGATTCCGGCCACGCTAAACGGCAAACCGGCCAACAAGACCGCCATACGAGCCACGTTACGATTATCCTCGCCTGCCTGATTGGTACACCCAAGATATACGTCTTCGATCAAGTCGGGTTCGATCCCCGCACGTTCGACCACCTCCTTGATGACCAATGCTGCCATATCATCCGGTCGAAAAGACGATAGTGCCCCTCCGTGCCGTCCCACTGGAGTACGCACCGCTTCAACGATAACTACCTCTCGCATCCTAACTCCTTTCCGGGGCCTTGGCTAGGACCGAGTCCACAAAGGCCTCCGCTCTCTCGATCAACAGGTCATGATATTCTTGAAACAATTGTGTCGCTCTCCCACCCAACCAATCGTCAGATAACAATTCCAGCGGTAGATTAGGGTCCACGTAGGGAGAGAAACGATATTCGTGAACCAACATAAACCGCTGCTCAAAACACTCTTGTAACTCCAAGGCTTTGCCAGCTATCAGTCTGGCTTGATTTTCCTGGAATGGAGGATCATAGCGAGCGATGAGGGTATCGTAATAGTCGTTGAGTTGCTCTAGATTCCAGCAACGGGCTACGATTTCCTGATCACTGGCAAAGCCATGGTGTTCGGCGGTAAAGAATTCAACATAGGGGCGGACCTGTAGATCGTTCACTATTTGTTCTACATCGGATTGCAAATCACAGTGAGAGATCCACGTCACGTGGTTCAAAGCGCCAAAACCCAGCCAGAGCAGTCGTCTGCGCAACTTGCGTCGCAGGTGACGTTTGGTTTCGGGAATAGAATAGGTCAACAGATGCCACTGCCCATTCCAAGGATCGCAACGCGGTTGAAAGATGCGCCGCGCACCTTCCTCCAGCAGTTTGAGACATTTGGGCGTCATGGAATAATAACTATGCCGCCCAGACTTGCGACTCTCCAGCCAACCCTTTTGGGACATGCGAGAAAGAGTAGAACGAACCGCCTGCCCCGATAAACCAAACAGACTCAATAACTCGATCAAGCTGCCGGTCCAGGCTTCTCCACCCCGGTGTCGAATATAGTCTCCGTATAGAGTAAAGACCAAATCCTGCGATTGCGACATCCCAACTCTCTTTCAGCTCGTTGTCATTCGGAGGTCCGCATCACATCCAGCGGGGCGACATTATATGTCACTAATTGAACGACCTGGCCGCATTATAGCACACATCACTATATGTGTCAACACATCGGCTGATCGCCCGCGCACCAATATATGTCACCATCAAGTCAAACCGGATGAATTACGGCATACTTGACAGGCTGTCAAAAGCATGGGATACTCTAGGCTGCCAGGCATAATGATTTCACTCAAATATACTAACACAGCCAGCCACCTATCGATATCTGAGGGAATTCCTAGAGCTTTGCCGGTTATTTTGTAACTCGCGTGCGATTTATGAAATCCTTTGCCGTAAATTTTGGGAGGATGTAAAAACTGGAAAAGCCTAACTACTGATGACTCCAACAAGTAACTTGACTCAAGTCCGCTGGCTGATCGGACAGGGCTGGCAAAAAGTCGCGGCTGAATACGCCAAGGATCGAGTGGGCATATTTGGTCAGTTTGCCAAACGACTGTTGAGCATACTCCATCCGCTGCCAGGAAACAAGTTACTCGACGTCGGTGCTGGAACCGGTGCAATCGCATTGCAAGCGGTTGAGTGGATCGGCTCCGATGGATGGGCAATCGGAAATGATATCGCGGCAAATATGGCATCGCTGGCAGCGCAATCAGCAGAGACACAAGGATTGACCAATACCACTTTCTGCCAAATGGATGCAGAACAATTAGGTTTTCCCAATGCCTCTTTTGACATCGTGACATGCGGTTTTTCCCTCTTTCAGTTTCCAGACATGGAGCGGGCACTGGTCGAGATGCAGCGAGTGTTGAAACCTGGCGGAAAGTTGGCTCTCTCTAACTGGGCTCCTGGTTATTTTAGTCCTGTTGCATCGCTTCAACGAGACCTATTCCGGCAGTTTGGACTCAGACCACTGTTGCCCAATCCAATCACATTCAAACCGGTCAAGTTGAAAGCATTGCTGCACAAAGTTGGTTTCACCAATGTCAAACTTTATGAGGAAACGGAGGAAATTTGCTTCGAGAGCCCCAAACAAGTCTGGGCCTTTAACCTAGATATGGGCCCCTTTCCGGTGATGTTGCAGGAACAACTATCAATTGAACAGCAAAAAGAACTAACACAACAAGTTAGCACAGTATTAAAGGATTTGATGACCGAACAAGGAATAAAGTGTACATTTCATCCACTTTATTCCTTGGCTGAGAAAAGAGCAGGGTATTAAATCTTGGCGACGAATGGACCATTGAATAATCAACTTTTTTAACCAAGGAGTAGAAAAATGGATTTTGCACTGACAAAAGAACACGAAATGGTTATCCGCATGGTGCGAGATTTTGCGGAAAAGGAAGTCGCTCCGGTCATCAAAGAATACGACCAAGAGCACAAGACCAACCAGCATGCTGTAGAGCGGATGGCCGAGTTGGGCATTTGTGGCATTTGCGTTCCTGTCCGCTACGGTGGGCAAGGGATGGATTACATCGCCTTGGGATTGGTTTGTGAGGAACTGGAGCGTGTAGACACCTCACTACGGGTCCTGATGAGTGTTCACGTAGGTCTCAACAGTATGGGGCTTCTCCAGTGGGCCACGGAGGAGCAAAAGCAACGTTTCCTGGTCCCGCAGGCGCGGGGAGAAAAGATTGCCACCTACGGTCTCACCGAGCCCGGCGCAGGTTCCGACGTTGCTGGCATGGCATCTACCGCCCGGCGTGAAGGGGACGTCTATGTTCTCAATGGAGAAAAGATGTGGATTAGTCTGGCCAACGTGGCCGACAATATCCTGATCTTTGCCAAAACTGACCCACGGGCTGAGCCCGCCCATAGGGGCATCACAGCTTTTGTCGTTCAGCGGGGAATGAAGGGGCTTAGCACCGGTGACATCCACGGCAAATTGGGCGTGCGGGCTGGATCAACCGGCTGGATCAGCATGGATGACGTGCAAGTGCCAGTAGAGAATCGCATAGGAGAAGAAGGGGAAGGCTTCAAGATCGCCATGAGTTGCCTGGACAATGGTCGCTACACCGTCGCAGCGGGGGCAACTGGGTTGATTCGCGCTTGCCTGGAAGCCTCGGTAAAGTACGCGCACGAGCGAGAGACCTTTGGAAAAGAAATTGGACAGCACCAACTGGTCCAGCAGATGATCGCGTTTATGAAACGAGATTACGAGATGGCCCGATTGCTTTGTCTCAAAGCCGGATATCTAAAAAACAAAGGAAAGCGAAACACCCAGGAAACGAGCTTGGCCAAGTGGTTTGCCACCGAGGCCAGTTTTTCTGCCGCCTCCAACGCGGTTCAGCTCCACGGGGCGTATGGCTACTCGGACGAGTACGATGTGGAGCGATATCTGCGCAATTCAAAAGGCGCTTGCATTTACGAGGGAACCAGCCAGATTCACCAATTGATGCAGGCCGGCTATGCGCTAGGTTACCGGGAGGATCGTCCACTACGCTGCGAGATGCCAGCATATGATCCAGAAGAATGGCAACAAGAAGCGTAATGTTTAACCCACGATCTTTTTAGCATCGATTCACATTAGAATGACTTGGTTGGTATTGCCAGAAATGCCATCCAAGTCATTGTCACGTTTGGGGACAAAGCACAAACTTGCCCTCTTTTCCAGAGTGCGGTACAATCCCTCCAATGACATAGGAGGTAGATGAAATCTTTGACAGCTATTCTTTCACGAACCCCAAAACCAATCCTGACCCTGATCTTTGTCACAATTGCGATTGTGGCACTATTGGCCTCGCCGGTTCCGCTGGCGGCAGATGAACAAACCCCCACCCTCACGGGACGATTACTCGATTCCCAAGGAGAGCCGGTCAGTGGTGCACACATAACCGTCCTCGACGATGAGGTGACCATAGGCGAAGCAGAGAGCAATCTCGATGGATTGTTCCTAGTTGACCTGGAGCAATTGCCCCAGTACAGTATCACTGTGCATGTCCAGCGTGCCCACTTCCACGATCAAGAATGGCACAGTACTCCAGACACATTTCAGGCGCTACAGGAGGATCACCACCTGCGCTTGCCTGACCTCGCGATGGAACGGCGCATCACTATCGGATTTTGGGTCGCCACGCTCACTTTTGTCGGGCTGCTGGTGCTGATCGCGACGGAAAAACTGCACAATACGCTGGTCGCCCTGCTCGGTATGGCTGTCATCTTTTTGGTCAGTTACATCGGCGCTCCCATCAGCCAGGACCTATTCATCCTCGACTTTGAGCGGGCGCTCCACTATATTAACTTTGAGGTCTTTTTCCTGGTGATGGGCATGATGGTCGTCATTGGCCTGGTAGAAGAGACCGGTATCTTTCAGTGGTTGTCCTATTGGGCCTACCGCATCTCGCGCGGGCGCGTCTGGATGCTCTCCATCGTGTTGATGTGTTTGACAGCTGTGGCATCGGCCCTGCTCGACAATGTGACCTCAATGTTGTTGATGACACCGATCACTCTCCAGATTGCGCTAGCGCTCGGTCTCAACCCAATAACCTTGCTGATTCCAGAGGTGCTGGCCTCCAACGTGGGAGGTATTGCCACCCTCATCGGCACCCCAACCAACATCCTGATCGGTTCCTATGCCGGTCTTTCCTTTAACGACTTTGTGAGCAATCTCACGCCAGGGGTGTTGCTGGCGCAGACTGTGCTGATTGGCTACGTACAGTTCGTGTTCCGCAAAGAGTACCGGGCCGTTGGCAGCACCCTCTCACCGACATTGGCTGCCAAGTTGGCCGACAACGCCCGCATTACCAAGCCGGTCGTACTGCGCAAGGCCGGTATCGTATTTGCCGGGATGCTGATTCTCTTTGTGACCGGCGAGCGATTCCATCTGACCCCGGCAGTCACGGCATTGATCGGGTCCATCTTTCTGTTGGTCTGGATCCAGCCGGACGTGGACGAGATCATCCGCGCAGTAGACTGGACCACGCTTTTGTTTTTCATTGGCCTCTTTGTCTGCGTTGGAGCATTGGAAGAGGTCGGGCTCATTGGCCAAATTGCCGTACTGCTCGGCAATCTGGTAGGCGACCGTCTGACCTTGGCAGTGGGATTGGTAACCTATGCCGCCGCATTCCTCTCGATGGTCGTCGCCAATATTCCGTTCACAGCGGCGATGCTGCCCGTGATCGCTTACCTGACCCGCGCGATTCCCGGAGCGGACAACAACGTGCTCTTTTACGCCCTCTCGATTGGAGCGGCGATGGGAGGCAACGGTTCGCTGATCGGGGCCTCGGCTAACCTGGTGACGGCCGGCATCGCCGAGCGGGCTGGCTATCCAATCACCTACAAGACATTTATGCGCTATGGCCTACCTTCGATGGTGCTCACTGTCACTGTCGGCCTGCTATGGTTACTCTTTCATTTCTAGGAGAAGTACACAATGAATCAAACAAATCAACATACCGGCGGCATCATCTGCGCGACACGGGGCGGCGAGGGAAGCGAGTCCGCGGTACAAGGCGCTATCAAGTTGGCGCGCGAGCGCGGACTAGGGCTGACTTTTCTGTATATCGTCGACCTCAATTTTATGAAACGTACCACCGCAGGCCGTACGGACCTTGTAGCTGATGAACTGCGCAAAATGGGCGAATTTATCATGCTGACACTGGTCGAACAAGCCCAGGCGGAAGGAATCAAGGCCGACTTTGCCACACGCAAGGGACGCTTTCGGGATGAATTGGTGCGCTACCTCGAAGAAACTCACCCAGCAACGCTTGTGCTAGGTCGCCCCAAGCCAGGTACAGCCTACCTGGACGCGAGCAGTTTGGATCGCCTGACGCAAGAGATCAAGGAACAGACTGGGGTGTCAGTAGAGTTGATATAAGGACAAACCAGACTTGGCAAGTCTTAGGGTGCGTTGTCAGAGACCAGGCCGTTGACCTCGTCTCTCCAGCACTCGCAGGCGACGCGTTCCTCACTGTCGCGAGTCATTGTGCCGTCATATAGCATCTCATCCTCGCGAGTCGTCCAACCTGAAAGCACCAGCGGCGTTGGCCCGCTACCGGCAGGGATCCACTCCCCATTGTAGCGGCGGGCAAAGTGGAGATGCGTCGCCTCAGAGAACCCGCCTTCGCAGGAGGGATGTCCAATGCGCTGTCCGCGCTGCACGTACAGGCCGGCCGCGACCCGGTCTTGGGCGTACATGTGCAGATAGAGCAACGTCCAACCGCTCTGCTCAAAACCATCGCCATCCAGGTCTATGATTACCTCGCCGTTCTCGCTGCGCAGCACCAACCCTGATGCAGCAGCCGTGGCCCACTCACCCGAAGGCGCGCATCCCAATGCTTCGTTACTCGGCACAAAGTCGAGGGCAGCGCGACCGCTGTCAGTTCCCCAGCCCCCGTGCGGACCGCCGGTAAAGTACCAGGTTTGCCCAGATTCCCAAGGCAACCACAACTCTGGCTGTATCAAGTCGGGCGGCAGCAATGGATCTATTGCGTAGGCAAAAGGATTGCCAAAAAGGCGCTCGTACGTCGCCAAGAATCCATCAGCGCCGACCAGCATTTGCCATCCGTCCAACGTAGCAGAGAGTCCGGCCAGACAATTCTGTATACCAGTCGTGCCGGGGTTGAGCCCTGGCGCGATGGCGACACGGGTGCCGTTGAGCAAACGTACCGTCCCATAGTCACCCCGCTTCCATCCATAATAGCCGCTATTGAGCCGTATCGCAGCCCAACTCAACTGTTGGAACAATCCTTCGTAATAATCCTGGACGTGGCCCAGCGGATAGATGAGGGTCTCGGCGACGGGATGTGGATTGGTGACCCATCCAGATTGCAATTCCAATAGTGCCAGCAGTACCCGCGGCCCTACACTGTAACGCTGCGATACCAGTTGAACGATTTCGATTCCCGTGAAGGTGCCCCCCTCAGCATCACCCGTATAGCTTGCCAGATAACCCCCTTGCGCGACCACAAAGCCCGGCAAATCAAAATGGATATAAGCAGGACTATAAACCATCTCGCTATCGGGAATCAGTTTAAAGGCCGGGCCGATCTCGGTGGCGTTGACGGGAATGATAAGCGTCTGACCGGCAACAATGCTATCCGCGTTGGGCAGACCATTGGCAACGACGATCTCGTCAACGGTGCAGCCAAATACCAGGGCGATCCAGCCCAATGTCTGACCAGGCTGAACAGTGTACGTTTCCACCCCCGTACCATCCGAGTGCCCGACAGGCGTCGGGTTGGGCGTAGGTATGCCTGTATAAGTACCGGGGTACGCAGGAGTGGGTGCAGAGATCGGAGTAGGAGCAGGAACAGACGATGCGGAAATCTCCACATGCGCTTGTTCAGAGGCTTGAGGATTCTCCAGTACAGGTGGAGGTTCCGATGTGTAGCGTGTGCAGGCAGCCGCGATGCACATGACGCAAATATATGATAACAACGACCAATGACGCAACTTTTTCATCATCAAAATCTTCCCTATCACGAAATCGCCGCCCGATGGCGGCGAAGAAAAGTCTACCAGAGATGGGGAAAAAGGGCAAGCATCAACAGATATACAAGTGAATTCTAGAGAAATAAATTTCCCAAACAGATTTTATGACGGAATTCCTTGAGCTTTTCCGGTTATTTTGTCACTTTGTGATTTACGAGATTCTCCACCGCAAATTTTGGGAGGATTTAAGAACTGGAAAAGCCTAACTGCCCCTCAGTGTGATCTCGAACAAAGTACCATTGCTTTGATCAATTTCCATCTCGCCCTTTAACTGGCGGATCAGCATGCTGACCAACCGTAACCCAAATGATTTCAGATTTTCTGGGTTCCAGTCTTGGCGAAATCCAACTCCGTCATCTTGAATCACCAAAGTTAGTCCATCATCATCGCCAACCGGATGAAAATCAATGCTGATTTTGCCTTTTCTCCCGTTTGGGAAAGCATGCTTCATAGCATTGGAAACCAATTCACTGATAATCAAACCACAAGGAATAGCCATATCGATATCCAAAACGATTTCACTGACGTTGGTTTCTAGGGTAATGTTGGCCGCATCCGTCCCATACGACAGAAATAGATCATTGCTCAGGTTTTGAATGTATTCGGCGAGATCAACTTTGGCCAGGTCCTTGGATTGATACAATCGTTCGTGAACGAGCGCCATCGCACGGACACGCTGTTGACTTTCCCGAAATACCTCAAGTGCCTGCTCATCTTGGATGTAATCCGATTGAAGATCCAGCAAGCTGTGAATGATCTGTAGGTTATTTTTGACCCGGTGGTGAATTTCTCGCAGCAACACGTCTTTTTCTCGCAACGAGGCCTTGATTTGTTCTTCTGCTCGTTCACGCTGCGTGGCGTCCTCGGTGAGAACAACAACCCGATCCACCTGACCACTCTCATCTTGGATGGCATAAAAGTATTGGTCGATCCATTCCGCTTTTCCCGGACATGGTCGCATCATCCGAAGTTTAGGAGCGTGCAAGGAACCTCCGTTTTGGTAAATTTGCTCCAGTTGATCACGATAAAGCCCGAGGTAGTCGTCTCGCTGGTCGAGAGCCAACTTGGGCCGGACACGCATGAGGTCTTGGGCAATATTCTCATCGGATATGGCCCATATCTTTTTCCACGCGTCGTTATAAAAGAGCAAACGACCGGTCCGACTGCGCACCGAAATCCCGATGGGCGAGTGCTCAATCAGTGCTCGGTTGAACTCTTCGCTCTTGCGCAGGTCTACTTCTGCCCGCATGCGCTCGGTAATGTCGCTCAGAAAGGTGAGTGTAGCCGGTTTGCCCTCCCAATCTATCAGAACCGCGTTGACTTGGACACATCTCGCATCACCGCTCTTGTTAACGATTTTGAACGAATATATGTTGGGCACCAACTCGCCTCGCAGTCTTTGGAGGTGACGATTTACTACCATCTCTCGATCGTCTGGATGCACAAGCTCAGTAAACGGTGTAGAGGCTAACTCGGTCTGTGAATAACCCGTAATCTCTACTGCTTTGGGGTTAGAGAATCGCAGCATCCTATCTTGAGCCACGACGATGGCCTCATTGGCGTGATCCACAACGTGGCGATATTTTTCTTCGGACTCTTGCAACGCACGCGTGACTTGCAACAATGATGCTTGCGTCTGTATCCGCTCGGCGATCTCGGCTTGTAACTCGATATTCAGACGACGCAGTTCCATCATGTCGTTAAAGCGTGCCATCGAGATGGTAATGGCCCGTTCCATCTCCCGCGCGCCGGGGGGTTTGACCAGATAGGCCCCAGCCCCGACCGCGCTGGCCTGTTCGACCAGGTCCGGCGCATCATAAGCCGTCAGTATCACGATCGGCGTTGGGCAAGATTCATAGATGCGACGGGTGGCCTCCACTCCATCCATATTGGGCAGTCCCAAGTCCATTATAATCACATCGGGTCGGGTGGATTGAGCCATCTCAACAGCTTGGTACCCATCTGCCGCCACACCAACGACAATATACCCCATCCCCTCCAATATTCCTCGAATCATTTCACTGACAAGAAAATCATCCTCAACAATCAACACCCGTATGTCCAATACGGTCATATTTGTCTCCCCATTGATTGACTGTGATCTGTTGCCTTTTTGAAACGGATTGTGGTGACTGCACCACCATCGTTACAAAGGGTCAACTCGCCACATAGATTGTGACTCACAAGCGATTGTATCAGATACAACCCCACGCTATGAGATTCCAACGTCAGAACCTTTTCTGGATACCCTGGCCCATCGTCTCGGAACTCGATGAGGACAATCTCATCCTCATCTTGAGCGATGCGGACATTAATGCCCCCTTGATCCTGCTCGGTCAATGCATGGACGGCTGTATTGGTGGCAAGCTCATTGATCACCAATGCCAAGTCATTCGCCTGTTCCGGTATCACCTGGATCGACGACGGCGTCACATCTACAGAGATGCGCTTGTGGCGGGGCAACATTTGCAAGGCCACCCAGATGATTTGCCCGACCAATTCATCCAAGGGCAATGATGCCCACCCGGAGGCAGAGAGTAGGGTATGCACCTTGGCCAGTCCTTGCACTCGATGGGATAGATCTCTTAAAATGGATTGGTAATCCGCTTGATTTTCTGTCCTGGCGTGACGCTGCTCGGCATAGATCAAACCAATGATAGCAGACAAGTTGTTCTTGACGCGGTGATTGATCTCGTGCAACAAAGTAGCCTTGGTCTCGGCATCTCGACGAGTCTGCTCGTACAGACGGGCATTCTCGATAGCAATCGCCGCCGTCGCGGCCAGAGACTCGATCAACGTCAGATCAGCGGCATCGAAACGTCCATACATTGTGTCTACCACCTGAAGCGTACCGATCACCTTTTGTCTAGTTCTTAGAGGTACACTGAGAATGGAATGAAATTCCACCTCCATCTCCCGCTCGACACCCCTATAATATCTATCATCGACCTGCGCATCCGACAAAACCAAACTTTGGCCATGACGGGCTACCCAACCAGTGATACCCCGTCCCAATGGCAATCGCCATCCTTGCACAAAGCTGTTCTCGGGTCCATATGCCTGCTGACAGACCACCTCATCGGTATCAAAATCGATCAACCAGACCGAACCAGCGGTCACATCCAACAAGTGACACACCTCGCCCAGAAAGGCCGCAAGCACTTGATCCAGATCGAGCGTCGCGGCAAATTCTTGCCCAGCCCGGTTGAGCAATGCCAACGATCGGTTGCGCCGTTGCAGTGTCTCCTCTGCTTGCTTGCGCTCGGCCAGTTCTTGTTGCGCCCTTTCATACAGTTGCGCGTTCTTGATTGCCACGGCAATCTGGCCCGCCAGGGTCTCCATAGCAACAAGATCTGTCTCATCAAAGGCATTCAGCTCAATTGCCTGAACATCAAGCACGCCAACGATATGATCCGCCAGTTTCAGAGGCACGCACAACTCGGACAGTGTTGACTCGTCCGTGGGAAAACCAACGATATATTGAGGCGACTGCCTTACATCGTTAACCAAAAGCGAACGTCCGGTTTCAGCCACCCAGCCCATCAGTCCCTCTCCCACCTTCTGGCGATAATCCGGCGGCGCCATGCTCGAGAAACCACCAGCCATAGCTTGATTCCCCAATTCGTTGGTAGCCTCATCGAGTTGTAAAAGGATCACATTAAAGTACCCAAACCCATGCTGAATGGCAGTAACGATCTCGTGCAAAAGTTGATCCGGCTCTAGAATCGAGACAACCTGCCGTGCCACCTGATTGACCACAGCCAATTGAGTGGCTTGTTTTCGCCTGGCCTCGTACAGTCGAGCGTTGCGGATGGCGATGGCTGCCTGAGTAGCAAACAGACTCAGCAACTCGGCATCAGCCTGGGTAAAAGCGTGCGGCGTATCAGACACAATGCTCAACGCTCCGAGAAACGTTCTGTTCAAACGAATCGGCACACTGATCATCGCACCGATTGAAAATCCATCATAGACGGCCATTTTTCCCACCCAGTGTTGGTAGTCGTCAACTACCACAGGTTTACCCGTCTCCCACACCCTGCCAGAGATACTCTCTCCTCGCCGTAACATGCTTCCTATCAGTGCAATAGGCTCACCAATGACTATTACGGTTTCAAGTGCGTCTTGCTCTGGTACGTAGAGGCAGACACTTGCCGAGATCCCTTGCATCATTTCCATAGCCCAAGAGGCAATAGAATGTAACAGTGTATCCAGGTCCAACTGGGCCGCAATCTTTAGCTCTACCTCGCGCAGTGCTTCCAACTGGGCCGTTCGCTGATGCAACGCTTGTTCTGTTTGCTTGCGTTCAGTGATATCTGTGTAAAATGCGTGCACAGCAGGCTTGCCCAGATGCTCGATCAGGTCCGCAGAGATCTCCATCCAGCGCACCGCGCCATCCTTGCGGATATAGCGAATCGAGCAGCTTGACGACACATCCTTTCCTGCCAATCGATCCCAATGACGTTGCAGGACTAATTCTTTGTCCTCAGGATGAACCAACTCTGTTATCTCTTGAGGCGACATGGCTATCAATTCCCCCACCGAGTATCCCATCATCTCGGCAAAGGTTGAATTGACCAGAACAATGCGACCATCTTGAGCAATCATGATTCCATGGAGCGATTGCTCAAACAACGTTCGATACCGCACTTCGCTCTCCCGCAGTGCATTCACCATTTGCACCCGCTCGGTGACGTCTCTGACAACCAAACCCAAACCATCGCCCACTTTGAAGGCTCTAACACTCAAGTGCTTGTCACCAAAAAAAGGGTGAGGGACAATGCTATCGGCAAAGAAAGGCTCACCTGTTTTGATTACGTGCAGATATTTTTCATGTCGACCACTTTTTTTGAAATCGGGTACTATTTCTGTGAGGTTTTTTCCAATAATGTCCTCTTTTTTGGTTCCATCGAGGAACATTTTTAACGCCGCTTGGTTGATATCAAGAAAGTTAAGGTCCGAATCATAAAGGGAGAACTGGTCAGTGGCCGAATGCATAAAGTGATCCAGTCTCTCTTTATTCTCTTGCAACGCGCGTGTCGCTTGCAGTGCCTCATCCAGCGCACGACGCTGGCCCTCTTCAGCCCGTTTGCGTTCAGTGATATTGTGCAAGATCGTTGCCACGGCCGAAATATGCCCGTCCATATCTTTGATCGGATAAAGATGATCAATAAACCAGAGTGTTTCTCCCTGCCAGACCAACTCGGTTTCAGTAGTCAAACTCTGTCCGCTGGAGACTACTTGCTGCAGCCGCTCCATAATCTTGGCTGCAAATGCCGGCTCGTGAAAATCGGATGGAGTCCTTCCTATCACATCACTACTCTTGATACCGTATCGAGGAGAGCTGCCGTAATACAGGTACTTGCCTTTAACATCCTGCATAGTGACAATATCTTCAACGCTTTCCACAAACAACCGTAGTCGTTCTTCGCTCTCTTGCAGCGCGCGTGTTTGTTCCCGTAATGCTGCCTCTGCTTGTTTACGCTCAGTGATATCCTGTACTGCGCCGTAAATACGTACGACACGGTCTTGATCCTCATCCCAAACCGATCGCGCATAATTGCGGATCCAACGCATTTCACCGCTCTTGGTAACAATACGTAACTCATCTATAGTTGATGAATGATCCGATCGAAGCGTTCGCAGTCGTCGGAGAGAACCTCGCCTGTCATCTGGATGAACGAGACTCGCCATACCGCCCCGTTTTTCCAGTTCGTCTACAGTATAACCGGTGACGTTGGTGAGGGCTTCTGTCGTCCACTCATATACCATTGTGCCGTCAGGCTCAACACGGATCGCATAGACAAAGTCAGAGACAAGCTCAGAGATGGCACGGAAACGATCCTCGCTCTCGCGCGCTGTGAGAGACGTTTCCAATCCAGCAACCTGTTGGCCCATTCTTATCAATTCATCTACCGGTTGTTCTTGAGCTTTTTTTTTCATCTTTTTGACGTCTCTTGTATTCCAAAGGTTGTATCAATCATCTACCTCTCCCAATTTGGCGGCCTCTGATGCCAACTCGCCAGCCCACGCCAGGTCAGTGGGGGCATTGTCTTCTTTGGCTTGCTGCCAAACGATCTGGTGTGGGCGAGCAGCACCCATCAGTGCCTCCCACGCGGCCCGGTTGGCGACCGGCTTGCCATTCCTGGTTTGCCAACCCCGCGCTTGCCAACCTTTCACCCACTGCGAAGCCCCTTGGATCAGGTACTTGGCGTCCGAGTAGACAGTTACCTGGCAGGGCTTGGTCAGCGCCTCTAGCGCCTCGGCTGCGCCACGGATGAGCATCGCATTAGCCGTCGTCTGGGATTCGCCGCCGCTGAGAGACCTGGTGTGCTCTTCCATACGGAGCACGGCCCCCCACCCGCCCTGCCCCTGTGCCCCCCGGCAACTAGCCTTGATACAGATCTCGACGGTTGGCCCACCATTATTAGGAGCTTGTGGCACATCTGGCGTAGGGTCAGAGGGACGGATGCGGCGCAGTGACCGCCGCGCCGCGGTCGCCAACTGGTCAGCCCGCTCGTTGAGGGGATGTCCGGCGTGACCCTTGAGCCATTGCCAGGTCACGTCGTGGGCCTGGCTCAACCGGTAAAGCACGCGCCACAGGTCTTGATTCTTGACCGGTTGCTTGTCGCGAGTGCGCCATCCCCGGCTTACCCATCCAGCCAGCCATTCGGTGATGCCCTGCCGCAGATATTGAGAATCGGTATAGACGTTTACCTGGCAGCGGCCCAACAGCCCCTCCAAGACCGCCAAAGCCGCCGCGGCAGCGTGCAACTCCATCCGATTGTTGGTCGTGTCGGGATCATTGCCGCTGAGCGTCCATTCTCGGTCGGCCCAGCGAATTATGCCCCCCCAGCCACCGGGTCCGGGGTTAGGGTCACAGCCACCGTCGGTGTAAACGTCTACCTGAGGCGGGATAGTATCGCGCAAAGTGTCTGGACCGAATAAAGATTGTGACATCGCATCAAACTATTCGAGCCGCCACACGCGCAAGTTATCCATACAAATGGTCGCGTCAGCCGTATCGTACGTAGAGCCGCCGATTCCAACACGGCCCATCGGGAAACGTTTTCCGTCCGCCTCGCCCATCAGTATGGCATTGACGTACAATGATACGACTCCCCCAACCCGCTCCAGGCGCAGATAGTTTGTGCTGTCGGGGATTATGTGCTTGGATATGTCCCAATCCGCCAGGTTGTCCTTCCATTCACCATCTTCTCGCAAAAAGAGGGCGTACGCCTGCTCACTGGGGGAGATTTCGAGCCAATAGATGTTGTCTATATCTGGGCCAAAGCCCAGGCCACAAGTGGCATCTTCGGCTCCATCGATGCTGCAAGCCACCTCGGCGACAAACTCGTCGGTGGTGAACGGTTCGTACCACTCCATCCCTGTCTGATTATTGACTTTGACCCGAATGCAGTACTCGCCATCGGCCGGACGCATATAGTGGACGCGCTCGCCCTCGGTATCGCTGCCCCAATTGTTGCTGTTATTCGTCCAATCATCCTCAAAGCGCAGATCAGCGTTGCTTGGCAGAAAAGTCTTGCCGATCACCGTCCAAGTGTCGGTGCCATCGAGATTGACGTTGTAAATCGCCTCGATGAACTCTTCATCCATATCCTTGGCCCTGATGTCATAAAAACCGTTCGAGACACCTTCCACCGTGTAGGTTTCGCAAGCCGGGATAACGTCTTCACCCAACCAATCGTCCCCCCAGGTATCATCGTCGGTGGGCGCGATGTAGAGGTAGCCGATGGTTTTGTCAGTGTCGTTGGTGATCTGGAGCGAGGCCAGACCACTGACACTCCACGTCATCCCACCTTCAAGATCCACACTCCAAAAGATTTCGATCTGCTCCCCGTCCTCGTCCTTGGCCAGAACGTCATAAATGCCCTCCGAGACACCATAAATGGTGTGCGCCTCGCCGTCTCGGATGATAACGTCGCCCAGCCAATCCTCGCCCCAACCGTCAGTCTTACTGGGCGACAGGTAAACGTACCAAATGTCTCTGCCCGATTCGTTGGTGATCTCGATTGAAGCCCCTTCTGGGACATCTGTCGGGGGCGGGGCTTTGGGCGTATTCGTCGGCATCATGGTCGGTGATACTGCTGACGTAGGAGGAGGTTCTGACGTAGGGGGTGTTTCTGGAGTAGCTGCATCTTGGCCTCCGCACGCCATAGTAGCCAAAATCAACACGATTGCGGCCAACCAAACTAAACGCAAGTTTTTCATCTTTTTCTCCTTTCCACAATTGGAATTTTCATCAAGAATGTTTACGAACAGATCTAGAAAAATTGGTGTCATTCGCCTCAAGGTTTTTATCATCTCCTTTCTTTGCGGCACTGGTTCAGTTGAATGGGATTACGATGTAGCCGCGCTTTCCATAGCGCGTAAGGCCCTGCGAGGTATGGAAACCTCGGCTACAAGCCCCTTTTT